>CAXTKZ010000086.1:13062-14322 GCA_964244985.1 uncultured Acidobacteriaceae bacterium
CGGCTGGAAGCCCTTGCGATCGCGACCGATCTGTTTCCCGGCGTCCTGTGCGCGCGCTTTGTCGATAAAGGCCTGAGCTTCGGCCTCGGCTCTACATTGTTCGTCACGCGCGAAGCGCTTAGGGCGGCGGGAGGCCTGGAAGCACTCACCGACGTGCTGGCCGACGACCACGACCTGGGCCGCAATGTCGCGGAGGCCGGTTACAAGGTCGTGCTCAGCCCCGAGCCGGTGTCCACCGCCGTGCCCCCATACACATTCACCGGGTTCTGGCGGCACCAGCTGCGATGGGCGCGCACCATTCAAGCAGCGCGGCCCGAGAGCTACATTGCGCTCGGGTTTACGCATCCCCTTGCCTGGGCGCTTGTGTACCTCCTCACCACGGGCGGCAGCCTTTCCGCGTTGCTTTTGTTCCTCCTTGCACTGGCAGCGCGCATCGCGGTTGCGTTGATGGTCGGGGTCGGCATTTTGGGAGACCGCCGCGTGCTGCGCGACCTTCTCCTGCTGCCCGTGCAGGACTGCCTGGCCATGGCACTGTGGGTTTGGACTTATGCCGACAATACGATCGAGTGGCGCGGCGAGCGGTTCCGCGTGCGCGACGGCCGGCTTGTGCGTGCGGCGCAAGGTCGCGATTTACCATAGAAGCTGCCATGGCTTCCACGCTTGTTCAGGTCGCGCCGCTTGACGATTCCGCACAGGCGGGGCTTGGCCCTGCCGCGACGCTTATCTACAACGACTGGTATCCCGCCATGCGGTCGGAAACGCTCGGGGGCAAGCGCGTGCGCACCACCCTGCTGCTCGGCATCCCCATGGTGCTGGGGCGCAAGCGCGACGGCAGCCTGTTCGCCATGCGCGATGCGTGCCCGCACCGGGGCATCCCTTTATCATGCGGATGGTTCGACGGCGAAGCGCTTGTGTGCAAGTACCACGGCTGGAAGTTCGAGCCGGTCACCGGCCAATGCACGGAAATTCCCTCACTCACGCAGCACGACACGCTTGACCCCCGGCGCATTTACGGCACGGCGTTCCCCTGCGTTGAGCGCGATGGCTACGCTTGGGTGTATGTACCGGAGCCGGGCTCCGGGCGCGTGCGGGCGCATGCTGCCGACCTGCCGCCGGTGCCGGAAGCCCCGAAGTTCAGCGGGAAATTTCACTCCGCGCACCTCACGGCCGATCTGCCGTGCAATGTCGACCACGGCATCATCGGCCTGATGGACCCGGCGCACGGGCCGTTTGTGCACCAAAGCTGGTGGTGGCGCAAGC
>CAXTKZ010000087.1:0-11513 GCA_964244985.1 uncultured Acidobacteriaceae bacterium
TGGTGGGCCCACCAGGACTTGAACCTGGAACCAACGGATTATGAGTCCGCTGCTCTAACCAATTGAGCTATAGGCCCGTACGTTTTTAGCTTACGCTCTTTCCTTGCTTATTTGTCGGTACCGCGATTGCGCGGAACCGCGCCGCCAACTCCCGCAGCTCCCCGCTCAGGTTCTCGCCCGCGAGCGGCTTGCCGTGGCCCGGTGCAACCGCCGCGACGTCCATGGCGGCCAGGCGTGCGACCGAGTCCTGCGCCGCCGCCCAGTCCGATGTGAAGTAGGCGGGTGGCCCATGCAGCTCCGGCTGCTGCAGAAGCGCTGCCTCAAAAAACGACTCGGGCTTGGTCGTGCAAAACGCATCGCCGACAAGCAATGTCCGCTCGCCCGCGTGGTACAAGGAGCAGTGCCCCGGGGTGTGCCCCGGCGTGTGGATCACTTCCCAGCCGGGCAGAATCGCGCTCCGCCCTTCCGTGAGGGGCTGGAGCCGCCCTGTCAGATTCACCGGCCCTTTGGGGTACAGCGGCGACAAAAGGCTCATGGCACCACCGCCCGCAGTTACGTTCGGCGCAGGGTACTCCTCCTTGCCGGTCAGATAGGGAAACTCCAGCGGGTGAGCATACACCGGCACATCCCAATGCTCGGCCAGCGCGGGGGCGGCACTTACATGATCGAAGTGGCCATGGGTGAGGACGATGGCGTTCGGCGGCCCGGAAAACCACTTTTCCGCCCAACGCCGAATCATGCCGTCCGTATAAGGCACCGCGGCATCGATCAGCGTCCAGGTTCCGTCAGGGTGCGTAACGGCAAATACATTTACAAACGCGATACGCAGCCCGCGTACATGGGGTGCAACCGCGTCCATCGGCACAACTTGTTCTTCCGGTACCGCAACCTTGTCCATCAGGCTCTCCCGTTTCCTGAGATGCACCCCGGTGCTACTTCCACTTCTCAAGAAACGCGTGCACCGAAGAGGATTCCATATTGCGCATATCGCGGAACTCGCCCCCGTTTTGCGAGTAGACAGGCTTGCCGTCGGCGCGCAGAACGGCCAGCGCGGGTACGCCATGCGTAATATCCACCCCATACTTCTTGCCCAGGTCGAGATTGTGGTCGAAGTGACCCACGTTCACGTCCACAAGCTCGAAATGCTTGTTCAGTAAATCGAGATTTTCAGGCTGGTGGAAGTACAGGTTCAGTACCTGGCAGTCGCCGCACCAGTCGCCACCGAAGTCCAGCAGCACGCGCTTATGCTCCATCTTGGCTTTGCGGAGCGCCGCGTCTATGTCGTTGGATGCGGCGTCGATTTCCGGGTAGATATGGGCGTGCGGGATGATGCGCTGCGCCTGCTGCGCCCCGAGCGGCGTGCTCGCCAGGAAAGCGGCCAGCATCAGCGCGATTCCCTGCATTTGCATACGGTTTATGGCCACGAAAGTACCCCTTTTCCCACAGCATAGCTTACAAAAGGTGAGACAAAGACGCCCTGCTGTGTTCAGCAAAGCGTTTCAGCAATCTCACCCCACGGAATTGCGCGCTCCCGCAGCAGCACTGCGTCCGTGGCCCCCAACTTGCCGTCCTGAAAGCGAAGGAGCGCACCGTCCTGCGGATCGACGACATAGATGCTTGGGACGCCCATGGACTCGAAATCGGCGAGCCGGATCAGCAGCCGCGCAATGCGGTCTTCCGGGCTCAGGATTTCAAAGGCTATGAGCGGTGGAGTGATCGCAACAGGCTCTACAGCAAGGTCTGCTTCGCGAACCGCAAGATCGGGGATGCGGTAACGGCGCTCTCCCGTCTTGGTACGCAACTCAGTCCGCACACGGATGTTCCAATCTCGCGAACGATTGAAGAAAAACGCCCCGATCGTAATCTGCCATGCGCCATGCTGGTCCTCACCCACATTTCGCTCCTCAATCACGCCGTCCACATATTCAGCATCCGGCTCGTAACTGGTCCTGAGATACTCCTGCTCTGAAACCAAAACCGTCGTCGCCATGGGAAACCCTCTTCCGCGATGGTAGCGCGGGAACGCGGTTAAAGCTCAACCGCGTGTGCCGCTACCAGTCCTTTCGCTTTTTGGAGGAAGACATCGAGCGGCACCGACCCCCCATCGCCCTTGCCGCGTGTCCGCACACTTACCGCGCCCGCCTCTGCTTCCTTGTCGCCCATCACCAGCAGATACGGCACTTTCTGCAATGTGAACTCGCGGATTTTTGCATTCATCTTTTCACTGCGCCCATCCAGCTCGACACGCAGCCCGGCCTGCTCCAGCTTTGCTTTGACTCCCTGTGCATACTCCAAATGCCGCTCGGAAATGGGCACCAACCCCACCTGCACCGGCGCGAGCCACAGAGGAAATGCCCCCGCATAATGCTCGATCAATACACCGAAAAACCGCTCCACCGACCCGAACAACGCGCGATGCACCATCACGGGCTGGTGCCGCTCGCCGTCCTCGCCCACGTACTCGAGCTCAAACCGCGCGGGCAGGTTGAAGTCGAACTGGACTGTACTCAACTGCCAAAGACGTCCGAGAACATCGACCAGCTTGATGTCGATCTTGGGTCCGTAAAACGCGGCCTCGCCGGGGATGGTCGTGTACGGGATGCCCCGCCGGTCGAGCGCGCGCCGCAGCGAGCCGACCGCCAGCTCCCAGTTTTCGTCCGAGCCCGCATAGGGCGCGCGGTCGGTCGGATCCCAGGTCGACAGCTCCACCTTGAACTCGGTAAAGCCGAAAGTTTCGAGCACCGCCTGCGCGAAGTCGATGCAGCCGACCACCTCGTCCTCGATCTGGTCGCCCGTGCAGAAGATGTGCGCGTCGTCCTGCGTGAAACCGCGTACGCGCAGGAGGCCGTGCATCGTCCCCGAGCGCTCGTACCGGTACACGTTGCCCAGCTCCGCGTAGCGCACCGGCAGGTCGCGGTAGCTCTTCGGCGAGTTCTTATAAATCAGGATGTGGAACGGACAGTTCATGGGCTTCATGCGGTAATCCGCGTCGTCCAGCTCCATGGGCGTGAACATATTCGCCGCGTAAAAGCCCTCGTGCCCGCTGGTCTGCCAAAGGTTTACCTTGGCGACGTGCGGTGTGTACACCAGCTCGTACCCGCGCCGGATGCACTCATCGCGCATCCAGTCTTCCATTGTTTTGCGGATGATCGCGCCCTTGGGATGGAAAAACACCAGCCCCGGCCCCGCGAGCTCCTGGATGGAAAACAGGTCGAGCTGCTTGCCCAGCACCCGGTGGTCGCGCTTCGCGATCTCCTCCAGGTGCTTGAAGTGCTCTTCCATTTGTTTCTGGTTGAAAAACGCCGTCCCGTAAATACGCTGCAACTGCGGATTGCGCTCGTCGCCGAGCCAGTATGCGCCCGCGAGCGACAGGAGGCGGAACGCCTTCACGCGCCCCGTCGAAGGCACATGCGGGCCGCGGCAAAAGTCGGTGAAGCCGCTGTTCCCGGCTCCGGCTTGCCCGGAGCCTCCATTTTTGTACAGCGAAATCTCCTCGCCGGGCTTCGTGAAGCGCTCGATGAAGTGAACCTTCATGAAGTCGCCTTGCGCTTCATACTCGGCCAGCCCTTGCTCGCGCGGCTCCCACACGCGCTCGAACCGTTCGTTGCGCGCCGTTACTTCGGCCATGCGCGCTTCCAGCAGCTTCAGATCTTCTTCCTTCAGCGGCTTTTCTAGCAGCACGTCGTAAAAGAAGCCCACATCGGTCGCCGGTCCGTGGCCCAGCTTCACGCCGGGAAAAAGCTCGGTAAGCGCGGTCGCCATCACATGCGCCGCCGAGTGCCGCAGCACCCGCAGCGCGTCCGGGTCGGTTTCCTTGAGCAAGGACAGTGCGACGTCCTCGCGCAGGGGCTCGTGGAGGTCCACCAGCCGCTCCGTTTTGTCGTCAGCAGCCCCATACATCGCCGCCTCGGTCACCCCGGCCTCGGTCGCGGGCGTCCGCTGGGCGATCATCTCCGGAACCCGCAACGGCCGCACCCGCGCCACCACCACCGCGTCCGCCAGCCGCGGCGAGATCGCCCGCGCTATCTCGAGAGGCGTCGTGCCGAGAGGAACTTCTCGCACTGCCCCGTCAGGCAGCTCTACTTTGATCGTTTGTTCGTTATCAGAACTCATACGTTAGTGAGAGGATACCGCCTGCACAGATATTTCAGGCGATACACTCGGGCTCATGCTTACAATCCGGCCCGCAACGCCCGAAGACGCGCCCGCCATCGCGCATGTGCACGTCGCGAGCTGGCGCAGCACCTATACAGGGCTTATACCGGACGAGTTCCTTCTAGCGCTCGATGAAGGTGAGCGCACGGCGCAGTGGCGGCAGCGGCTCACGCTCGATGTGGTCGTCCTTGTCGCCGAACAGGATGGCAATGCCATCGGGTTCGCGGGCGGCGGACCCGTGCGCGAGCCGCTGGAGGGCTACGACGCCGAACTGTACACGCTGTACGTGCTGGTGGAAGCGCAGCGGCAGGGTGTCGGCACGCGCCTGCTCGCGGAACTTGCTGCAGCACTGCATGCTCGCAGATTTGAAAGCATGTTGGCTTGGGTGTTGGCCGGCAACACCTCGCGGATTTTACGAATGCACGGGCGGGGTGCTGCTTTCGGAAAAGCAGGTGGAGATCGGGGGCGCGACCTTGCCTGTCGCCTCCTTCGGCTGGCCTGATTTGGTACCGCTTTCCGCTGAAGCTAAGCGGTAAGCCGCTCTCATCGGACAATGGCACATGCTCTTTATTGACTGGCGGCTTCTACAAATCCTTGTTGGTGGCGCATTGATCATCGCCGGATCTGTTTGGATATATCGCTCGATGAGTAAGAAACGGGGAGTGATTCGTTTGCCTTCGCGCATTTTGAGCGGAATCGTTGCAGGCATATGTTCCCCGGTATATCTCTTGTTCTGTTTTGGTGCTTTGCTTTCCTTTATTGAAGGCTGTGATACCCATGGAGCGCCAATCTACTCGCCCAACCCGAAAATGGCTGTACGTATCGAGACTTCGGATGGCGGTGCTTTGGGCGGCTACACAAACGTGCGCCTTTACACTGCTTACGGCTTTGATACTTACACCGTATTCGCAGGCGGCTGGCGCTCCGTCGAGCAAAAAGACGTCCGCTGGTTGACGAATGCCATCTTGGAAGTGCGCTATAGCGATGACAGTAGTGAGCATTCATGCGAGAGCACTCGGAGCGTGGAGGTGCACTGCATCTTCAGATCGCCTAGGCCGGCATACCCGAACTATGATGGGGCAAGGAGTACAAAGCCATGATGTTTCACGTTTCGCTCGAACAGGCCGAGGATGGATGGGTCGTTGTCGAGTGTCCAGCGCTGCCGGGTTGCGTTTCTCAAGGCCGTGATGAGAAAGAAGCATTGGAAAACATCAAGGAAGCAATCACAGCGTGGCTCTGGGCTGAAGACCTAAAAGCAGTCAAATCTCTGCCGCCGAGCCAAGCGCATCTTGTCGTCGCGGTCTGATCGACGCATAGGCCGACATGGGAAAGCTCACGAATATTTCCGGCAAAGAGGCAGTGAGGGCCTTTACGCGAGCAGGTTGGCAGACAACAGGTCAAGTAGGTAGCCATCTCGTAATGAACAAGGAAGGTGCAAGAGCAAATCTAGCCATTCCTCAGCACAAGGAGCTTTCCGTGGGTACCCTGCGCAGTTTAATTCGTCTTGCGGGCTTTACCGTCGATGAGTTCATCGCTCTGCTGTAGTCACCGCCACCACTCCGACCTCACCTCCACGCCCTGCACCTCCGTCGCCAGCCCCGGCTCGGGCGACCAGAGCTTCACCCCCGGCTCCTTCCACACACGCGCAATTGGCTGCCGCCAGGCGTGCAGTGCCAGGTCGAACAGCCCCCAGTGGATCGGCATCATGAGGCCTCCCCCGAGCTGCCCCAGCGTCCGCAGCGCGCCTTCCGGCCCCATGTGGATCGCGGCCCACATGGGGTCGAACGCCCCGATCTCCAGTATGCACAAGTCAAAAGGCCCATACTGTGCGCCGATCTCGCGGAACCCGTCCCACTCGCCCGAGTCCGCTCCATAAAACACCCGATGCCGCGGCCCCGCGAGCACCCAGGCCGCCCACAGCGTGCCGAAGCGGTTCCGCAGAGTCCGTCCGGAAAAGTGCCGCGCGGGTACAGCCGTCAGCTCCAACGTCCCGATGCGGCAGGACTCGGTCCAGTCCAGTTCCGTAATCCTGTTTCCGGCGACCCCGAACCCGCGCAGAACGGCACCGACGTCCAACGCCGTAATCCACCGCACATCAGGCTGCAGCCGCGCCAACGCGCGGACCGTTTCAGACCCGAGATGGTCGTAATGGTCATGCGAAATCAGCACCGCATCGAGCGCGGGCAGTGCTTCGAGCGGCAGGGTCGGCGGGAAGAATCGTTTCGGCCCCGCCCACCCGACGGGCGATGCTCGCTTGTCCCACACCGGGTCCACCAAAACCCGCGCGCCGTCGAGTTCAAGGAGCATCGACGCATGGCCGAACCAGGTCACCCGCAGCCCACTTTCCGGCGGCGCGGCGTACACCCGCGGGTCCGTCACAAACGGCTTCAGCGGCACAGCGGGTGTGCGCTCTTCCTTGTTGGACAGGTAGCGCGGCAGCACCTTGAAAGCCGTCGACAACCCACCCACATCTGTCGGTACGGGATTCAAATACTGCTTCCCGGCCCGCCGCGCCCGCCCGATCAAAACTGCCTCATCCCGCTATCGTCTCATCCCATGCACCGGAGACAATAGAAAGCATGAAAGCGAAAGAAAAAGCGCCCGAAGAGCGGGCCGACGTTCGTATCGACAAGTGGTTGTGGGCCGCGCGGTTTTTCAAGGGCCGAGACCTGGCCGCCCGCGCCTGCGAGCTCGGTCGCGTCGACTCCAATGGCCAGCGCGCGAAGCCCGCCCGCACAGTGCGGCTCGGCGATAGGCTCGACGTCAAAACTGAAGGCGGGCAGTTCGAGGTGGAAGTGCTGGGGCTGAGCGACACACGCGGCCCCGCCGCCGAGGCGCAGGCGCTGTACCGCGAAACGGAAGAAAGCAAGCAGCGACGCGCGCGGGAGGGGGAGGCGCGTCGTACTCTCGGACCCGACATCGGCGGCGGAGGACGCCCGGACTCCCGCGACCGCAATGCCCGCGAACGCTTCCGGGGCAAGGGGTGAGCTGCGCTCTAGAAGAGTTGGAAATTCACAGATACATGAATCCCGACCGCAACCGGCTTGCCTTTGAGCGTACCCGGTCTGAAGCGATACTGCCGCACAGCCTCGATCGCTTTTTCGTCTAGGGACTTCGCAGCTGCCCGCTTCTCCGGCGCAACATCTTCCGCTAGGGAACGGCTCACTCTTACGTCCTGCGGATTACCTTCCGCATTGACGGTAAGTACGAGCTCCACAACGCCGCGCACACGTGTCTTGCGGGCCTCCTCTGTAAACTCCGGGTCGACGGAGTACACCAACTTCGGCGGCACCACATCGCCGCCCGGCTGGTAGACTCTCGGCTCTTTGGACGCCTGCGGCGCGTCCGGAAGCGAGCTCTGCATCGGCGATGCCGATAACAAGAGAAACATGCAAACTATCGATAAACTGTTCAAGTTCACCCTCCCCTACTGCGGCATGCTTCCCGGAAACACCAACGGCTTCGCCTGTCCATAGCTCACCGGGGCCGTCTTGCGCGGCAGCATCGCGTCCCGCATCGCCGTGTTATACACAAAGATCGCTTCCACCACCGCGGCCTGCCGCAGGTCGTCCGGGCGCAGCGCTTCCCACACATCCATGTTCGAGTGGTGCGCGCGCGTTTCATAGTCCAGCGGGTCCTGCAGAAACTCAAAACCCGGCACCCCCACCGCGTCAAACGGCAGGTGGTCGGTGCTTTCCGTGTCGGCGTCGGTCACCACGGTCACGCCCAGGTCGTGCAAGGGTGCCACCCATTGCTTGAAAATAGGTACGATTGCGAGATTGCCCTGCGCGTAGATGCCGCGAATCCGCCCCGCACCGTTGTCCAGATTGAAGTAGCCCGAAATCTTCGCCTGCTCCGGCTTCAAAACAGGCGGCCCGCTCCCTTCCCGCAGAAACTCCGGCAGCGACGCATCCCCGCCGAGCGGCACCGTCCCGAAGTGCGCGGCTACGTACCCCGTCGAGCCGAAAATCCCTTCCTCCTCGCCCGACCACAGCCCGATGCGAATCGTCCGGCGCGGCTGCACGTGCAGCGCCAGCAGGATCCGCATCGCCTCCATCGCCGCCACCGTGCCCGCGCCGTTATCGGTTGCGCCCGTGCCGCTCGCCCATGAATCGAGATGGCCGCCGACCATCACCACTTCATCCTTGAGCGTGGGGTCCGTGCCGGGGATTTCCGCGATCGTATTGAAGCCGTGCTCGCGGTCGCCCGTGAATCTGACGTTTACGTTCACTTCCAGCATCACCGGTACATGCGCCGCAAGCAGCCGCGTCACACGCCCGTAGTTTTCGATCGCCGCCACCAGCAAGGGCACCGGCGTCGCATGCGCGCGCTGGTACGAGAACCATGAAAAGTTGGCATTGGAGTCGTCGAAGAACGTGCCGCCCTGCCCGCCGTGATCCTTGCTGTCGCGGCTGGGGACCACCACAGCCGCCGCGCCCTCGTCATGAAGAAAGCGCCCCACTCTTTCTCGCTGCGGCATCACTTTTGTGAAGATTTCGACCGTGTGTTCCCGGCTGGGAGGAGGGCCCAGCGGGACCGCTTCCAACTTCGCCGGCTCTTCGTCGGAGTACCGCTCCACTAGCGGCTTGTCTTCCTCGCCCACGGGCCGTGTTTCGCCGTACAGCACCACTTTGCCGCGCAGCTTGCCCTTGTAGTGGTCCAGCTGCGTTTCAAGCGGGGGCGCGTTCTTGCCGTAGTCGATCGTGACCTGCGCAGCCTCGCCGCGCACGGCTCCAGGCTTGCCGTCCATGCCCACCGTGCCCGGCGACCACGGCGCGGCCTGCGCGATAAACACAGCGGGCTCGGGCGCAACCATCAACAGCGACGAGCCTTCCTGCTCCCAGCCCATGCCGAACTCGCCCCAGTCCTCCAGGTGCGCATGCGCACAGCCCATGGCGGCCAACGTGTAGCGTGTCCAGGCATTCGCTTTCGCCATTTCAGGCGAGCCCGTCAGACGCGGGCCGATGTCGTCATCCAGTGCGCCCGCATACTCCATTACCCGCGAATGGTTGAAGCCTTCCGCGCGGATCCGCGCATACATTCCAAGGTCGATCGCTTCGCGCTGCGCTGCTGCTTGCGCATGCGCCATGACCGCACTTACGAAAAACACCCCCACAAAACTCTTCCACATGGGAGGAGCATAGCAGCGGCCTACACAGCCGCAAGCACAATCCGCGCCCCTTCGCCCAGCACCGCCAAACCATCCCCACGCCCGGCGAAGTACCGCGCCTGGAGCTCCGCCCGGCCCACATCTTCCACACGCGCGAAGCCCTGCACTACTGCGCGGAGCGTCTCCGGCGTCCACTCCTCGCTGAAAGGCTCGCCTTTCGCGGTCGCGCGTTTCTGTAGCGAATCGAATTGCTTCCGCTCGTTCTCGCTCAACTGTTCGCGCGGCAGGCGATAGTCGAACACCACCGCGGAGCCCGGCGCGCAGCCGCGGATGCGCGCCAACACCTGCGTGACCAGCTCCGGCGGCAGAAACGGCACCACGCCCAGCATCGCGAAGAACACGGGCCGCGTCCCGTCCATCCCCGGCAAAGGCAGCGAAAGCTCGTCTAAACCGCCCTCCACGCGCTCGCAGCGGCTTTTCGGCAGCCCCGCGGCATGTGCAAGCTCCGCTTTCCAGCGGCCCACGGGAGGGAGATCCAGCTCCCATATCCGCAGGTCCGGCCACGGGTTCCGCCAGGCAAATGTATCGAGCCCCGCACCCAGGAGGCAGTACTGCCGCGTCCCCTCCTCATATGCCTGAGTCAAGCAGCTCTCCGCAAAGGCCTGGCGCGCCACCACAAACGCCCGCAGCGAGCGCGACCATACCCGCTTCGCCGCCGCCGGCGTTCGCCGCAAAGCGTCGGTACCCGCTGCCCCGAGCAACGGCACCGCATATGGGTCCTCAAAGATGAGCGGCACGTCGTACAACTGGTGCGCAGCGCGCCGCAGCGCCACCCGCCAAGCGCTGTGCGCGGCATCCGGCATGCCCGGCGGTACCGTCAAGCGCGTTTTCACAGCGAAGGATGGAGGTCGGCGAGGCTTTCCACCGCCAACACCTGCTTGCCGAACACCCGCCCGAAGTGCCGCGCCGCCGCTTGCCCCACCGCCGCGACTGTCACCGGCGCGTCTGCTTCGTCGGCGAGCGAGGTCACCGCGCGGTCCGCGATGCCGCACGGCACAATCAGTCCGAAATCCCGCAAATCGGTCGTCACATTCAGAGCAAATCCATGCGAGGTAATCCCGCGCGATACATGCACACCGATTGCGGCCAGCTTTTTTTCAGCGATCGAGCCGCCGGGCTCAGTCCACACACCCGTGCGCCCCAGCACGCGTCGCACGCGCACCCCGTACTCGCCCGCGACGCGGATCAGCACTTCCTCCAGCAGCCGCACATAGTCCACCACACCCATGCGCGCGCCGCTGCTTGTTTGCTGGTCGCGCAGGTCGAGAATGGGATAGCCCACCAGCTGCCCCGGCCCGTGATAGGTCACGTCGCCGCCACGCTTGACCACATGGAGCGCCACTCCGCGCCGGAGGAGCTCCTCATCGGTCGCGAGGATGTTGGCGCGTCCCGCGTTCCGGCCAATGGTCAGCACCGGCGGATGCTCACACAGCAGCAGCACGTCCCCGACCGCATTCGTGCGCCGAAGCTCGACCAGTTGCTCCTGGAGCGCCAAGGCGTCGGGGTAGGCCACACGCCCCAGCTCCAAAAGCGCGATCAACGGGCCGCTCATGAGGTTGGGGATGCTTTAAATCGTTTCACGCTCAACCGTTTCGCCTGCCGGAGTGACGGGCATATCCCCGCCGTCCCGCGTCCGCCGCGCCTTCGCGTACTCCACCGCCTGCCCGCCCAACACCTGCGCCCGCTTGCCCGCGCGCCGCATCGCCTCTTCCAGCGCCCGCGTGTCCCCTGTATGGAAGGTCGCGATCTCGTCCAGCCCCTGCGCGTTCACCTCAAAGTACGGCGCTTCTTCAAACGAGCACGCGCGCGCCACCAGCATCTGCGGCAAGCGCACCCGGAAAGCGTTATACCGCTCCACCGCCTGGTTGTAGGTTTCACGCCGCTGCAGGATTTCAGTCTCGATGCCCTCCAGCTGCCGCATCAGCTGCTGAAAGGTTTGGTTCGCCTTCAGATCCGGAAAGTTCTGCGCCAGTGCGGTCACCTGGCTGATCATCCGGTCCGCTTTTGCGTTCACCGAGCTCAGCCCCGCGACCGTGGTCAGGTCCTCTGAAACCTGAAAATGCGCCAGCTTCTCGTGCGCGCCGTAGCTTTCAGCAATGTTGACAAGCTGCGCCGCCAGGTCCGCGCGTTTCTTGGTCACGGCGAGAATGTTCGCCCGCCGCGACCGCACCGCCTCCGCCAAAGTTTT
>CAXTKZ010000087.1:11613-14318 GCA_964244985.1 uncultured Acidobacteriaceae bacterium
GCTCCGCGCCCTCGCGAACTTCCGCTACGATATGCGCCGCTTTCTGCACTTCAGCGAGCAGGCGGCCCATGACGCCGGCCTTCAACCGCAGCAACACCAGCTCCTGTTGCAAGTTGCCGCCGTCCCCCAAGGGCAAACCGCCACAATCGCATACGCAGCCGAGCGGCTCGGGCTGCGCCACAACAGCACTGTTGAACTCGCGGACCGCTGCGTCGCCGAAGGGCTGCTCAGGCGCGCCGCCGACAGCACCGACCGCCGCAAGGTCGTGCTCCGCCTGACCCCGCACGGCGCATCCGTTCTCCGCGAGCTTTCCGACTTTCATGCGCGCGAATTGTACGAGCTTGCGCCTGGACTGCTCCGCGGCATCCGGGGCGTCGCGCGCGCCAAGCGAGCGGGAACGCGGGCATGAAAGGGGCGCACTCGTCCGTCCTGCGCGACTTCTCCGTCGACCGGCGTGTTTGGCTGCTGTCCGCGGCAGCCTTGCTCATCGGTACGGGGGCGGCCGCGCTTGCCGTGTTTCTGCTTGCCGCCATCCGCGTTTCCACGAACCTCTTTTACTTTCATCGCGTTTCGGGCGCGGCGGTCGGCCCGGCCCAAAGCACACTCGGCCCATGGATGCCGCTTGTCCCCGTCGTCGGCGGCCTGCTGGTCGGCCTCATGGCGCGCTACGGCTCCGAAAAGATTCGCGGCCACGGCATCCCGGAAGCGATCGAGGCAATCCTGCTGCGCGGCGCACGGATCCACCCGCTCATCGCTGTACTCAAACCCATCTCCGCCGCAGTCTCCATCGGCTCCGGCGGACCGTTCGGCGCGGAAGGTCCCATCATCATGACCGGCGGCGCGTTCGGTTCACTGATCGCGCAGTGGATTAAGCTGTCCGATGCCGAGCGCACCACCTTGCTGGTCGCGGGCGCGGCAGCGGGCATGTCGGCTACGTTTGACGCGCCCCTTGCGGCCATCCTGCTCGCGGTTGAGCTCCTGTTGTTTGAGTGGCGTCCGCGCTCGCTTATCCCGGTCGCCGTCGCGAGCGCCGCGGCAGCCGTTCTGCGTGTCCATTGGCTCGGCGCGGGCCCACTCTTTCCCATGGTGCCGACAGGCAATGCCCTTCCCGCCTTTGTCGCACCGGCAGCTGTTGCGTTCGGCTTGCTGACAGGCTTGGCGGCCGCCGGGCTCAGCCGACTCATGTACGGGTTTGAGGACCTGTTTGCACGCCTACCCGTGCACTGGATGTGGTGGCCCGCCATCGGTGGCCTCGGCGTGGGCGTGGGCGGCATCTTCTTTCCGCGGGGCCTGGGCGTCGGCTACGACAACATCGCCCAGCTGCTCCAAGGGCGCGGTACGCTCGCGCTCCTTTTCGGGCTTCTCATCGCGAAGACGCTCATGTGGGCGTTTTCGCTCGGCTCCGGCACCTCCGGCGGCGTCCTCGCGCCCTTGCTGATGATCGGCGGCGCGCTCGGCACCCTCCTCGCGGTGCTCGCCCACGGCTCCCCGCAAACGCAGGCTTTATGGGCCCTGCTGGGTATGTCGTCCATGCTTTCGGGCTCGCTCGGTGTACCGCTCACCGCCATTGTTTTCTCACTCGAGCTCACGCACGATCTCCCCGCGCTCGTGCCCCTGCTGCTCGCCTCCGTCGCCGCGCACCTGGTCACCTCGCTCGTGCTGCCGCGCTCCATCCTCACGGAACGGCTCAGCCGACGCGGCTACCACCTCACGCGCGAGTACGGGGTTGATCCACTGGAAACCGTCAGCGTCGGCGAGGTGATGAATACTTTGCCGGATGATTTGGAAGGTCCAATACTGCCATTGCCTGAGGTGTTCGCGTTTCACGACGAAACCTGCCGCGAAGCCGCCGAACGCATGGCCCGCTCCGGCTTGCAAATCCTGCCTGTGTTCGACCGGCAAACACACGCCGCGCTCGGAGAAATCGCCATACAAGCCCTGCTCACTGGCCGCTACCGCGCTTTCGAGCGCGAGCAAAACCGCCTTCGCTCATTCGGCGCGGCGTCGAAAACCGAATCGCCCTGAGTGAGACGTAACAAAAAAAGCCCAGCCAAGGCTGGGCTTTTTATCCTTACAAACCACCGCTCACACATTAATTGCCAATCCCTCAACCGCCCCGAACCCATCCAGCATCGCCTCCGCCAGCGTCGGGTGCGCGTGGATCGTGAACATCAGCTCTTCGAGCGTCGCTTCGAGCTCCATCGCAACGACTGCCTCTGCCACCAGCTCGGTCGCCGACGCGCCGATGATGTGCACGCCCAGCACCTCGCCGTACTTCGCGTCTGTAACCACCTTCACGAACCCGTCATGCTGGTTTACGATCGACGCTTTCGAGTTGGCTGAGAATGGGAACTTGCCGACCTTGACATCCAGGCCTTTGTCGCGGGCCTGCTTTTCGCTCATGCCCACCGACCCGATCTGCGGCTCGGTGTAGGTGCAGGCCGGGATGCGGTTGCGCCGGACCGGCCGCGCGTACTTGCCGGCGAGCTTCGACGCGACCACGATGCCGCACATCGCGCCCACATGCGCCAACTGCGGCAGTCCCGCGACGATATCGCCGATCGCATACACGCCCTCGACGCCGGTGGCCATCCACTCGTCCGTCTTGACAAAGCCTTTTTCCAGCTGAACGCCGGGCAGGTTTTCCAGTCCGATGTTGTCGGTTCGCGGCGCGCGCCCAACGGCCACCAGCACCTTTTCGGCTT
>CAXTKZ010000088.1:0-14198 GCA_964244985.1 uncultured Acidobacteriaceae bacterium
GATGTCGTCGTTCTCCAGCACAAGCCTGCGGCGGACGGGCTCGCTGAGACGCTTCCAGGTGGCCGCCCAGCGCCGGCAGCCCGACTCGCGGTCGCCGTATGCGCCGCCGACATGGATGACCATGCGGGCTTCCGGGCCGCACTCCATCAGGTCCAGCATCTCGGCCTGCGAGTCGAGATCCCACATGCTTTTTTGGGTGAGCGCTTCCGACTCAGAGTTGAGCACGATGAACTGCGACGGATGGAACGACAAACGGATGTCGGCCTCGCGCGCGAGCTTGCCGATATGAGCCAGGTCGGCAGCGGATTCTTTCACCATCCCGTGAAACTGCGGCATGTCTGGGTGCGTGGCGTAAGGTGCCAGGTCCGAGCCCATGCGGTACATATGGATGTTGTGCTTGCGCAGGTAGCTGAAGACTTCGCAGAGATGCCCGAGTGAAACGCGCAGATGCGGGTTCTGCTGCCAGCGCCGGGTGTCGTTGCTTTTGAGGCCGGGCTGTCCCATGACCTTGACTGCAAAGCCGAGACGCATGGCCTCTGCGGGCCAGGTTTGGGGCGGCTGCTTTTGGAGGTCGGCGCAGGGAAAAAGCGGCTCGGCGATGCGCCGGGCAAGGTCCGCCTCGGCGAGCTCTTTTTTGCTGGGTGGCTTCTTTTTGGCCTTCTTTGCGGGTGCCTTTTTCGCGCTCGTCTTGGCTTTTTTGCCCGTCCGTGAAGGCTTTTTTACTTCTTGCTCATCGCTCATGCGCTTTGGGATGCAGGTCTCACAGGTTTAGAACGAATCGCGGGCACCCGCGCCGTGCGGTGCATTTTCAAGGAACTGAGTGAGCATGTATCGCTCTTTGAATGCGAAAAAGAGGTGATTGTCCTTGTCCGACTCCGCCATCAATCCTTTGCTTTGTTGAAAGAAATTAGAATTACGGTCCAGGTCTACTTCGACAATATAGCTGTTCATGTTTGCCGCGTTTTGATTCCGTACGACACTTACATCGCGCATGCTCAGGATCGCCGACTGCGGCACGAAGAATTTTAAATAGCCATTCTGCATATACGGTTGTCGCGTAGGTTTGATGTTAGGGTTTTGCCCGTGCGATACATAGCCGAGGCCGGTGTCGAAGACGATCACTGTACCGGGAATGCCGGTAATTGTTTTAAAGCCGTTCAGTAGGCCATTGCCTGGGTTATGGCGTTCGAGAAAACCGGCATCATAGCGCGCGATCTCGCGCTTCTCAGCAGGTGCTGCAGCGGCGGGCGGGCCGGAAGCGCTCGCGACAGACTCAGCGGAACCGCCGTTGACAATCGCCTGCTCCTGCCCGGAGCGGACAGCCTGAAAATATTGCGTATAGTCCTCGGCTAACTTATATGCGGGCGCGATCGCTTCCTGTGGAGCGAGAACGAACTGGAAGCCGAACGGGCTGTAGCTGATGTAATTCTGATAAGCCTTGCCCAAACTGCCTTTTTCGTCGACTTCGACTCGGAGATAGGTTTCACGCGCGCCCGCAGCGTTTAAGCCGAGAATTTGATTAAGCGGTACGCGGATCGCAACGTCAGAGCTGTCATATTGGAGACGGTCGGGGAAGAAGGTGAGCAGGCCATCAGAATGGCCAAAGCCTTCACGAAGGGCAACGTGCACTGTTTTCTGCAAGGACGGATGCGCGGAATTGCCCGCACCACTCTCCGACGCCCCCACTATCGCCTGTTCGCGCTCGGCGCGATGCGTTTTGATGAAACCTTGAAACGTTTTCGCTCGTGCTAAATCGACATTGACGGGCTCAGAAGGATCAAGCGTCAGAACCAGCAGGTGTTCCGGCTCCCCGATGCTGTTGGAACGCTGGCTTATCAGTGACGGGTACGCAGTGATGAATTTGGAGTGCGGGTCGAGCACGAGGGTCAGAAAGCCGTCGCGGGCACCTTTTGATTCAACGGACAGGATGTCGTCAGCCGGAACGCTGAAAACGAAGTCGGAGGATTCAAATCCGACACCCGTCGATGAAAGCATAAGAACCCCCGTGGACTTGGGCCCATTGAAACTATTGCCGACAAGCGCCCGCATCGAAGTTTGAGGAATGGTGGCCTGCCCCATGGCGTAAGGGGCTGCGGTGGCGGTCAGACCCAAAAACAGAGTGAAGCGGAGGAGCGAGTTTCCCAAGTACATGCCCTCCAGTATGCCCAATCTGTGTGAAACGGTCGAGCCGGATTGTCTGGATTTTTGATCGCCGCGGCGCGGCTGTTCAGATCAGCTGCAGCTCCGGGCCGAAACCGAGGTCTTCCGCGAAGGCGTTCCAGCTCGCGACCGGCACCGCACCGCCCGAAGCCTGGTCGTGGCCGTTGCCGTAGCCCTGGTCGGCACCGGCTGGAGTGTGCTCGCGTAGGAAGTTGATAACGTTGACGCCCTTGGGGCCGCGCGCGGAAAAGTGCACATAGCCGGGGCGGAAGCCGAAGTTGACGCCCATCACAATCGAGTCCTTGAAGCGGCCGCGCCAGGTTTGCGCGACAAGCGGGTGGACCTGGCAGGGGGTGTCCATGCGGAGCGCGACGAGGTCGGCCCCAAGTGTATCGCGGTACTTTTTGCTGAATTTGGGCGCTGCTTTTTTCGCAATCGCAAGGGCTGCGGCAACCTCTTCCTTCGCAGCCCGAAGCGCGGCGGTTTGCGGCACTTGTCCGCTCGCGATTGCTTTCGGGTTTTCGGCCTCCATCAGCGCGGCCAGGGCTTGGCTAGCGTCGGCTATCGCTGTCCGGCGCGGGGCGTTGAGCAGGGCGACGGCGTCCCGCATGGGCCCCGCGGGCCAGACAGCACGGGCTTCCGCCAGCTCCGTAAAGGGGGCTTTGTCGCCCAGGTCGGAAAGGACGCTGAGGGCCGCGAGCCAGAGCAGGCCCTTGTGCTGCTCGGAGGTGAGGAGTGGGCGAACGCACCACCAGACAAGGAGACCCGTGGTCGGTGTGGGTTCCGTCCCATAGCCGGTGATGAGCTCAGCGCCCGGCGGGACGCCACCGGGCTTATGGTGGTCGATGAGCAGAGTGGGCACGCCGGGCAGCAGGGCATCGGGGCGGCTGCCGAGGTCGAGGACGAACAGGGCTTCGGGCGCGCGGCTCCCAAGCCGTTCGAGGACCGCGGGATCCCAAGCGGACTCGCCCTTGCGCCGGGCTTCAACAGTTACCCGGCTGTAGCCGGCCAGCTGGAGAGCGCGAACCAACAAGGCTCCGGCGGGGAGGCCGTCACAATCGGCGTCGCACAGGACATGCATATCTGTGTTGAAGCCGCTCGGCAAGGCGGCAAGGAACGCAGGGAACTGGGCGGCGGCTTGGTCCTGTAAAGGCATAGCGATGTGGATGCCCATTCCCGATTTGGGGCTTTTCCGATTCGGAACTCCTCGGCTGCCGTCATAAAAAGCTGCTGGTTGCAGCGCGGCACTCGGGTGCTACACTCGCGTCCATGCCATGGCTCGCATGCTTGCTTGTTCTCCTTATGACGTTGCCCCTTGCCGCGCAAGCGCCCGCCAAACATGCCATGACGCTGGACGACCTCTCAAAGCTGCAGCATGTGGGGCGGGCGGAGTTGTCGCCGGATGGCGCGTGGGCAGCGTATACGGTGCGCCGCACGGATGTGGAGGAAGATAAATCGGTCAGCGATCTGTGGATGGTGAGTTGGGACGGTACGCAGGATGTGCAGCTGACCTATGACGGGGAAGGCGCGAGCGACCCGCGCTGGAGCCCGGATGGGCGATATCTGGCGTTCATCTCAGGCCGCGCGGGCAAGGGAAAAGGCGCGCAGGTGTGGCTCTTGGACCGGCGCGGGGGCGAAGCACGCCAAATGACGCAGGTAAAGGAAAACCTGGGCGATTTCCGCTGGTCCCCGGATGGAAAACAGCTGCTGCTGACCTTGCAGGCGAAGGATGAGCCGGACCCGGAACCTGACTCGAAAAAGCCAGTGCCGCCGAAGCCGATCGTGCTGGACCGCTACCACTTTAAGCAGGATATCGAGGGCTACCTGACGGACAAGCGGGATCACTTGTTCCTGTTTGAGGTCGCGACCGGAAAGCTCACGAAGCTGACGAACGACAATGCGCATGAGGAGCACGAAGCGGAGTGGTCGCCGGACGGCAAGCACATTGCGTATGTGAGCCGGCAGGATGCACCCGATCCGGACAAAACCGATAATCCGGATGTATTTGTCGTCGATGCCGTGCCGGGGAGCACCCCGCGTAGGCTGACCACATTCGCAGGACCGGACCAGGGGCCGCTCGCTTGGAGCCCGGATGGGTCGCGGATTGCGTACCGACAAGCCCAGCTGCCCGGCTATTCGATTTACAACCAGAGCCAGTTGGCGGTAGTCCCCGCGGGCGGGGGAGCACCTGTGTTGCTCGGCGGCAAGCTGGACCGGCCCGTGGGCGCGCCGGTGTGGACGCCGGACGGTGGGGGGCTGCTCGCGACAGTGACGGATGACCGCAACCAGTATGTGGGGCGATTCGCGCTGCCTTCAGCAAGCACCGTCTCTACAGGTGACAAATCCTATGACCGTGTTCAATCTGCTGCGGGTTTGCCGGTTCAGCGCTTGACACAAGGTATGGGCGTTGCCGCGAGCGTGGCATCGACGGGCGGACACACTGCTGTCGAATGGTCGACCGACACAGAGATCCCAGAGCTGTACGCGCTTGACAACGGTTCCCTGCGCAGGCTGACGCACCATAATGACGGCTTGCTCGCCGGATTGGCGCTCGCGCCCGCGCAGGACTTGAGCGCGAAAACAAAGGACGGCAATGAGGTCCACAGCCTGCTGACGATGCCTGCTGGGGCGAAGGGGGGCGTGAAACCGCCGATGCTCCTGTTCATCCATGGCGGCCCGACCGCGCAGGATGAGCACGGGTTCGATGAGGTACGGCAGGTCTTTGCGGCGCATGGGTACGCGGTGCTGCAGGTGAACTATCGCGGCTCCAACGGACGCGGTTTCGAGTATTCACACATCATTACGGGCGACTGGGGCAACAAGGAAGTGACCGATCTGCTGGCGGCGGTCGATGGTGCGGTTGCGACGGGGCAGGTGGACCCGGAACGGCTTTTGGTAGGCGGCTGGAGCTACGGCGGCATCCTGACCGACTTCACCATTGCTTCGACGACGCGATTTAAAGCGGCTTCGTCGGGCGCGGGTGAAGGCAATCTGCTGGGTCTCTATGGGGTGGACGAGTACATCCTCCAGTACACCAACGAGATCGGGCCGCCGTGGAAGAACCCCGACCTGTACGTCAAGTTGTCGTACCCGTTCTTCCACGCGGACCGCATCAAAACGCCGACGCTGTTTATGGGGGGCGACCGCGACTTCAACGTGCCGGTGGAAGGAGGCGAGCAGATGTACCAAGCGCTGCGCGATGTGGGCACTCCGGCGGAGCTGGTGGTGTATCCGGGGCAGTTTCACGGGTTTACGCGGCCTTCGTTCATCAAGGATCGGTACCAGCGATGGTTCGGCTGGTACGACAAGTACCTGGGGCTCGCACCGAACACGCCCGGGCATCCATAGTTTTCGATATGAGGGTTTATGAAGTCAGCTTTCTTGTCCATTGTAGCGCTGTTCGCTTTTGCGGTGAGTCCGGCGCAGGGCCAGTTCCGCGTCAACAGGGATCTATACTCCGCAACCGCGAACCCCGCTGCCGACATTGCGGCGGCTGAGAAGCAGGCGCAGAGTGAGCACAAGCGCATCCTGCTCGACTTCGGCGGCAATTGGTGCGGCGACTGTCAGGTGCTCGATTACAACGCACACCAGGCACCGAGCGCGGCGCTGATCGCCAAGCATTATGTTGTGGTGCATATCGATATTGGGCACATGGATCGCAACGTAGACGTTGCCGACAAATATCATGTGCCGATCGCGCATGGGGTGCCGTCGCTGGCGGTGCTGGATGCGCGCGGCAAGCTGCTGTATGCGGAGCAGCCGAAAGAGTTTGAGCATGCGGATGCGGCGCAGTTGACGGCATTTCTGGAGCGGTGGAAAGGCTGAATTGCTCGGGCGGGGAGGGCGGACCTGAATTGAGGGCGAATCCGCTGAGTGCATAGTCCCCAGAATCTGCTACTTCGATCCGAAAACCGGGTCATCCTGAACGGAGTGAAGGACCTGCTTTTTGAGCGATGCGAACGAAAGCAGGTCCTTCGTCGCTTGCTCCTCAGGATGACCCTCTTCGACTAGTCTGCATTCCAAATACCTTCGTTGAGAGAGTAAGAGAAGTCTCACCCTGAACGATGGCTCATCCTGAACGAAGTGAAGGACCTGCTTATGCTCTTATGGCAGATAAAAGCAAGTCCTTCGTCGCGCTGCGCCTCAGGATGACCCTCTTTTGTGAGCACAACTATACTTCGTATACGCCCTCCCAGGATGAGTCGGTCATGCGAAGAGCATTGAACTCTATCGACGCTCCTACTCCACCTAAGGAAAATGCGTTTGCATGCACGTTCTACATCCGTGCGATGATCGCACCACGACTGCCTTTTGAGCATTCAGGAGTTTGCGTGACCGCACGAGTTCTCGCCGCATTTTTTGTTTTCTTTTCAGCAGCCACGCTGTTTGCGCAAACGCCCGCACCCGCTCTGCCGGGGGCCATGGAGCAGCAATATGCTCGCGATGCAAAACAGCCCGTCGATACGGCGTACACGGCGGCCATTGCGAAGTACACGACCGAGCCGTATTTCAACTCGCCCCTCACGAACTATCTGCCTGCCTCAAAAACCGTGCCCACCCCCCAAGCAGTGCTGGGCGATGTCGCCGGCGCGCCGGGCAAGCTGCCCTATGCCGAAGATGTGTATAAGTACTTTCGGCTGCTTGGAGCCCACACGCCGCGGGTCAAGGTGTTCTCCATCGGAAAAACGGAGGAAGGGCGCGAGATGATCGCGGTCGCCGTGGGCGATGCGGCGCTGCTGAAAGACCTGGACGCGAACAACGCGCGCATGGCGCAGCTGGCGGACCCCAGAGCCGTGAGCAGTCCCGCAGCGGGCAAACCCGCGTTGACCGATGAGGCAGCCGCGACGCTCGCAAAGCAAAGCTTTCCCGTGTACTACATCACCGGGACGATCCACTCGACCGAAACGGGCGCGCCCACCGCGCTGATGGAGCTTGCCTACCGGCTCGCGGTGGACGATTCGCCCTACATCCAGTACATCCGCTCGCATATGGTGGTGCTCATCACGCCTGTGGTCGAGGTGGACGGCCGCGACCGCATGGTCGACGTTTACAAATGGCACCTGGCCCACCCCGGCGAGGTGTATCCCCACCTGCTGTACTGGGGCCATTATGTGGCGCACGACAACAATCGCGATGCCATGGCGATGACGCTGGACCTGACGCAAAACGTGCTCGATACGTTTTTGAAGTTTCACGCGGTGGTGCTGCACGACCTGCACGAATCCGTACCGTTTCTTTACGACAATACGGTCGGCGACGGGCCTTACAACGCGTGGATCGACCCGCTGCTGGCGGACGAGTGGGCGGCGCTGGGCTGGAACAACGTGGGGCAGATGCAGGGGTTCGGCATGCCGGGCGTGTTCACGCATGGGGAGTTTGATACCTGGTCGCCGGGGTACCTGATGTTTCTTGCCGGCATGCACAACGGCATCAGCCGCTTGTACGAGACCTTCGGCAACGGCGGTGCGGATACCCTGCGCCGCATTCTTACTCCGAACGAGTACAGCCGGACCTGGTACCGGCAGAACCCGCCGCTGGCAAGTGTGGAGTGGTCGCAGCGCGACAACAATAACTACGAGCAAACGGCGCTGCTGACGACGCTTTCGTACTTCGCGCAAAACCGTGACCGGTTCATGCACGATGTGTATCTGAAGGCCAAGCGGTCCGTGGCGAAGCCGACAACATCCGGCCCCGCGGCGTATGTTCTGGCCGCCGACCCGGCCTACCGCAACCGGCAGCTCGCACTTATCCGCACGCTGAACAAGCAGCACATTGAGGTATCGCAGCTGACGGAACCCGCGACCGTGAATGTGACGGCAAGCGATCACGCGGCGGCGATGAACGAGAATGCACCGAGCCCGAAATCCGGCCCGGCAAGCACGCCCGGCGTTGCGGGAGATGTGCGGACAACGCGCGATACATTTCCCGCTGGGTCGTGGGTCGTGCGCATGGACCAGCCTTACTCCCGCGCGGCCGATGCCCTGCTGGACCGGCAGTACTGGGCTCCGGACGACCAGCAGAAGACGCCCTACGACGATACTGCCTGGTCGTTCAGCCTGCTGTTTAATGCGAAGGTCACACGGGTGACCGACCCAACGATCCTGCAAGCAAAGATGGTGCTTTTTGACGCGAATGCAAGCAGCAGCGAGCGGCCCAGCGGACCCGGCGGCGTGTGGGCCTTCAAGAACACAGGGCAAACCAGCCTACTTGCGCTTGCCTATGGGTTTCCCCAGGCAAAGATAGCTGTTCTGGACGAGCCTTATGCTGCCAATAACGTTACGCTGCCCGCTGGTTCGGTTCTTGCAAGCGGTGTCGACCCCGCGGCGTTTACCAAAATGGCGCTGCAGCCGGATGCAACGCTGCCTGCATTGCCTCCCGTCAAGTACCACACGCTCGATCGCCTGCCCCGCGTCGCCGTCATGCACACCTGGCTCGCCACGCAGACGGAAGGCTGGTGGCGGCAGGCGCTCGATACGCTCGGGATTCCGTATAGCTACATCAGCACGCAAACCGCCGCAGCGGATCCCGACCTCCATGCAAAGTACGATGTGATCCTGTTTGCACCGGTTACGGGGCATACCCCGGCGCGGCAGATCATCGACGGCCTGCCGATGTTCGATAAACCCTACGGCAATGCCCTGCCCTGGCTGCAAACCGAACTGACGCCCAACCTGGGGCGCATCGACCATACCGCCGACATGCGGCCCGGGCTGGGTGAAGGGGGAGTGGAGCACCTGCGCGCGTTTGTTGAGGCCGGCGGGCTGCTAGTGACCTCGGAAGACTCCGCGCAGTTTGCGATCGAGACGGGCCTGGCTCCGGGCGTGTCGCTTGCTCCGACAGAAAAGGTCAAGATCACGGGCAGCATTCTCGGGGCTCTTTCAGTGGAGGCGGGCTCGCCTGTACTGAACGGCTACACGGGCCCCTTGCCGGTGTATTCCGAGTGGGGGATGGCCTTCAACATCAGCAACATGACAATGGGCGGAACGCACCTGCCCACGCAGGAAAACACCCACCGCGTCACCGGGCGGGGCGGTCCCAACGATGAAGATCAGCCTGAAGACCGTACGCTTGCAAGCGCCCCGCCCTTGCCCGATCCCAAAGCCTGGCAAGCGACGCCCTTGAATGAAGAGCAGGCGCGCAACAACCTTTATGTGATTCCGCCCGCGCTGCGGCCCGAGGTCCTGCTGCGCTTTGCCGACGCGAAACAATTGCTGTTGTCGGGTCTGCTTGAAAACCCCGAGCCGCTGGCGGCCCACGCAGCGGTTGTGGACGCACACCTAGGCAAGGGCAACACGCTCCTGTTTGCGATCAACCCGATCTGGCGCGGGGAAACGATCGGTTCCTATGCGCTTGTCTTCAACGCCATCATGAACTGGGACCGCCTGGCGCACGCGCCTGCTGAAACCCAAGCGGTCAAAGCAGGCGAATAAAGGTGAGGGACGCCGCCCTCCTGGCGATCGCGGGACTTTCCATCCTGCTCATGCTCATACGCCCGCGCGGCGTTGCGGAGGTGTGGTGGGTCGGGGGCGGCGCGCTGCTGCTCCTTGGCCTGCGGCTTATTCCGTTGCGGCTGGCAAGCCGGGCCATCGGCGAGGGCGGGGACGTTTACCTGTTCCTGATCGGCATGATGCTCCTGTCCGAGCTTGCCCGCGAGCATGGCGTGTTTGACTGGATTTCCGTGGCAGCCGTTCGCCATGCGCGGGGTTCCGCGGCACGGCTGTTCACGCTTGTTTACCTGATCGGCACTGCCGTTACGGTTTTTATGTCGAATGACGCTACAGCCGTCGTCCTGACCCCGGCGGTTCTCAGCGTCGTCAACAGGGCCAGGACGAAGCCGCTGCCGTACGTTTTCGCCTGTGCGCTTATTGCCAACGCCGCTTCCTTCGTTCTTCCTATTTCCAACCCCGCGAACCTGGTCGTGTTTCGACAGGGGATGCCGCCGCTTGGGCAATGGCTTGTGTCTTTCGGGCTGCCTTCGGTTGCTTCCATCGCCGGGACGTATCTCGTACTCCGGCTGCTTTTCCGAAAAGAGCTTGTGGGCAGGTTTGCAGGTACGGAGGAGTCGGTCGATTTGCGAGCTGAAGGCAAGCTCGTTTTCGCTGGTCTTGGGTTTGTGGTTGTTACGCTTTTGGCGGCTTCAGCGTTCAAGCTCGATCTGGGCCTGCCTACCTGCCTGGCGGCCCTTGTGGTGACCGCGGGCGTGTCCGTTAAAGTGTGCGAAAACCCTCTTCGCCTCCTGCGGGCGGTCTCCTGGTCTACCCTTACCTTGGTCGCTGCCCTATTCGTTTTGGTGGACGCCGTTGAGAGCATCGGGGCACTCCGAATCACCGCCGCAGCCCTGCACTGGGCAGCATCCCTGCCCCGCGCTGGAGGGGGTCTGCTGACTGCCTTTGCAGTCGGGATCGCGAACAATCTCGTCAACAATTTGCCGCTCGGCTTGCTGGCGGGCTCCACGTTGCAAGCCGCGCATACCCATGGGCTGCTTGCGAGCGCCGTGCTGATCGGGGTGGACCTTGGGCCCAACCTGTCGATCACCGGCTCACTCGCGACTATTTTGTGGCTGCTGGCGCTGCGGCGCGAGCAAGTCAGTGTTTCTTTTTTTGACTTTCTCAAAGTGGGGATCGTCGCCATGCCCGTAGCGCTTGCCGCCGCCATGGGCGCGGCACTGCTTGGGCGGCCTTAACCCACCCGCAGCAACACCGCGCTTCCACCCGCCATGATGAAGCCTGCCAGCGGCTCCGATCCGTCGGGATCGAGCTTCCACACCGAACCCGGTTTGCGGCCGCCCTCCCCGAACTTGATTGCCGTCGTACTCGCGAGGGAAGGCCCCGTCAACTGGAACGCCTTTGCCTTGCCGGTTGCCGGTAGACCGCGCACAGCCACCGGCAGGGGTGTATTGCCCTTGTTGAAGACCGCGAGCAGGGTTTCGCCGGAAGAGGAAGCCGCATAGGCTGTAACGTTTTCGCTCGGCGTGGCCCACTCCGTGCGCATCATGCGCCCACCGGCAAACTGCGCGGCCAGCCACATGCCGTAATAATCCGGGCGCGCGGTGGACCCGCCGTCCGCATCGGCGGCGATGGGGGTGTACACACCGCGGCCGCCGCCATGGAGATTGACGCCGCTTGCGCCACGGGCCGCGAGATCGAGCAGGAAGTCACCGGCCCACAGTGCGGATGCCAAGGTGTCGCTTACCCCGGGCTTGCCGCCGTTGTAGCAGGAGTTGCCCTCACTCATACGAAACGGCAGGCCCGCCGTCTTGGCTGCGTCCATGGCGTCGTACACATCCTCCTTCAGCTTCGTGCCTCCATGCAGCAAAAAGTCGATGGTCATGCGCGGGTCTTTCGGCGGACCCTCGGCGTAGTAGTGGGTGGTGAGAAAAGCCGCCTGCCCGCGGGTGTCCTTGCCGAACCGCTCGACCCAGGCGGCATTGAACGCACAATCCGGCCCGGCGATCGGGGTTTGCGGCAAGCGCGCATGCACAGCGGCGTACATCGCCTTCCACTTTTGGAGGAACTCGTCATAGGTCCAGCGGGTCGCTTCCGCCTCGCTGCCCAGCTCGTGATTAAACAGGTCGGGCTCGTTGCCGAATTGCAGCCCCAGCAGCTTCGGGCCGCATACGTTTTGAACGTAGGCAGCCTCGTCCGCCGCGGACTCCGGCGTGCCGAAACGCAGGTTCAACCCATAAATCAACCCCCATCCGGTCGCATCGAGAAAACCGCGTAGATTGTCGATGGCATGCGGAGTCAACACATAGGCACTTGGCTGCTGATTCTCAACCCGCGCGCCGAGGTCGGGTCCATACGCGGCGGCGTCCTTGCCCTTCCCCGGCGCGGCGGGCGCGTTCGGCTGCCACGCGGTATAGGCGCTGGTGTTGCCGCCGATGCGGAGCACTCCATGCCGACCCAGTGTGCGGAACAATGCCGTAAGCTCGCGATTGCCGGCCGCGAAGTAGTCGGGGTGAACCAGTTGGGCCGACTCGTAGCTGAGCCCAATGTAGTCGGTGGGTACTGTCGCCAAGACGTCTTCCGGATGGACGGTGAGTTCCATCCGCGCCCCCTGTGCCCGCAGCGGCTCCACAGCTACGGCCAACGATACCGCTCCCAGACCGCACAGCACCGCACGCCGGGTTATCAAGTCCGTTTTCGTCATGGGTCTGCCCTCCGACAGTCCAACGAGTGTACCGCCCTTGCTGAACGAGGAGCCAATCCCAGACCGATCCGGCAAACAGGTTACCGTTGATAGATTGCAGATTACTTGCTGTTACGTGAAGGTGACCGAAAATCATTTTTTCAGCGTTAGCTCTGCACACAAATGGGGGCTAATGTACTGCGTTGAACACCTCTGAGTTATCAGACGCCGCATGATGGAAGCTCCTGCCGGCAAGCACCCGGCGTTTCTACCGATTCTGACTATTTACAACGGAGCAATCATCATGGCTATCCCCGCACGCGCACCCTTTATCAGCTACCCTCGCCCAATGCAGCCCGTGTTTTCAGCCAGTCGACCGCTGAATCTTCGGGGCGAAGTTCTGTCGGTCGGGCGCGATGAGCAGCTGTTGCTGACACGCGCCGGCGTACTGCGTACCACGGGCTGCGAGGTCATCTCAGCCTATCCGGAGCAGGTTCCCGCATTGCTTGAGGAAAGGCAGTTCAACTTGGTGGTGATCGGACACTCGCTGTCGGATTGGGAAGCCGCGCATCTGGCGTTTCAAAGCCGGAATGTGAGTCCACTTACGAAGCTGTTGGCAACCTGCATTGACCATCGACCTCAGCCGGTGCGGCAGCTGTTCGATGCAGTCGTGGAAACGTGGGCCGGTCCCGCTGCTCTGGTAGCGGCGGTAAGGCGGCTGCTTACTGAAAACTGCATCCGCCCTAACTAGTATCTGTATTCTGCAATACAAATGCCCGACGCTCTTGTTCATGCTTTGAAAAGCGCCGGGCAAGTCATATCTGCTTCTAATTGCTTACAAATACGGCCGTTGTCAGAGCCGGAATCGTTGCCGTTCCCGCTTTCGAATCGAAAGTGGATTGGCCGACGGTTGTATCCGTAGACTGCTGCTGTACCGGGTGCAAGTGCAGTGCAGCTCCCTGCAGGCTCGCATCGGTAAAGGTTACCGGCGCAATCCCTGCATTGAAGAAGACCACGATGTGGTGGAAGCCTCCATAGTTTTGACCGTGGTCGTCAAGCTTCATGACGATCAGGCCGGGTGTCTGATTCTGCCCTGTATTCAGGAAGCTCAGGTTTGCCTGCACTTCCTCCGCTGTGGCCATCCGGAACAAGCCCGAGCCGTAGCGAATTTTGAGGAAGTCTTGAAATGCCTTAGTTGTCCCTGTAATGATTTGCGGGGTCGGTTTCAGAGCAGCGTTGGCGAGCAGCGGCTGCTCGATCGGCCATTGCGCCTGGTTTACATTCGCGAGCGGCAGCCCGATGCCCCAATTATTCCCTTGGAGGCTCCAGTCGATCTTGTTGAACCAATCGCCTGAGTTGTAACTGCCGTTGTCCATGTCCTTTGAGCGCAGCAGGTCGTCCGCGGCCTGAAAGAAAGGAACACCCTGCGCAAGCGTAATAAGGCTCATGGCCAACACCTGCCGACGGGCGCGCATAGCCACCGTATCCGCCGCCGCCGACTTGATCTGAATCGCGTCGAACAGCGTCTGGTTGTCGTGCACGGAGCAGTAGTTCACGTCCTCCAGCGGCGTACCTGCCCAGCCCGCGGGCTGGCCCCTGTAGTTCAGCTGTCCGGCCGTGGTCTGTTGTCCGGCGGCATCGGTAAAGCTGAAGTTCTTCAGCGCGCCGGCCAGTGAGGCGCGGATCAGGTCGGCTTGATCGAGCACGGCCGTGCGTTGGTCGGAAGCAGCCGTGGTTTGATTGGTGTAGGCGCTCGGGTCGGTTGCAAGGCCGGTGGCGAAACCCTGCACCTGGAAGTCGGTCCCGAAGATATACCCGCCGCGGATGGAATCGCGGATGCGGTCGTTAAAGCTGCCGATCCCGGTTCCATACAGGTTTGTCTGGCTCGCGTTCGGGCCGATGGCATTGTT
>CAXTKZ010000089.1:0-13975 GCA_964244985.1 uncultured Acidobacteriaceae bacterium
TCAAGCACGAATACCACGCAGGACCGCATCTTCGTCATCGCGGCCAACTACAACTTCACGCCGTCGCTCATCAATGAATTCCGCTTCGGGTTCACCTATGAGAAGAGCGGCAACACCAACAGCTTCAATGGGCCGGGTTTTGTTGCCTCGTCCGGTTTGCAGGGCTTGCAAAACTTGTACTTCAACGGCATCCCTGAGCTCGATTTTTCGTCGTATACCTCGCTCAATGCCGACCGGCTTACCTCGCTCACGCAATCGCGCACGCGGCAGTATCTCGACACAGTGAGCTGGCAAGTGCGGCAGCACAGCTTCAAGTTCGGCGTGGATTTCCGCCAAGTGCGTGCCATCACGCCGCTCGGCTTCCAGGGCGCGGACAACTACGGCACTTTCGACTTCAGCGAAGCGCAGTTCACCGGGGCCGAGTTCGCGGATTTTCTGCTCGGCGTGCCGAACAACACCGCGTATGACGTTGTGCGCTCGGACAACGACGGACGCTCGCTGTACTCGAATGCTTTTTTTCAGGATGAATGGCACGCCACCCCGCGCCTCGTACTCTCCTACGGACTGCGCTATGAGTACCACCCCGCTTACAACGATCCTTCGGGCAACATAGGCAACTTCGATCCGTCCGTGCCCAAGTCGGGCCGTGTTGTTTTCCCGGCGGGGGGTGAAGCGACGCTCGCGCCCAACTTTCTTGCGAGCTTTGACGCCTGCAACGTGGGTACCTCCTCCGGCGTCGCGGCGGCCAACGGCGCGCCCTGCACCCCTGTGCTGACCAACACGCAGGCCGGGCTTCCGTCGGGGCTGCGCATAGTGCCGACCAAGCGCTTCCTGCCCCGGTTCGGGTTTGCCTGGAGGCCCTTCGATAACGACCGCACTGTGATCCGGGGAGGCTTCGGCGATTACTACATCACTTTGCTGGGCGGCAACTTTTATTCGCTGACCGGCACGCTCCAGTCGGACACCGCGACCTACCAAAACCTGCAAACCGGCGCGGGCCCGACTTTCGCGTGGCCTGTAATCACCAGCGCAGCGGCAGGTGATGCGGGAGCCCCCGCGTTCGGGCAGGCCTACTTCGGCACCGCAAACGATATCCACTGGAAGGATCCGTATTCCGAGCAGTTCAGCCTGTCGGTGGACCGCGACCTGGGACGGGGCTACGGGCTGCGCGCGTCGTATATCGGCTTGGAAACGCACCAGTTGGTCTGGGCTCCCAACCTCAACGACCTCCCGTACTCGTCCACGATCTCGGCCTACAACCAGCCGCTTTCCGCGCGACCCTTCCCCAACTGGGGCCGCATCAACACGCGCTCCACCGGCGGTAATGCCAGCTACCAATCGGGGCAGGCAGAGCTGACGCACCGAATGCGCGCGGGGCTTCAGTTCGACTCGACCTATACCTGTGCCAAGTCGCTTGCCGACAACCAAGACCCGAACCAGACCGGGTTTGCGGGCGAAACGGGCGGCGCACGTGCCTCCTATGCGGGCGACCGCAGCATCGACTTCGGCCAGGTGTACGGGACGCGGCGGCACCGCTGGTCCACGACGGCGCTCTATGAGCTGCCGATGGGGCGCGGGCGCACGTTGGGGTCGAACATGAACCGATGGCTGGACCTCGCGGTAGGCGGCTGGCAGACCAGCAATATCTTTGTTGTGGCGTCCGGCCCTTACCTGTCGGCGTACATCCCTTCAGGGCAGGCCGATCCTTCAGGCACCGGCTCGGGCCTGAACGGCGGCTTGTACGGCGACCCGGGCCATCGCGCGCAAAAGCCGGACCGCGTGGCATCCGCGCGGCCCATGGGGCAGAACCGCGGCAATTGGATCAACGAGCGGGCGTTTACCTGCCCAGGCAACGCGCAATGGACGCCGGGCACGGCCTGCCACACGGGTGCGGTGGACACATCGTCCAGCGACACCCCGGCGCAGGCGCTTGCGGCGGGGTACCTCGCGCCCATCGGACGGTTCGGCAACGCGCAAATCGGATTGATCGAAGGGCCGGGCACGGTGAACCTGTCGTCGGGGCTGTCGAAGGTGTTCCCGGTGACGGAGCGGGTGCACTTCCGCGTGGAAGGGACGTTCACCAACGTGCTGAACCATACGAACCTGGCCGACCCTTCGCTGAACATCACCAATGGCAACTTCGGGCGGATCACCGCGGCGCGGGGCTCGGATTTTGGGGGCAGCCGCACGGGACAGGTAGCGGCACGGCTGGATTTTTGAGTTCCGGAATGGGAAAGTGTCGCGAGCCGGCGCAATTTGCAGCTTGAATCCGAACCGGTTCGGCAGCTATCTTATGTGTAGAGCCGATGTTTGGCTCGCAGGCTACCTCGTAAAGGGGCAAGTAACGCTCGTAAAAAGACAGACTCTGATTCACGTCTTCGGACGCGGGTTCGACTCCCGCCGGGTCCACCAGAGGGCTTGGAACCGCAAGCATTCTGGTGGGCCCGTCACGGCTTCGACGGGGACGGAGGGTTGGGAGCTGACGAGCCGGGTGGTGTGGCCTCCGATACCGGACACACAGACGAAACATGCCAACAAGGCTGTTGTCGCCAGCAAGGCCAATGTTGTGAGCTTCCCGACCAAGTCGGTAGCCCCAGCGTTCGCGCTTGCTGCCTAGTCTTTACCGACTAGACCAAGTCAGGGAGTACTTGGTTCCTCAACCTCCCCGTCCCGGTGAAGCCGGGGTTAAGCTCTGCAAAGCCCCCGAGACGAACCCGTCCTTGGCTTTGTTATTCCCCCTTAAGAAAGCGCAACCGCTCTTTGTCCTGCGGGGTTGGGGTCTTTAAGCCTTCGAGGCGCGCGATCTCGTCCTGCTGCGCTTGCGCTTCTTCGGTCATGTCGGTGTCGAGGCGGAAGCCGCCCGCGCTGATGAGTTCATCGTTGGATTTGCTGCTCATGTGGTTCTCTCCCTATTCATATTCGGCTCATCCTGAGCGAAGCGAAGGACCTGTTTTCCTGCGCTTAGAAGTGGTACTGAAGGGCGAAAAGCAGGTCCTTCACTCCGTTCAGGATGACCCGGCATAGGTATAAAAACATCTACGTCCCGCAAAATGTTTGGTGCACGCACTCTTCCGGCAGCGCCGGGGTGCTATAGCGTTCAAGCCCCGGCCTGTCTTCATACGGGCGTTGAATAACGTTGACCAACTCCTCAAATGGCTGGAAATCGTGCCGGAGACCAGCCTGGATCGCCGCCTCGACCAAATGGTTGCGGGGGAGAAACGCCGGGTTCGCAAGGCGCATGGTTTGAGCTGGATCCGCCTCTCCGTGGAGGCGGGCGTGCCATCCGGCGGCCCAGGCGTCGTACGCTGAGGGGTCCGCAAACAGCGCCCGCGCTCCCTCGTCTTCCCCTATCGCGGCCTTGCACAGGCAGCGGAAAAACAGGGTGAAGTCGACCTGGTTGGCGGCCATGCGCGCGAGCAGGTCCTCAACCAACACCGCATCTCCTTCGCGCTCCGTTCCAAGCCCAAGCTTGCGCCGGAAGCCGGCGAGGCGGGCTGCTTCAAACTGGCCCTCGAACGCGAGCAGCGCTTCATTCGCCGACGCAAGGGCGGCACCCTCATCTTCTGCCAGTATCGGCAGAAGTGCTTCCGCGAGCCGGGTCAGGTTCCACAACGCGGCACGGGGCTGATTCGAGTAGGCATAACGACCATTTTGGTCGATCGAGCTGAAGACCATATCCCCGTCGAATGCTTCCATAAAGGCGCAGGGGCCGTAGTCGATCGTCTCGCCGGAAACGGCCATATTGTCCGTGTTCATCACGCCGTGGATAAAGCCCAAACACATCCACTGCGCAACCAAACGCGCCTGCCGCGCAATCACCCCATCGAGCAGCGCGCGGTAAGAGCGCGCCTCAGGGTAGTGCCGGGCTATCACGTAGTCGGCCAGCGTGCGGATGGCTTCCACATCGCGTCGCGCGGCAAAGTATTGAAACGTACCCACGCGGATGTGGCTGCGGGCGACGCGCGTCAAAACAGCGCCCGGCACCACAGTTTCCCGCATGACGGCTTCGCCGGTCGCAACTGCCGCCAGGGCGCGGGTTGTCGGCACCCCCAGCGCCGCCATTGCTTCGCTCACAATGTATTCGCGCAGCACAGGCCCCAGAGCAGCGCGTCCATCGCCTCGCCGCGAAAACGGCGTTGGGCCAGAGCCTTTCAGCTGAATGTCGTAGCGCACCCTATCCAGCCCCAGAACCTCGCCCAGCAGGTTCGCGCGGCCGTCGCCGAGCTGCGGAACAAAGTATCCGAACTGGTGCCCGGCATAGGCCTGGGCCAGCGGCTCTGAACCTTCGGCGACGCGGCTTCCGGAAAAAATTGCCGCGCCCTCCGGACTTGCGAGCACGTCCACGTCGAGCCCGAGCTGCCGAGCCAGCTCCACGTTCAACTTAATCAGCCGGGGCGCCGCTACTGGGGTCGGGTTCACCCGGGCGTGGAAGTGCTCCGGCAGCCGCGCGTAGGTATTGTCGAAGCCGAATCGGACGGCGGGGGCTTGTGTTGCAGACATATATGATTCGATGCGCCGCCCGACAGCTTGGCTCACAACACAGCAACACCTCTCATCCTGGAGGGTGTGAGAAGTCCAAAAACTGTTACTCAGAACCAAAACCGGGTCATCCTGAACGCAGTGAAAGCGCTTTGCGCCAACGGACCTGCTTTGAGCCGCACTGCAAGCAGAAAGCAGGTCCTTCGCCTACGGCTCAGGATGACCCTTCTTGGTTCAGGCGATCATGCCGCCGGGTGCATCAGGATAGCCGCCAGGGCATGCATCCGCTGCGCATCCGCCGGATTCGCCGCACTCGCGCTTCCGTCGAGCGTGGCTGCCATTTTTTGCAGCTTCGCCATTTCGGGGCTTTGCATAGGCGAGTGTTGGGCGTCGTCCATCGCGTGACTCAGTGCGGCGAGTCGGTCCGAAGGCAGCGCCTGTGACCGTGTCAGCTGGTCCATGTACGCGCGTGCCACCACAAACCGCGCGGGCCACTCGATCTTTTGCTGGTTCTGCACGTTCAACTCAGAGACCTGTACCGCTTTCGCAGCGTCGATTTCGTTTTGCGTCAGGAACTTCGTCGGTGTCAGCTCAAAGGTATCGAGCCCGCGCGCGATCTCCGAACTGTAGATATGACCGTTGTACCAGTACGCCGACCATGAACCGCCCAGCACCAGCGTTTTCGCGTCGATCGGGCCGCGGTCGAAGTAGGCGATCTCGAATGGGTGGGCGGGATCGGTAAAGTCCATCACGGAAATGCCGCCCTGGTACCAGGCCTGCACCTCGATATCGCGTCCGGGTACGGGCACCAGCGAACCATTGTGCGCCACGCAATTTTCCGTGTCGCCCTGCGCCGCGGGCAGCTTGTAGTAGCCGACCAGGCTCAATTTGTCATCGTTCAAGCGGAACAGGGCATCGGCACCCCACTTGTTCGGATCGTTTGGACGGCAGCGAGCACCCAACCCGCCGCCCCACTCATCCGTAAACACCACCTTGCTGCCGTCATTTGAGAACGAGGCAGAATGCCAATACGAGTAGTTGGGATCGCTGACCGCGTCGAGGCGCTTGGGGTGGATAGGGTCCTTGATGTCGAGCAGCAGTCCGTTGCCGGAGCACGCGCCGGCCGCCAGCCCCAGCGCCGAGTACACGGTAATGTCATGGCACTGGTTCGTATCCGCCGGCTTCGCACCCGGTTTGTCGTCGTGGCTGCCGCCGTTATTCAACCCGTTCAGCGCGCCTGTGCGCGCGTCCATAAAGACACGCGGGCTCGAGACAATTTTCGCTTCCCCCGGCGCGGCCACCGGCACCTGGATCACATCGATCCGGAACAGCGCCGTGTTGGGGTCCTTGTCCGGCTTTTCGCCTGAACAGCCCGCCAGCTCCTCCCCCTGCCGCACAAACGACGTGCCCGACACATAGAGGTACACATTGTTTTTATCGTTGGGGTCCACGACCAGCGTGTGAGTGTGCGACCCGCGGCAGGTTTGCACCGCGCCTACCTGCTTCGGGTTGGCGATGTCGGAGATGTCGAAGATGCGGACGCCGCGGAACCGATCTTTCTGCGCCGTCGGCGGCTTGTGCTCGTGCTCATGGCCGGCGGCGGGCGCGGGGTCCGGCGCAAAGCCCTGTGCGCCGCAGTCCAGGCGGCCGTTCGGCATTTCAACCGACATAAACAGGAGCTTGCCGTAGACCGACACATCGCCTTGGCCGCCTGGGCACACCAGCGTCGTCAGCAGCTTTGTTTTCGACGGGTCGGCAATGTCGTAAATGCTGACACCGTAAAAGTTGCCCTGAAACAAATGATCGCCCTGGAACGCAAAATCCGAGTTCGCGTACGCCAGTTGAGCGATCACCGGCTTCAGCGAGTTCGGCATCTTTGAGGTATCGTTCATGCCCAGAGTTCTAAGTGTCTTGCTTACCTGCGGATCGTCCGGCGAGGTTGCGTCGAGCCGAAACGCGCCGGGCTTTTTTACAAAGTCGAGGTGCTTCATGCCCATTGCCGTTTCACCGGCGTCGTACAAGCCGGGCTTGAGGCTGTAGCGCGGGTCGCTTGTGCTCGACCCGGTCATGCCCGCCGGTAGAGGCGGCGCGGGCTTGGGAGCAAACTCATCGAGCTCATCGGTCGGGGTCGGCTTGGCCGGGGCTTTTGCATCCGGCGTGGGCGCAACCGCGGCATTGGGGGCGGGCGGCGCGCTCGGTTTTTGTGCCATGGCCATCCCGGACATAGAAAACAGCGCACTCAGGGCAAACATTCCTGCTTTGGTCATTGTTTCTCCTTCAATATGTTTTCCATGATCCGTATCTCCGCCCGCTGCGTGTTGTCCGCATCGGTAGCGAAGTTGAACAGGTCCGCATCCTGGCCCGCGCCCCTCTTGGCGAACAGGTCGTTCACCATTACCAGCGCGCCGTTGTGGTGCTGGATCATGCCCTGGAGGAATAGCCGGTCGAATTGCGCGCCCCGCGCGCCACGCAGCGCCTGCATCTGCGTCGGGGTCAGCATGCCGGGCATGCTCGGCATCGGCATTTCCATTCCAGGCATGTCCGGCATGGTCATGCCGACAGGCTCACCGCGCGCATGGAGCCAGCGCTTCATAAACTGCATTTCGTCTGTCTGCGAACTGCTGATCTTCGCGCCCAACAACCGCACCTGCTTGTTTTCCGTGCGGGACGGAATCAGCGCCGTCATCTCAACCGCCTGGTTGTGGTGCATGATCATGCCCTGCATAAACTCGACATCCGCCGCGGAGCGTTGGGGCGCGGCCGGTCGGGTCGAGGGCGGCAGCACCTTGCTGGGCTGCCCCGGCGCGCCGGGCTGCACCACATGGGGCTGCTGCGCTTCCGCACATACGGCCAAAAGCGCGCTCAAAACCCATCCATGCCGAGGTCGAAGGGGAAAGATCGGCTGCACTCCCGCTCAGAAGATTTCTGATCATCTCACGCTTGCTTTCCCCCTGCGTAGAAACTTAGGGGGGAAGGAGATCGGCAAGGGAATGGCTGCGGGAGTATTGCGCAAAACCGTTCGTTGAACGTGGCTCACCAAACCATTTCCTGAGTGAACAGCCTTGAGGAAACCGCGGGGCGGTCGTTCTGCTTTTACTAGATCCAGGAAAGGATGGTAGGCACGACTGGACTCGAACCAGCGACCTCTACCGTGTCAAGGTAGCGCTCTAACCAACTGAGCTACGCGCCTGCGTGTGTGCGGCAGGGCTGCCGCTTTGTCCACTATACAGCAGCTCGGCACGCCATGGGCGGCATGGCACGGCATCACACAGAGGTATGCGGGCCTGGCGATACGGTATCTGGTTTGTGGGCGCGGGAGTGTGGCTGGTGGTGGCGGCGCTATCGCTGCGCTTCAACGCGCCCGGCCGCACCCTGGGGGCAATTGCGGTTGCGGTGATGTTTTTCGCGGCGGGTATGTTTTTTGCAAGGAACCCCACCTCACCCCCTGGGCGCAAATAAAAAGGGCCGGAGGACCGGCCCTTTTCTCGTGCTTACCAAACGCAAAGCTCAGTCGTAGCGCTCGAAGATGACTTGCTTCTTTTCCCAACCCATGCCCACCAGGCGGTCGCGGCTGGCCGTCACCATGTCGTTGAGCCCGCAGATATAGGCATGGATGTCGAACGGCCCGTTCGGGGACGACTCAGGCGGTACGCCGCCCGCGCCGACCAGCACCTTTTGCTCCGCGCGCGCGGCAACCAGGCGCGCTACATGCTCCTGCACGTAGCCGCGCTGGCCTCCCCAGCTTTCCTGCCCGCGGCTCAATGTGGCCACGTAATGGAAGTTGGGGTGCTTCGCCGCCAGTTGCTCAAAATAATCCTGGTAGTAGATGTCGCTTTCATAGCGGGTGCCGTACACCAGGTAATAGTCATTGCCTTCGCTGCGGTCGGGTCCATTCTCCGGGAAAAGCCACTGCGCGAAGCCGCGCATGGGCGCGATGCCTGTGCCTGTCGCGATGAACACGCCGTCTACCGCGGGCTGCCGCAGAACAAACAACCCGTGTGCGCCGTGGAATTTCACCGTGTCGCCCTCATTGAGATCGCACAGCAGGTTTGAGAAGAAGCCGCCTTCCACACGGTTCACGCAAATATCGAACATATTCTCGCGCGCCGCCGAGGCAATCGAGTAGGCGCGCGTCTGCTGCTTGCCGGTCTTCGGGTCGTCGGCGACGCAGGATACAAACTGGCCGGGCTTGAAAGGGAACTCCGGCAGCTCGTCCACGGCAAACTCCAGGTGGAAGCACTGCGCGATGTCGGAAAGGAGGAGCTTGGTCGCAAGGCGGGCTGTATAAAGCTGTCTCAAGGGCACTCTCGCTGAGGAAATGGGTGAACCGATAGTGTATCGCGAGCCCTAGCGCAGGCGGTCGAGGGTCCCGGCATCTTTTCGACCGCTGAAATACTTTTCGAGCGCGTGGGCGAACATGCCGTCTTCCTCGGCAACCTTGTCAAACAGCGTCATCGACGAGTGAAACTTCAGGTCGTCGGGGTACCCGAATATCTTTTCGACCGACGTCTTTTCAAGCGCGAGAACGATAGCGGTCAGCTCGTGCAGTCGCGGGCCCAGGATCGGGTGCGCGAGGTAAGCCTCGGCCTCGCCGCGCGACCCGATGGCATAGCGGACAGCCATTGCGCTCGCGCCCAGCCCGGCGATCTGCGGAAAAATAAACCACATCCAGTGTGTGCGCTTTTGCCCGGCGCGCAGCTCGGCGCGGGCTTGCTCCCAGACGGAAGCTTGCGCGGCCACAAAACGTTCGAGATCGAAAAGTGTGCTCATACTTCCTTTGCGATGCCTTCAAAACACAAACCGGCTAGGCACGCATCCAAGGACCAGATTTCCCGCGCGAGGTTTTCGATTTGCAGAATATGCCTGAGCCCACTGACACCGCACTGACTCCGTCGCCCGACGCGCCGCTCGATCTCCTTTGCTTCAGCCATCTGCGCTGGCATTTTATTACGCAGCGGCCCCAGCATCTTCTGTCCCGCGCCGCGCGGGAGCGCCGGGTTTTCTACTGGGAGGAGCCGATTTTCGATGGTGCGGGGAAGGGCCATGTTGAGGTGATGCGCGAGGAAGGCGGGGCAGTCCTAGTGCTGCGGTCGCACCTGCCGCCGGCCGGTGAGCGCGACACGCTGGAGCACGACCTATTGCGGAGTTTCCTCGATGAGTTCGCCATCACTCGCTACGTGTGCTGGTTTTATACGCCCATGGCCCTGGCTTTTGCCGAGGACCTGACGCCTGAGGCGACGGTGTACGACTGCATGGATGAGCTGAGTGCCTTCCACGGCGCGCCGCCCGAGCTGCGCGAGCGTGAGCAACAGCTTTTGCAGCGGGCCGATGTCGTGTTCACCGGCGGCATGAGCCTGTATGAGGCCAAGCGCGGGCAGCACGGCAATGTCCATCCGTTTCCGAGTTCGATCGATGTCAAGCACTTCCGCGCTGCCGCCGGGCCGCTGCCCGACCCCGCCGACCAGGCAGCAATCCCACACCCACGCGCCGGGTTTTATGGAGTTATCGATGAGCGCTTCGACATTGCGCTCATGGGCAAGGTCGCGCGGCTGTGCCCGGAGATTCACTTCGTGCTGATCGGCCCGGTCGTCAAGATCGACTCCGCCGCCCTGCCTTCCGGCGGCAACCTTCACTATCTTGGTTCGAAAACTTACGCGGAGCTGCCCGCCTACCTTGCCGGCTGGGATATCGCGATGCTGCCTTTTGCGCTGAACGAGTCGACCCGCTTCATCTCGCCCACGAAAACGCCCGAGTACCTGGCCGCAGGCAAGCCTGTTGTTTCAACACCGATCCACGATGTGGTGCGCGGCTATGCCGAGGAAGGCCTCGTCGCGATCGCCGGCGACCCCCAAGCGTTTGCGGCCGCGCTGCAAAAAGCCTTGGACCCGCCGGATGCCGCGTGGCGTGAGGCGGTCGAGGTGAAGCTGGCCTCCGGTTCCTGGGATAAAACCTGGGCCGCGATGTGGGGTGAAATCGAGAAGGTGCGCCGCGAGCCGGTCAACCCTGAGGCGGAAGCGATGGAAGAGCTGCCGCCGCCTGTTTAGATGAAATTCAGCTTTCGTCTACGCTGCGGAACAGCTGCTCCAGCTCGACATAAATCGGGGTTCCCGTCACTGAAAGTATGGCAGCTTGGGTCCACGTATCTCCTTCGCACATCTGCCCTGACCGAGTTTCCGGGTCGATGATCCAGATTGTTTGCGCTCCCATGTGTTGATAGTCGGCAACGCGAGTTTTCATCTCGGTATACGTATCCGCCGGAGAAAGGATCTCCACAATCAACACCGGAGCATTTTCTAATACTGCAGAGCGCAATCCGGTTTGCACTAGAGCCACATCTGGTATTCGCACGTGCGTAGAGGAAACCTGAGTGCGCCATTCTGTGTAGCAGGACACCTCCCATTCGCGTTCGTGGTTGAAAAACCAAGCCGCCAAAAAGACTTGCACCCGCGCGTGCTCTCGTTTTCCCATGTTCCGCTCTAAAAGCTCCCCGTCGATGTACTCGCAATCGGGTCGATAGCTCGTCCGCAGGTACTCTTCTATTGAAATCTGCGTCTGCACGGCCATGGACTGCTCCCTCAGGTATGCGGCTGAGTTTACCGCATTGTAGTAAAAAGTCCACGCACCCGCCTATAATTACTTATGGCGCACGCGCAACCCCTTCCCGCGCAACCTGCATCGCCCCGTCGGCCCGTTCCGACGAAGCACGCGCCTGTGTCCTCCCCTGAGGCTTTCGCGAAGTACGACGCCGAAACTGCTGCCCTGACCGGCCCGCGCTACGACCTGCTCATCGAAACCGTCCACCGCAACCGGCCCGCCGACGACACCGAGATCATCCGCCGCGCCTGGGAGTTCTGCCTCAAACAGCATCGGGGCCAGCTGCGCGCGTCCGGCGAGCCCTATGTGCTCCATCCGCTTGAGACCGCGATTGTGTTGGCCGATATGAAGCTCGACTCGACCGCCATCGCGGCCGGCCTGCTCCACGACGCGGTTGAGGATACCCCGGTCACCACGCCTGAGATCACCGCCTTGTTCGGTGAACAGGTTTCGCACATCGTTGAGGGCGTTACCAAGCTCGACAAAATCCAGTTTGCGAATCGGGAAGACCGCCAGGCGGAAAGCGTCCGCAAGATGCTGCTGGCCATGGTCACCGATGTCCGTGTTGTGCTGATCAAACTGGCTGATCGTTTGCACAACATGCGGACGCTTGAGCACCTGAAGCCCGAGCGCCAGGTGTCCATTGCGCGCGAAACGCTGGACATCTATGCTCCGCTAGCGCACCGGCTCGGCATGGGCAAGGTTCGCGGCGAGCTCGAAGATTTGGCCTTCCAGTATGTCGACCGGCCTGCCTACGGGGAGCTGCACGCGGCGATCGAGTCCCGCCGCACGGAAGGCGAGCGCTTTCTTGCCGGGGTGGAAGCACTTCTGTCCGAGAAAGTTATCGAGCACGGCATCGCGGCGCGGGTGGAGTGGCGCATCAAGCGGCTTTACTCCATCCACCAAAAGCTCCAGGAAAGCGGTATCGGCGTCGACCAGGTGTACGACCTCCTGGCGCTGCGCGTCATTACCGGCTCAATGGGCGACTGCTATGCCGTGCTGGGGCTGATTCATTCGCTGTACCGGCCCGTGCCCAACCGCATTAAAGATTTCATCGCGATGCCCCGGCCCAACCTGTACCAGTCACTCCATACGACGGTGATGGGCGACGCCGGCCACCAGTTCGAAGTGCAGATCCGCACGGAGGAAATGCACCGCATCGCAGAAGAAGGCATCGCCGCGCACTGGAAGTACAAGGCCGGGGGCTCGCCTGTTTCCGCGCGCGACGAGCAGCGCCTGGCCTGGGTGCGGCAGCTGGTCGAGTGGCAGCGCGAGATGACCGACCCCAGCGAGTTCATTTCGACGCTCAAGATCGACCTGTATCCCGAAGAGGTGTACACCTTTACCCCGAAGGGCAAGGTCGTGGCGCTGCCCAAGGACGCGAGCCCGCTGGACTTCGCCTACGCCGTGCACACGGAGGTCGGCCACGCCTGCGTTTCGGCCAAGGTCAATGGCCGCATTGTGCCCTTGCGCGCCAAACTGCGCAACGGCGACATCGTTGAGGTCGTGACCCAAACGGGCCACACCCCCTCGCGCGACTGGCTTACCTTCGTTAAAAGCTCGCGCGCGCGCAATAAAATCAAGCACTGGATCAACGAGCACCAGCGCGAGCGCGCCATCGAGATTGGACGCAAGCTGCTGGAACGCGAAGCCCGCAAGTACAAAATTGCGCTGTCGAAGTTCGAGGAGTCCGATTTCGCCCGGCTCGCCGCCGAGTATTCGCTGGTGACTCCGAACGACATGCTTGCCGCGGTCGGCTTCGGCAAGTATTCGGCGCGGCAGGTGCTCAACCGGCTCGCCCCCGGCATCCTCCACCAGCAGGCGACGCCGGACGAGCCGAGCGTACCGACCGGTGCTCAGGACGCGAAGCGGCTGCAGGTTCATGCCAATGCCGCATCGGAAACGCTGGAAGTCGAGGGATCGAACGAGCTGTTGGTGTACCGCGCGCGCTGCTGCAACCCCATCCGCGGCGAGGAGATCATCGGTTATGTCACGCGCGGCAAGGGAGTCGCGGTGCACGGGCGCGCCTGCTCCAATGTGCAAAACCTACTGTATGAGTCTGACCGGCGCATCTCCGTCGAATGGGCGCGTGAAGCCCTTGCGGGCGGCGGCGTTGGTGCCGCGGGTCGCCGGGCGACCTATCCGGTCAAGCTTACGGTGTTGTGCGACGACCGCCCCGGCATGCTGAAGGACATCACCGCGACCGCCAGCGAGGAAGGCACCAACATCCGCTCCATGGACACCCGCCCCGGCCCCAACGACAGCGCACTCATCGAGCTCACGCTCGATGCCCAGGATGTACGCCATCTCGACCGATTGCAGCAAGGGCTGCGCCGCATTGCAAACGTGCGCGACGTGCAGCGGTCGTCCAAGCTGTAGGTTTCAGCGGCAGGGCGGAATCGTGTTTGCCGCGCGGTGCCACGATTCCGTCCGCCCGAACAGCGGCGACCCCACATACCCGCGCAGCTTCAACGTGTCGCCCTGCCCTTGCATCTGCGCGGAGTAGGTTTTCCCTGAGTCAGGATCGTAGATCTTCCCGTTCTTGGCTTTGTCCGCTCCGTCCCGGGTAAACCCAGCCCCAATCATCAATCCGCAAAGCGCACGCCCCCGCAGGGAAGCGTCCGGGTTGCTCACGTCCGTCCGCGGCACATCCGCCCTCGCGATCGTCGCGATCTTGACGCACAGAGCCCCGCCGCACGGAAACACCTGCACAATGGACTTATCCGAAGTGATCCAATTGCCCGCAAGCGTGGAAGAGGCAGGCGGAGAAAATAGCAGAAAAGCAAGCAAGGAAATCAAGTCTGGACCTTTCTCTCGAACATCCCCGATTGTAACGGGCCCGCGTTCCTACAGGCAGTGCTCGCAACGTAAAAAAGGGAGGAGCCGAAGCTCCTCCCCTTTT
>CAXTKZ010000090.1:0-10978 GCA_964244985.1 uncultured Acidobacteriaceae bacterium
TTGACGCCCCAGCGTCCAAACCAGGACCCGTCCGACTCCTGCTCGTCGAAGATGAAGCGGATGGCCCGCTCGACCCGCTTGTCGGCCCGCGTATAGCCGTAGATCGACAACGTTTCGAGAACCCGCCCGGTGATGTCGACCGTCGGCGGATCGAGCATTGCATTGTGATCCGCGAACGGGATGTGCTGGAAGATCATCTTGTCGTTGTCTTTGTCGAACGACGCCCAGCCGCCGCCGCGGCACTGCATGGCGAAGATCCAGTCCAGCGCGCGCCGGCTTACGTCGTATTGGTAGCGCTCGCGCGGATTCTCAACTTTGTTGAGTGCAAGAAGCACCTGCGCCGTGTCGTCCACATCCGGATACCACTCATTGTTGTGCTCGAAGTACCAGCCGCCGGGTTCGACACCGCGCACTTTCTCGGCCCAATCACCCTTATGCCGCACTTCTTTTGAGAGCATCCAGTCGGCGGCCTTCAGCATGCGCGGATCGCCGCGGTCCACCCCTGCTTCGCCCAAGGCGAATACAGCCTGCGCTGTGTCCCACACGGGCGACATGCAGGGCTGCATGCGGAAGGTGGGCTCTGGATGTCCGGGGGTGCCTTCCGGCTCATCAATGCCGAGTTTTTCAAACTCGTCGAGCGCGCGGATCATCTGCGGGTCGTCGAGTGAGTAGCCAAGCCAGCGCAGCGCAATCATCGCGTTCAGCATGGCCGGGTAGATCGCACCGAGGCCGTCCGACATCTCCAGCCGGGCCAGCATCCATTTTTCAGCCTTTTTCAGCGCCATCTTGCGCAGCGGACGGACATGCACCCGCTCGAACCAATGCGTTACGCGATCGGCAACGAGAAAGAAGTTGCGCCAGGAGACCGGCTTCTTGTCCCAGCGCAAATGGAGATTCGCGCTTGCGCGGCCACCCACAAACAGCTCATCGATACCCTGCTCGGGCGTAATTTTCTTGAACGGTTTTTTAGCGTAAGCAATCGAAAGCGGAACAAGAATGGCCCGCGACCAGGCGCTAATCTCATAAACATTGAAGTAGAACCAGTTGGGAAACAGTACGATCTCGGGCGGCACCGCGGGCACCGCGTCGTAGTCGTACTGACCCATGAAGCACAGGTAAATCTTGGTAAAGGTATTGCACTCGACCACGCCGCCATTGGCCAAGATCCACTCCCGCGCCTTGACGAGGCGCGGATGCTCAGCGCTCCAGCCCATCAGCTTGCAGGCGAAGTAGCACTTCACCGAGAGCGAAATATTCGAAGGCCCCCCGGGATAGATCGACCAGCCGCCATCCTCATTCTGATAGCGCAGCATCTCGGTCAGCGCCCGTTCCAGCCGCTGGGGGTCCCCCGTGCCGAGTAGAATATGGCCGAAAATGTAATCGGCCTCCAGCATGGAGTCGGCTTCGAGTTCGCCGCACCACCAACCTTCCGGGTGTTGCTTCGCGAACAGGTTGTCGCACGCGCGGCCGATCGCGTCAGCCACGCGGCCGAGCGCGATGTCGAGGCGGCCGAACCGCAACTTGCCGCTGGGCTGTTCGCTTGTGGGAGGTGTACTCATGCGCTTCTAATTCGACTCAGCTGCGGGCTTGGAGGTTTCAGGCCTTTGCCGCGAGCGCCCGGGCCGGGGCATTCGCGATCTCGGGCGGCAAGCCGAAGCGCACATTTTCCGGCATTACCTCGACCTCATCGGCATCGCCGTAGCCTCGGCTTGAAAGAAAGTCGACCACGCCTTGCACCAGCACTTCCGGCGCGGACGCGCCCGCGGTTACCGCAACTGACTCCACACCGACCAGCCATTCAGGGCGGATATCCTCGGCTTTGTCGATCAAGTAGCTGTTTGTGCTCAGGTTGCGCGACACTTCAACGAGCCGATTCGAATTGGAGGAATTGGTGGATCCGACGACCAGTACCAGATCGGCTTGATGGGCGACATTTTTAACGGCGACCTGTCGGTTCTCAGTCGCATAGCAAATATCCTGCGAGTGCGGCCCGGCAATCGCGGGGTACTTCTCTTTGAGCGCCTGGATGATGTCACGCGCCTCATCAAGAGAAAGCGTGGTTTGGGTAAGGTACGCCACACGCTCGGGGTTGGGTACCTGCAGTGCCTGCACTTCTTCCACCGTCGAAACGACCTGCGTCACATCAGGTGCTTCGCCGAGCGTGCCTTCGATTTCGTCGTGGTCGCGGTGGCCGATCAGCACGAGCGAGTAGCCCTGCTTTGCGAACTTGATCGCTTCCACATGAACCTTGGTGACCAAGGGACAGGTCGCATCGATGACCTTCAGCTTGCGCGCTTTCGAGTTCTCCCGTACCGCGGGGGAAACTCCATGAGCCGAGTAGATGACGCGCGCGCCTTCCGGCACCTCGGCGATGTCATCGACAAAGATTGCGCCCTTGTCCGCAAGCTCGTTCACGACAAAAGAGTTGTGCACGATCTCCTTACGGACGTAAATCGGCGCACCGAAAGCTTCAAGCGCGATGTTGACAATATCGATCGCACGGACGACCCCGGCGCAGAACCCGCGCGGCTTCAGCAGAAGAATGCGCTTTGAGCCGGGTACGCGGGGCGGGACGGAACCTTGAGTCGAACCTGGAGCAGGCGTGATCTGGACGGTGGCGGCCATCTCCGTAGTATACCTGCGAGACTTTGGGAAACCGATGCGGATTCTAGAGACGGGCACAGAATCCCGGCACTTCCCGGAAACCTTCGTGACTGAAAACAGTACAGGGAGACCGAACCCGGCCTCCCTGCGGTCCTAACCCTGACTCCCGCGTTAGCTGCCTGGGGGAGGGGCGACCACGGCGAACACATTCGATGTGCCGATTTGCGTTCCCGCGTTGAGCGCAGGCTGACCCACCGCGCCATTGATCAGGTCGACAAAGACCTGCGACAGCCCGAGGCTGAACCCATTGAAAGTAAGGACTCCATTTTGCGGCTGGAGTGGCAGGGTGTATACCGTCCCGACCGGGTTCCGGTTGACCGTGAAAATAGGCTGCCGGCCGACAAAAGTGCCGTTCACGATGAACACACCGGAGATAAATGCCGTCGTTGCATTTTCAATACTGAATGCAAGATTTTGGACCCGAAGGGTTTGCCCTTGTGCCGTGACCAGGTACCCGCCCGAAAACTCCACCTCGCCAAACGCGGTCTGAAGATCAAGTACGCCCCCGAGAGTGTTGAGGGTCAGGGTGTTGTTCGGGAGCGGATTGCCGTTAAGGTCGGCGATGGTGATGCCGAATGAGGAAAGCTGCTGTGCGAACGCCGGGTTGAAGGCGACAGTGGTGTGTCCGGAAATGGTGTTGTCGGTTTGTGCCTGGAGCGCGAGTGGGGCGAACAGGACCACGGCGGCCAGGCTGAGTTTGGCAAGAGTATTTTTCATCGGGGGAAAACCTCGTAAAGTCGTGTGCGCCGGAGGGCAGTTAGGCAACCGCACCGAATCGGCGGCGTCGGGAAGTAAGATGCAGGCCAACCTCGGGCACACTGGGGCAAGCCTGGGAATCGTAGAGTAATCACAAACCGTTTCTCTGCAACCGCGGCCCGGCCCAAAGCTAGAATAGGCATGAGCGAGGCTGCCCATGGCGACAACAACGCATGTTTCCGTTGAGGAATATCTCCGCACCAGCTACCGCCCGGATATGGAATACATCGACGGGGAGAAATCAGAGCTGCTCTATTTCTCTCATGGCATTTCGTACCTCTTCTTTTCGAGCATGTTCCAAATAGTCTAGAAGCTGATCGACAATCTGCGATTTGCCACTCAAAGATAGTCCCGCAAGGTTCAGCAAGCTAGTACCGCTTGCGTTGCCATCAAGCCTAAAAATTTCTTTGCTCCAACGCGATACAGAAAATGATGCCCAAGTACGACCGAATACAGGAAGGTCATTCGTCTCCAATACAAGTGACAAGCTGCCGCTCGTGTTCGCACGGTAGATGTTTTTCTCGCGATGCCATACGATTTTTCCTTCGCGGCTCTTCTCTAGAATTCTCGAAATAAGCGCCTCATCTGCGTCAATAGTTCGCGGAATGGGGGGCTGAGGAATTTGCAGAGAGCTTTGTGCTTCACTTGCCATCGTTGTCTCCACCGAGTGCCGCTCGACTTGTAACTGCACGTCGGATCGTATGAACGTACACAATGATTGTATGACAAGCTTCAGCCAATTCCGGCGACTCCGTGCCCGCATCCATGTGCGCTACACGTCGATACAATTCGCCCAGCATGGCTAATGCTGTGTCAATCAAGGAAACGTGCTGCAAACCTACTACGGAATCAATCCGGTCTGCACCCTTTAATGTCGCTAATTCAGCGCTCAACTGCAAAGCTGCTTCCGTCGCGTGAACCCAACGTTTGGCACTCACCGCACGCGAGAGATCAATAGAGAGCTGGGGCACTTGAGCGAATTATTCAGCTACTTGCTGTTGGATCAGCAACTGTCGAAAACGGGCAGTCTCGGCGCGAGCACTTCGCGTTTGACGCTTTTCATAGACAGCCCAAAGCACGCTGGCAATCGTCGTCAGAATGCCGCCGACGCCGATTAAATCGCTAATCGTAAGGTGAATATCAAAACTCATGATTCACCACTGTCACCGGCTCGCCTCCAGCATCTGCTCCGCGTGCTTCCGGCTTGTGTCCGTCACCGTCGCCCCTGAGATCATCCGCGCCAGCTCCTCCGTCCGGTCTTTCCGCTCCAGCAGCCGAACGCTGGTCGCCGTGCGCGCCTGCTTTTCGCGCTTCTCAATCAGGAAGTGCTGGTCGGCAAACGCGGCAATCTGGGGCAAGTGCGTCACGCACAGCACCTGCTGCGAGCGCGACAGAGCCTTCAGCTTTTGCCCGACCGCCTCCGCTGCCCGGCCGCCGATACCGATGTCGATCTCGTCGAAGACCAGCGTCCTGGGGACAGCGGTTTTGCGGCGGCCGCGTGCCTGCGCGCCTTCCTCCACGCTTACTTTCAGAGCCAGCAGCACGCGCGACATTTCGCCGCCCGAAGCGACCTCGTTCAGCGGCTTGACCGGCTCGCCGGCGTTGGTCGCGATGCGGCACGCGACTATGTCCCAGCCGTGCGCCTGCCAGGTCGCCTGCTCTTCCCTGCACACCACCGAAATCTCAAACCGGACGCGCATGGCAAGGTCATTGATCTGCTGCTCGGCGCGCTTGCCCAGCTTTGCCGCAGCCTCCGTACGCTGCCCTGACAAGGCGCGCGCGGCTGTTGTGTACGCCTGTTCCGCCGCTTGGAGCTCAACCTTGAGCGCCTTGACGATCTCGTCCCGGTTCTCAATGTCGGCGATCTTGCCCGCGACCTGCTCGCTATAGGCGATCACCTCCGCCAGCGTCGCGCCATACTTGCGTTTGAGCCGGTCGAGCGCGGCCAGGCGGTCCTCAATCTCTTCCAGCCGGTCGGGCGAGGCCTGCACGCCTTCCGCATAGTCGCGTACGGTGGCCGAAACGTCCCCAACCGCGGCCCGTGCTTCCACCAGCTGCGAAACCTGCTCCTGGAAACGCACGTCATAGCGGGCCAGCTCTTCGATCTGCTTCAGCGCGGCGGCAAGGGCGGTTTCCGCCGAGGCCGATCCTTCATACAAAAGCTCGTACGCACTCCGCGAGCAGGCCAGCAATTTTTCTGAGTTGGCGAGCACCCGGCGCTCCCCTTCCAGCTTCGCGTCCTCATCTTCAAAAGGCGCGACGGAGGAGATTTCCTTGTACTGGAAGCTCCAAAGGTCGAGCGCGCGCAGACGGTCCTGTTCTTCCTGTTCCAGCGCCCGCAAACGCGCCTGAAGCGCGCGCCAGTGCCGGTACGCGGCGGCAACGGCCTCAGAAGAAAGCCCGGCATAGCGATCAATCAGCCCACGCTGCTGGGCTTCGTCGAAATCATTGCCAGTATCGGACTGCGCGTGGACCAGCGCAAGCTCAGGCGCGAGCTGCCGCAAAACCCCAACCGTCGCCGGCTGGTTATTGACGAACACGCGTCCCTTACCGGTGGCCAGCACCTCCCGACGCAGGATCACCTCGGTACCTTGCGGATCAAGCCCGTTCTCTTCAAGAATGGCTTCCGCGCCCGGCGTCAGGTCGAAAACGCAGGCGACCACTGCCTTATCCGCGCCATGCCGCACGATGTCGCTCGACGCTTTTTGCCCCATCAAAAGCGCAAGCGCGTCCACCAGGATGGACTTGCCCGCGCCGGTCTCGCCGGTCAGCAAATTCAAGCCCGGGCCGAACGTGGCAATGGCGTGATCGATGACGGCGTAATTTTCCGCGCGCAGTTCCTGGAGCATGGTGGGGGTCCCACGCATGAGGATAGCAGCGGGCGTTCCGTCCCGAACGACCCACGGTAACTTGGACCCGCCGCGAGGGGTCTGCTAACGTGGCAGGGAGGCCTTCTCCGCGGCATGACCCTGCTTTCCTTCGCTTTTCTCCTCCTCCAGGCAGACGACCCCAGCGCCGCCCCGCCGCCGGTCACCGGGCACGGGTCCGCGTTGGCTGAAATCCTCGCCAATTCCGGCCCTGTCGCGCTTGCCGTGCTGGGTGTGCTCCTGCTCGCAAGTCTGTATTCGTGGGCCATCATCTTCGGCAAGCTCGCGACCTTTCGCCGAGCGCGCGGGCAAAGTGTGCGGTTTCTGCGGGCGTTCCGCAAAGCGCAGCGCTTGCAGGAGATCGCGACGGTGTCCGAGCAATTCAAACCGTCGCCGCTGGTTTCGGTGTTCGACGAGGTGTATGAAACCTACCGGCGGCAGACCGGCGGGGGTGGCCGTCCAAGCAACATCACGGCGCTGGAGCGCTCGGCTCAAACAGCTTCGAGCGAATCGCTGACGGCGCTCGAACACCGGCTTACCTGGCTTGCCACCATCGGCGCCATCTCGCCGTTTATCGGGCTGTTCGGGACGGTGGTGGGCATTATCGACGCGTTCCACGGCCTGGGCACGGCAGGGGCGGCGACGCTGCGGGCGGTCGCGCCGGGTGTATCGGAAGCACTGGTGACGACAGCGGCGGGTCTTCTGGTCGCGATCCCGGCGGTGGTGGCGTACAACCAGTTCACGGCGCGGTGCCGGGAGTTCGGTGCACGCAACGACGACTTCGCGCGCGAGCTGCTGAATTCGCTTGAGGAATCGGAGCTGCGGTCCGGACAGGATCCGCTGGGAGTGCCCGCCCGTGGCGTTCACAACTAGGGAAGGCCATACCCAGACCGCGCTCGCGGAGATCAACATCACGCCGCTGGTCGATGTGGTGCTGGTGCTGCTTGTGATCTTTATGCTTACCGCGCCGGTGCTGCAGTCAGGCATCGAGGTCGCGGTGCCAAAAACGCGGACCGTCAAGGAAGTAACGCAGCAGCGCGCGGTGGTGACGATCGACCGGCAGCAAAATGTGTTTCTCGGCGACCAGCCTGTAAACCTGGCCGACCTGCCCGCAAAGCTTCGCAACCCCGACCCAGCGCACCAGGTCATCTATCTGCGGGCGGATGAGAAGGTCCCGTTCGGGGCGTTTGCTTCGGTGATGGACGCGGTGAAGCAGGCAGGGATTACCAATATCAGCATTGTGACGCAGCCGCTGCAGGGGAAGTAGGTTGGGCGAACGGACCACAATCGTCCAGCCTGATTCTGCTGCTCAAGGTAGGCACTCCGTGGCGAAAAGAAACAGCAATGGAAAAGTCACTGGGTATACGACGTTTGACAAGGCAAGGAATGAAATACTGGTGTTTCGGTCAGTTGGTAAGCCTCACGGCGGAGTCGAGCCGCCGCTTGTGAAAGAGCCCGCCCCCGGAAAGGGCCAGGCAGCCCGGCGAATCGAGCGCGCGCCGCGAGGCCGGAGGAGATACCGCAATGAGTGCGAATCTGGTGCAGCACCTGAAGCAAATCCATGTCGATGCCGACACCCGCGCTTTCGGTGTGTTGGATTTTGCATCGGCGTTCGGCAGCCCTCTCGATGCGCTGATGTACTGCAAACTGTTCTGGCCTGACTTCGTCGAGTTCGAAGAGATGGTCTTTTTGTCATCGATCCTGGAATCTGAAGACAACCGGAGCCACGTTCGAGCAGCACTTACGAAAGGCACGTCCAGGATCGAAATCGAGCAATCCTTCAACAGCTTTGAAATACCGTCCGACTTCTTCGCTTCGCACCGGATACCGACGACGGACGTTGAAAACTCTGAGTTGGCCGAACAGATGGCGCAGATGTGGCGTGCAAGGCTGACGCAGCTTTTTCCGAAGCTGAGCTTTGATGTGCAGGTTTCTCATTCGCCCGACGAAGCTCCGACGCTTACCGTCTCACAATGCAGGTGTTTTGTTTCGTAACCTGACCCTATGGCACTCCGCGCTACCCAGTTCGACCGTGACCCACTCGGCAAACCTGCCCTGGGCTCGCTCCTGCTCCATGCCGCCATCTTCGGCTCGCTTGCGCTGATGGCGGTGCTCCATCTGCACGGCAATGCCTGGGGCAACCGCAGCGATACGCAGGGTGCGATCCAAGCGACCATGGTTGCATCCGCGCCGGCGATCCCGCTGCCGCGCGACGAGCAGCCCACCAAGGAAGTGCTCGCGACCGAAACACCCAGCCCCGCCCCTGCCCCGCCCGCGCCGAAAGCCGAGCGCGCCGATGTGCAGGACGCAATCCCAATTCCCGATAAGCGGGCCGCGAAGATCGAGCCGAAAAAGCAAGTGGAGCAGCAGAAACCCCTGAAAATACCCGTGCAGCACGTCCCCCTCGTGCCCGCGACACCGCACGTCCAGGTTCAGCCGAACCATCGCGCGAACTTCGGCGAGGCCGCGCCCGCAGCGGTGCCGCGCTCGACCGCGCAGGCAACCCCATCGGCGCAGGTCAGTGTGCAGGGCGGCAACTTCGGCGCGATGTTCCCCTGGTACGTTCAGCTCATCAAGCGCCGCACCGAGCAGAACTGGTACAAGCAGGAGGTGGACCCCTCAACCCGCGAGGGCTCGCGTGTGTACCTGACGTTTGTTGTCCGCCGCGACGGCTCACCCAGCCAGGTACAGGTGCAGCAGTCCAGCGGCTCGGCCACGCTAGACCAGTCCTGCCTACGCGCCGTGCAGCGGGTTGACAGCTATGGTCCCCTGCCCCCGGGTTACACCGGTTCCACGCTGCTGGTGCAGTACTATTGTGAGCAGTCTGGGCGGTAACCGGACCCAAATGAGGCTCATGAGTACTCCCTTTTCCGGCGCTTGCTGTGCCGTGCTGTTTTGCTTCGCCGCTCCACTCGCGCATGCGCAGGACTGGGTGCGCACCGGCACCAACCTGGGTGCTGCCCGCATCCGCATCGCGGCGGCCAACTTCAAGCCCGGTTCCGCCGACGCCGACACCCTGAAGCAGACCTTCGACGCGACCCTCTACAAGGACCTGCAGAATGCGGGCATCTTCGACATGGTGTCGAAGTCGCTTGCGCCGCCGCTGATGCCGGGCTCGCAGGGCGATGTGCAGCTCGCCGCGTTTGCCGCCGCGCCGGCGAACGCCGAAATGCTGGCGTTCGGCACGTTTTCGGTCAATGCCGGGCAGCTCGCGGTGACAGGCTTCCTTGACGACACCAAGAACGCGCAAAGTCCGCAAATTTTCGGCAAACAATATTCCGACACGGCCTCCGCTCAGGGTGCGCGCCACATCGCCCATCGGTTTGCCGATGAGATTATCGAGCGGCTGGGCGGTATTCCCGGTATCGCGGAAACCACCGTCTATTGCGTTTCCAAACGCGGCGACACCAAGGAAATCATGGCGATGGACTACGACGGTGAAAACCCGCGCGCCATTACGCACCTGGGTACGATCTCACTGTCCCCGCATGTTTCGCCCGACAACGCGCGCATTGCATTTTCGTCGCTCGGCAAGGGCGGCTGGTCCATCAAGATGTACTCGCTCGACCTGAACCGTCCGGTGGCGTTCAACTCGCCCGCGGGTACGACGCTGTCACCGGCCTGGGCCTCCAATGGGGCGCGGCTTGCATTCTCCTCGGACCGCCCGGCGGGCGATTCAGAGATTTACGAAAGCGACGCAAGCGGCAATGGTGTGCAGCGGCTCACGAACTTTCGCGGGCCGGATGTTTCGCCCACCTGGAACCCAAAAACGAACGCCCAGATTGCCTGGGTGAGCGGCCGGACCGGTTTGCCGCAGATTTACACCATGGATGCCGATGGCGCCAATGTGCAGCGCATGACCGACGGCGGCTATGCGACCTCGCCCTCCTGGTCGCCGAATGGGCAGTTTATTGCCTTTGCCTGGAACCGCAAGTACGGCCCCGGCGCGCCCGGCGGACAGGATATTTACATCATGGATGTCGCCTCCAAACGCTGGATCCAGCTGACGCACGAGGCGGGCCGCAACGACTTTCCCACCTGGTCGCCCGACGGCCGCCATATCGCATTTCAGCGCGAGGGCGGGGGCGGCCAACAGATCTGGACCATGCTTGCCGACGGCACCGAGCAGCAGATGCTCACCCACGGCGGCTCGTTTTCGCAGCCGAATTGGAGCTCGAAGTGAATCGAGCCCGCACTGAACCTACTTTGAAGGAGCGCTTTGTGCACACACCTGTTCGCCATGCCCCGCGCTTGCGGGCTTCCCTGCTCGGCTTTGCCGCGCTTGTCGCCATCACTGGCTGCCACAAAAAACCCGCGCCCGCGCCGCCTCCGCCGCCCATCCAAAGCTCGGCCGCACCGACTGCCGACATTACCGCCACACCTACTTCAGTCAATCCGGGCGACCAGGTTGCGCTGACCTGGCATACGGCAAATGCGACGGACGTTTCGATCGAGGGTTTAGGAGCTGTCGCCACCTCCGGCACGCAATCCGTAAAACCGACTGCCTCTACGAACTACCACTTGGTCGCCCGCGGGGACGGCGGCTCGGCGGATGCGACCGCACGGGTCACGGTAGGCTCCACCGCGCCGCCAGTGAGTACGAGCAACCTGAACGAGAACGATGTCGATGACGCAACCTTTCATCAAAACGTGAAAGATGTGTTTTTCGATTACGACAGCTACGACGTCAA
>CAXTKZ010000090.1:11078-13893 GCA_964244985.1 uncultured Acidobacteriaceae bacterium
AAAAATCGTCGCGCGCAGTTTACCGTGGACCGCTAGGTTGAGAGCCCGGTGCCGAGAGCGCCGGGCTTATCAGTTTAGGAAACAGGATTACTTGTTCCGGCCCAGGATGATCAACACGGCGACCAGCGCGCAAACGCTGACGCTGGTGAGGACAATCAGCGGAATTCCAGCTGCTTTGGGAATACCGAGTTTGGGCTGACCTTCATAGAGCTCTTTCGACATCGAATCCTCCGATTGTTTTCTGGTGTGATGCAGTTGGTGTTCCCTGTTGTGTCCGTTGCATTGCGTGACGTCAACCGGCTCTGTCGTTCAGCACACCGCTTGGCCACACAGGTTGCGCAGGACAACAAGTGGTTCCTACAATTATTTTTGATCAGCCCTCTGTTGTGGGCGCTCCCATCTCGTTTCACTCAAAAGGAGACCGCTCCATGCGGAAGTCATTCCCTCCGATCCTGGTTCTTTTCGCGCTTGCACTGCTTGCGCCCGCCCGCCCCGCCCTTGCTGTTTCCCGGGAAATCATTCAGCTGCAGACGCAGGTGCAGGCACTGCAGGATGCCCTCACGGCTTTGCAGCGGTCGAACTCCGAGCAGTTGGGCGTGCTGCAACACCTAGTCGAGCAGTCCACCGACAACCTGAACAAAATGTCGCAGCAGATGACCTCGCTGCAGGCCAAGGTGGACGCGGAAGGCCAGAACAACCAGCTTTCCGGGCAAATTCAAAGCCTGAATGACTCAGTGGACGAGCTGAAAACGCGTCTGGGCCGGATGGATACGACGCTGACCGGTATTCAGGGGCAGATGGGCAATGTGAATGCACCATCCTCAGCTGCACCCATGGGTGCGCCCGCGCTGCCATTGGGGAGTGCGCCCGTTGCGGCACCCTCCGGCGGAAGCAGCGTCCCGCTGACCGGATCCGGCCCGCAGGCAAGCACAGCCGGACCGCAGGCACCACCTGCCGCACAGCTCTACGAGAGTGCCATGCGCGATTACAACGGTGCCAAGTACGACCTGGCCACAAGTGAGTTTGCCGATGTGGTGAAGTACTATCCGCAGACCGAGGTTGCCGGGAATGCTTCGTACTACCTGGGCGAGATTGCCTACCGCCAGGCGCTGTATCCGGCGGCGATCCGCAATTACGACATCGTGCTGGAGCAGTTTGCCGGCTCGCCCAAGGCCCCGGCCGCCCAACTGCGCAAGGGTGAGGCGGAGCTCGCGAGCTCGCAGCGGGACGCGGGGGTGCGCGACCTGCGCGGGCTGGTGCAGCGCTATCCGACCTCTCCCGAGGGCGCGCAGGCGCGGAGCCTGTTGAACGGCATGGGTGTGCGACTTACGGCAAGCAAGCCGAGTCCGGGACGGATCCAGTAAAGGAGAGTGCGGTATGGCAGCGACGCTTGTTTCAGTGGAAGAGTACCTGCGCACCAGCTACGAGCCGGATGCTGAGTATGTGGACGGCGTGATCGAGGAGCGCCCGATGGGTGAGGGACGGCATTCGGAATGGCAAGGCACGCTGGCCTATTTCTTCAAAATGCACAGGCGGGAGTGGGTAATTCGGGTGCGTCCCGAAATGCGCACGCAGACTGGGGAGCGGCACTACCGGGTACCAGACGTCGCTATTCTGGACGCAGGTTACCCAGATGAGCCAATCGCGACGGTTCCGCCATTGATGGCCATCGAAGTTCTCAGTCCCGAAGACCGGCTTTCCCGGCTCATCATCCGGCTTGCAGACTATGAAGCCATGGGTGTCCCCGCCATTTATGTCATCGATCCGATCGACAACAGCCTACTCAGGTTCCAGACGGGCAGGCTTAAGAATGTCGATATGTTGATGCTGCGGGATGTGGTGATTCCATTCGCGGACATTCTGGCCGAGCTGGACTGAGCGGAATATGTGCAATAAGTGCCGAAACTATGCAGTCTTGATACTTCTTGGAATCACGATTCCTTCTGGATGCAGCAACTCGTCTTCATCGAGTTCAGAAGACAAAGTTTTTCAGCAGAGGACGGCGGCAAGCGAGAAAGATTCCTGTAGTATTTGCTCCTGCTTTCCAGGCTTTTCACCAACAGGCCAGCATCGTCACACTAGTTGTTCCCCAACATACAAGTGATTCACAGGTGACAAATCTCATATGGCTTTTGCGTGATTCCGCGCACTCCAGATCGTTGGACGCGCTTGGGATCAGCCAAACTCTTGTTGACAGTCGTAATCCGCTCGTTTCCTTTCAAATCTATCGTGGTGCACGATGCGCAGATGAACATTACGGTAAAGGTCCGCTTCCTTGTGGAACTGCAGAACACGAAGCAGGTTGGTATATGTACGGCAACTTTTCTAATCACGATGGCGACTCGGCAGTTGTGTATCACGGACCAAAGGAAACCAAGGGTGAAGCGCTCTGGGAAGTAAATATGCCTTATAGCCCCAAGCCGTTTATTAAGCCCTTTTAGCCGGTAGTCGTACGGCGTGAGCCGATAAGCACTGCAAACTAACGACTAAGGAGCGCAAATTATCGCAGATTACTGTGCCGGCGCAAAATCCCGCAGCTCCTCCACCGTCCGCGCATCCAGCTTCTCCAGCACCGCCACCATCAAATCCACCATTTTGTCGAAATCGCCGCGGTTCACAATGCCGTTATGCGCGTGGGTGTAGCGCACGGGCACCACGAAGTTCAGCGTCGGCACGCCGCCCGAGCTTTCCTGGATTGCGGATGAGTCGTCGCCGTAGCCCTGCACCAGGTCGAGCTGCAGCGGGATGCCTTTCTCCGCCGCCGTCTTCCGCACCAGCGCAACCAGTTTGCGATTGGGCAGCGCGCTTGTGTCGT
>CAXTKZ010000091.1:0-13720 GCA_964244985.1 uncultured Acidobacteriaceae bacterium
CGTCTGCTGTTGTATGGACCCCGTGCATCGCCAGGAACACAGCCTCGGCGAAGACCGCCAAGCCGATCTCCAACACCGTCCCTCTCCAGAAAACCCATTTGCGCGACCGGTTCATGATCCACAGCAGCACCTGGATGTAGTTCAGCGCCCCGGCCAAAACGGCCCATCCGGCAATCCGCTGCAAGTCCCGATACTTCGCCCCCAAAATCCAAAGAAACGCCTGGGGGAAAAGGAAAGCAAGCGCAACTAGCATCGCGCAGAGTACCCCCGCCGCAGCCAGTATCCCGAGATACCGGGACAGGAAGCGCTCGCGGCTTTGCCTGGCCATAAACGGCTCGACCATGACGGCATTGAACATCATGAAGATCGCGAAAACCTGGTTGAGCCTGCCCAGCGCGGACACCTGGGCGATACCCGCGGTTTGGCCGAAGATGCTGATGAGAAACACCGAGCTCTGCACTTGAAACGCCGAAAACACCATGGCAGGCACGGCGGGCAGGATGTATCGCAGGACTTCACGGTCAATCTCCGGCTCGCCGTGTTTCGGCCAGACGACGGAGGGCAATGCTTTTTTCTCCAGCAGCTGACCGCTCAATAGGATCGTAGCTGTGCCGGACAACGCAGCCAGGGGACCGTCGAGTATGCCTGCGACCCTGAGAAGGCCCAGAAGTACAAGACGCAGGATGCCGGCGACCGCCTGAGGCAGGTACATCTCCATCAGACGCCCATCCAAAATCAGCGGAACGGAAAAATACGAGACCTTGCCCGATGCGTACACGGACGAGAAAACGGAAACAGCCAGCAGGATTTGGGCCGTGGCGCTCCAATGATGGCGGCGCATGATGATGATGAAAATGAGCAGCGCCGGAAGCGAAAGCAGCAGAAACGACCGGTTGCGGAGATGCTGCGCGGCCCGGACATAGCTGCCCACCAGAGCTCGATCCGCGGCGCGTGCCCCCACCAGTGGAACGATGGTGCTCGCCAGGCCGAAGTCCATCAGCAGGGTCGCCAACTGCTGAAAGCTGGTCGCAAAGCCGAATTGCGCGTACGCCTCAACGCTTAACGCCCGAACGAGGTAGAAGCCGGCGATGATCCCGACCAGCTGCACAGCCCCCTGCCCCAGGAAAAAACGCGCGCCCATCCTTGCGGCGCGGTACGCACGGGAACGCAGGGCGCTCGGCATGGGGTGCAAACCCGGTTCGGCCATGCGCTTACACGGTTTGCTTCGCGAACAGTTCCGGCAAGGCTTGCAGGGTGGCCTTCATCGCATGCTCCCATGGCGGCAGCTGCACGCCGAAAGCGCGAAGCAGCTTTCCGCACGCAAGCACGGAGTTTTGGGGCCGGTTCGCGGGAGTGGGATAATCTGCGGTCTGAATCGCTGCCACCCTCGGTTTTTGTTCTGCCATTTGCTCAAAGATGGCCCGTGCGAACTTGGCCCAGGTTGCCTTTCCACCACAGGTGGTGTGATACACGCCGGGCCAGTTCTCAACCTCGCCCGAGGCGACCCGGTCGAATACCGCCCGTGTTGCTTTCGCAAGCGCCGCAGCCGAAGTGGGAGCACCCCACTGGTCGTCGACGACCCGCAGCACCTCGCGCTCGCGACCCAAACGCAGCATGGTGAGCAGGAAGTTGTGCCCACGGTGCCCGTACACCCAGCTGGTGCGCAGGATTAAGTGACGGGAGCAGGCAGCGGCGATGGCGCGCTCGCCGGCGAGCTTGCTTTTACCGTAGATATTGAGCGGGTTGGGCTCATCAATCTCAACATAGGGCGTGGTTTTTGTGCCGTCGAAAACGTAGTCCGTTGAGTAATGGACCAGCACAGCCCCGAGCCGTTCTGCTTCCTCGGCCAGGACGGCGGGAGCCAGGTGATTGATACAGTCGGCAAGCTCAGGCTCCGACTCCGCGCGATCGACTGCCGTGTACGCGGCGGCGTTGAGGATCAGATCCGGCCGAGCCGCGCGGACGACGGCGCGCAATGACTCGGGCTGGCTCAGGTCCGCGCCCGCGCGGTCGAGCGCAAGAAGGTTTGTGTCGGCAAAGTGCAGGGCAAGCTCCGCGCCGACTTGGCCATTCACGCCAAGCAGCAGAACACGCGATTTCACGCGAACACCTCGGCATCCGCGAAGCGCGTGCCTTCTTCGTCCTTGGCCGACAGGATTGCCTCCTCTTCCGGCAAGCCCCACTCGATGCCCAGCTCCGGGTCGTTCCACAGAATGGTGCGCTCGCCGGCCGCGGAGTAGTAGTCCGTGACCTTGTAGGCGAACCCCAGCGGCTCGGTCAATGCGGCAAAACCATGGGCAAACCCGGGCGGAATCCAAAGCATCGCGCCTTCCTCGGCCCGCAGCTCGACTGTTACCGAGCGGCCGAAGTGGGACGAGGAACGGCGCAGGTCGACTGCGACATCGAGCGCCGCCCCGTATTGCACACGGATCAGCTTGCCCTGCGGCTGGGTAAGCTGGTAATGCAGGCCTCGAACCACATTGCGGCGCGACAGAGAAAAATTGTCCTGCGGCCAGGCAGTGGGCAGGCCCAGCTCCTCCATCGCGCGCTGGTTGTAGGTCTCCATAAACATCCCGCGCCCGTCCGCGAACTGCTTGGGCGTTAGGAGCAAAACTCCCGGCAGGGCTGTTTCCTGTACCTTCATCGTTACGTTTCAACCTGAAATGGGGTGTGCTCCCGGAGAATATCGAGCAGGTACTGCCCGTAGCCGCTTTTACGGATGGGCTCGGCAAGCGCACACAGCTGCTCGTCGGTGATGTAGCCATTGCGGTAGGCGATCTCTTCCGGGCAGGCGATCTTGGTACCCTGCCGCCGCTCGATCGTTTGGATGTACGTTCCAGCCTCACAGAGTGAGTCGTGCGTTCCGGTATCGAGCCACGCCATCCCCCGCCCCATGACCTTCACATCGAGCGAACCGCGCTCAAGGTACACCTTATTCACGTCGGTGATTTCGAGCTCGCCGCGCGGCGAAGGCTTCAGGCTCGCCGCGATATCCACGACCGTGCTGTCGTAGAAATACAACCCCGTGACGGCATAAGGCGATTTCGGCTTGGCGGGTTTTTCTTCCAGGCTCACCGCGCGGCCATTTGCGTCGAACTCAACCACACCGTAGCGCTCGGGGTCTTTTACGCGATACGCAAACACCGTTGCGCCCTCTTTCTTTGCGGCCGCCTGTTTCAGCAGGCTTCCCAAGGCTTCGCCGTAAAAGAGGTTGTCGCCCAGCACGAGCGCGTTCGGGCTTGCGCCGATAAACTCCTTGCCGATCAGGAAAGCCTGCGCCAGGCCGTCGGGGGAGGGCTGGACCGCATATTCAATCGAGATTCCCCAGCGCGCGCCATCGCCCAGCAAAGCCTGGAACCGCGAGCAGTCCTGCGGCGTGGAAATAACAAGGATGTCGCGGATGCCCGCCAGCAGGAGCGTCGAAAGCGGGTAGTAGATCATCGGCTTGTCGTACACCGGTAGCAGTTGCTTGGAAACGACATGCGTAACCGGGTAAAGCCGTGTGCCGGAGCCCCCGGCAAGGATGATTCCCTTCATCGGACGTCCAGTTCCGCGAGGGCTGGGCGCTCCGCGTAGTTAGTCCGCATCCAGTCAAGGTATGCGCCGGAACGGATAGCATCGACCCACCCGAGATGGTCCAGATACCAACGGACGGTTTCGCGCATACCTCGCTCGAATGGAACGCGTGGGACCCAGCCCAGTTCGCGTTCAATCTTGCGGGCGTCGATCGCGTAGCGGCGGTCGTGGCCGGGACGGTCCGTGACGAAGGAGATCAGCTCACGGCGCGAAGGCCCGTCCGGGCGCAGCTCGTCAAGCACATCGCAGATGGCATACACCACTTGCAGATTGGTACGTTCGCTGGCACCGCCGATGTTGTAGACCTCGCCCACCTCGCCTTTTTCGAGAACGGTCTGGATCGCCCGGCAGTGGTCCTCGACATACAGCCAATCACGCACGTTTCGGCCGTCGCCGTAGACCGGCAAAGGCTTGCGCTCGAGCGCGTGGAGGATCATGACGGGGATCAGCTTCTCAGGAAATTGAAACGGGCCGTAGTTGTTGGAGCAGTTGGTGGTAAGCGTAGGCAGCCCATAGGTGTGGTGGTAGGCGCGGACCAGATGGTCGGACGCGGCCTTGGACGCGGCATACGGGCTGTTCGGCGCGTACGGAGTTTGCTCGCTGAAAGGTGGGTCGTTCGGCCCGAGCGAGCCATATACCTCATCGGTGGATACATGCAAAAAGCGGAATCGCGCGCGGGCATCGCCTGCAAGCCTCGACCAATAGGCTCGGGCAGCTTCGAGCAGCTTGTATGTGCCCTCGATATTGGTCCGCAGAAATGCGCCTGGATCGACGATCGAGCGGTCGACGTGGCTTTCCGCGGCGAAGTGCACGATCGCCTCGGGGCGGTGTTCGTGGAGCAGCGAACGCAGAAGCTCGCCGTCGCCGATGTCTCCCACAACCAACCGATGGCGCTTGTCGTCCTTCAACACAGCCAGATTTGCCGGGTTGCCGGCATACGTCAGCAGATCGAGATTCAGAACTGGAACTTCCGACTCACGCAGCCATTGCAGGATGAAATTGGAACCGATAAAGCCGGTGCCACCCGTGACCAGAATCATGCAGGCCTTCTTCGGCGTGGAAAGGGCAGCAGCATCCCGCCCAGCGCATTCAACTTCCGATCCGTTTCCGGATCGCGGCGCAGCACCCGCATCGCCCCCTGCGCCAGCACGATCGAGCAGCTCAGAACAAAGCCGAGGCCGAAGGAGACTAGCGCCCACATGCTGCGTTTCGGGGAGCTCTTCCACTCCGGCGTGGTTGCTGAGTCCACCACCTGCACCAGGGCGCCCTCGCGCGCTTCGTCCAGCTTGGCTGCTTCAAACTGCCGCGCCAGAATGTTGAAGATCGTTTCGTTGTACTTGACGTCGCGTAAACGGCGCGCGTACTCCAAACCCGCCGTGGGCACTTTGCCGCCGGTCACATTCAGATTGCCGGCATCGAGATCGCCGTTGCCGCCCAGCTTTGTCAACTGTGTGCGTAAACCGGCCAGCTCCTGCTCAGCTTGAACAAGGCCTGCGTTGTCCTGCGCGGCATAGGTTTGCATGCCCTGAATCTGCACTTGCTTGGCTGCGATCTGCGCCCGCAGCTGTGCCGCGGCCTCGATCAGGGCGCGCGCCTGGCTGTTCAGCTCCAGCAGCCCCGTGGTTTGCTGCGTTTTCACCAGCGCTTCCTCCGCGCCGGCCAGGTTGTTTTTCGCTTCCGTCAATTGCTGCTGAAAAAACAAACGCCGCTGCGCTGCTTCCGAGATGGCGAGGTGTTCGGAAAGATTGCGGTATTGTGCGACGTAGCCGTTTGCGATGGCCGCGGCGCGTTTGGGGTCGCCGTCGCTGAAGGAAATTGTGATCAGGCCGCTTTTTGGGTCAGCAATCACTCGAGTGTTCCCTTCCAGCGCACCCCGTGTTTGAAACAGATATTTCGCGTGATACAGGCGTTGCAGATCGAACTGCTTGATAAGGCCCAGCTCCACCGCGTCGCTCCTGAAAAGCGCCACGTACATATCGGCGGGGTTCTTCAGCCCCAGCCCACCCCCGGCCAACCCGCCAAGAGCGCCCAGGCTGCTCAGCTCCGCCGCCAAGCCCCCACCGGAGCCGCCCTGCTGCGGGGGCAGAATCACGGTTCTTGCCGTAAACACCGGTGGCCGCAGAAATGCCAGGATCAGTCCAAGTACCGTGGCGGCAAAGGTGATCAGGAGGATAAAGCGGATGCGCCGGGCGAGCACCAGCAGAATATCGAGAACCGAGAACTCGATCAGGCTGCCGTCCGGCGGCGGTACCGGGGCGGGTGCATACGGCTGCCCATAGATGGGCGGCGCCTCGCCCCGCTGCCCCGCGCCGCGTTCCACAGTGGTCGCCATACGCTTACAGTACCGTTCCCAGCACGGCGGAGCCAATGGCAAGTGAGGAGAACAGCTGCGTAAAATTCAGCACGTTCTTCAACCTGGACGGACCGACGGTCTTTTCCAACACCACGATTGTGTCCCCGGGCTGGATCACCAGCTTGCCAAACTTCTTTTCTCCAACCTGATCCTGGCTGATCACGGAACCGTCGGCGCGAATCACAAAGGGGCGCGCCTTGTCAGCATTCCGATTCGCGCCGCCGGCCAGCTGAACATATTCGCGTACATGCCCGTTCTTTGAATAGATAAACGAGTTCTGGTTGTAGACCGCGCCGATCACACTCACATTCGACGGAACCGAAGGCACATAGTAGGTGTCGCCGTCTTCGAGGTCGAGGGGCGGCAGGCTTTGGGCACCCTCGCTGAAGGCTTTCAGGTTGAGCACAATGCGTCCGGTCGCGCGCACCTGCCGCAAACGCGCCACCAGCTCCCGAGCTTCGGTGGCCGCGACGTTGGCGCTTGCCAGATCGGCCGGCGACGAGCCCGCGGAGGATGAGGTCGCAAGCACACCGCGCTCAATCTGCAGTTGCAGGTTCTGGACGTATTCCTCCAGCTGGCGCTGTTGTACCGCGCGCACGCTGGCCCGGGTAAACTCCGACCCGAACAGGTAGGCACCGGGCGAAAAGCCGCCGGCCCGCTCCACCAGCTGCTCCAGATTCTCACCCGGGTGGACGCTGTACACGCCGGAGTGTTGGAACTCTCCTTCGAGCCGCACCAGGCGAGTTTGCTGGGCGACGGGCACGTGGATGTCGGCTTGCGAAAAGATCGTGACTACATCGCTCGGCTGTAGCTCAAAATCCTGGGAAGCATCGTGATCCATCACCAAACGGCCCAGGTCGAAGGGCAGCAGCGAGGTTTTCAGAGTGAGGGGATCCAGCCGCTCCACCACGGCATATTTCCAGTCGATCTCCGGCGCGGCGAGAATCACATCCGTCAGGGTTTGGGCATTGGCGGTGTTTTCCGTCACCACATCGCGTCGGGCCAGCGCCGCGGTTTGCGCGGGCGGTTGGCCGTAGGGTGTCAGTCGCTGCTGCCCATACTGGTCGACGTTGCTCCGCGAGGGGTCGGCTACATTGCCCGCTGCATCCAGTCCGGAGCCGTCCACCGGGTACGCCCCATTCAGTGACGGATCCAGGTTGGTCAGCGGGTTGTTTGCGTTGGCTTGCGCCTGCTGTTGCCCTTGGCGCCGCTGTTGTTCTTGGTATTGCTGTTGCTGTTGATACTGCTGACGGTTTTGGCGCAGACGCTCCTGCTCATCCGGCGTAATCGGCAGGGACTGCGGATCGTTCGGCTGCCGGTAGCGGCTTACCGCAGGCTCGCGCTCGAACTCGGGCGCGGGCAGGCCCACGCGGGTGCGCTGCCACCAGTAATTCCGGGTCAGCAGGGCATTCCGATCCGGGAAAAGCTCGCCCAGGTGCATCCCCGCATGCCAGCTGTACCGACCTGGGTTGGCAGTGTTGCCCCGCAGCGTGATCGTTTTCTCGTAGCGCGGCACAGCCGGTGCAATGTGCACAATGTCGCCATCGGCGAGCGCTGTTTCCAAGCCCTGCGGCGTGTAAGCTATGCCTTCGACCGCCCGCCCCTGCCCGTGTTCCATGTGCTCGACGGAGAGCTGCGTGCCGCCGGCGACGCTTGTTGTTCCGGCTGCCTGGACCAACACCTGCCCGATGGTTTCCGGCAGCTTCGCTTCGTAGATGGCGGGGGTTTTGACGCTGCCCAACACAGCCACCTGCGGCCCGGCGGCCGGGATAAAGATCACATCGCCCGGTTGCAGCGGCACGTCTTTCGATTTATCGCCGTTCACGAGCAGGTCGTACAGATCGAAGTCGGTGATGAGCGCGCCGCCCCGCTTGAGCTGGACATGGCGCAGTGACCCGTCGAGCGCGGGGCCGCCGCTCGCAAACAGTGCGTCCACAAGCGTCGACAGTGAGCTGACCGTGTACGTACCGGGCCGCCGCGCACGCCCAACGACATATACCTGAATCGACCGGATTTGCCCAAGCTGCGCCGACACATTGAAGTTGCGGTAGACGCGCGCAATCGCTGTGCGCAGCTGCTTGTCCAGATCCGAGTAGGGGACGCCCGCTACACGTACGGGACCCACCTGCGGCAGGTACACCTCGCCGGAACGGTCCACGCGCACATCGGCTGAAAAGTTAACCTGGCCCCAGATCCGAATGCGCAGCAGGTCCCCCGGACCCACGGCAGCGTCCGCCGGGATGGGAATCTGGTCCACGGGCGAAAATGTGGTGGGCACCTGCCGGAACAGCCGCGCGCCGAAAATGGGCAGCACCTGCCCCGTCGTTTCCGCCACAAACTTCTGAAATTCGGTGAGGGGTTCGGGCGCGATGGGGACAAAACCCGACTGGCGGGCGCGCTGTGCCTGGTTGGGCAGTGCGGTGTCGTCGCGGTAGTTGGGCTCAGTGAGGGGCTGGTTGCCGGTGCCGTACTGCGCCCCCGGGTTTGAGCCGCCCGGCGGGGCACCTATCGCAGGGTTATAGCCGCCCTCCCCGGCGCTGCCGTTTTGCGGTACGCCCGTGGCGGAGAGCGGATCCTGAAGATCGGCGTTGTAGCCTTGCGTGCTGCCTGACTGGGAGCCATCATTGTCGCTCTGCGAGAATGCAGCCGTAAGGGACAGAGCGGCAAAAATAAGAGCGAGGCAGAACCGGAGCATCCGGGCAGCTGAAAAAAACGATGGGGGGCGGAACCGCCTTTGCAAAGAAACCTCGCCAACTGCCGCAGGTTTCTGGGCAGGACTTTTTTGTTCTGTTTCCGGCCATGCGGGAGGAGTTTGTTCTCCGCCGGATAATTGCTACGGTAGCATAGGCTTTGTGCATGCGCCCGGCAAACCTTTGCATCCCAATACTGACGAAAGTACTGCTGACTTCTGAACACTTCCGCTTGCCATTATGCAAACATTACATGGGGGAAGCGCAAAGATGGGTTACCGCGGAAGTACCGCCGGGGTTGACCCTTTCCCTTCCGCCAACTATTGTGCAAAGAAGGCGAATGCTGCACTCAACCGATTCCCTGCAAAACTCTAAGGTCAGCCGATGGAAAACCGGGCCTCCCGTCCCTACAAAGCTGAAATGGAACTCGGCACCAGAGATGGCAGGGAATATACGAAGGAGCATCCGGCAATACGCATCGGGAGCTCGGAAGCGCACAGACGATCCCTCCATGCGCTCCCACGGCTAAGCCGCGAAGTACCCGGCAGCCTTTGGAGTGCGTCCGTGGGCAAACGCGTCTTCGATCTCCTGGCCGCGGGAGCGGTCCTTGTTCTTGCGTCGCCGTTCCTGCTGTTTATCGGCCTCCTTGTCCGCGCCACATCTCCCGGCCCTGCCATCTTCCGGCAAAAGCGGGTCGGCATGCACGGGGTCGAATTCACAATCTACAAATTCCGTACCATGCTGGGAGCCGAAGGTTCCAAGCGATCGAGCCACGGCGACCATCGCTTGACCTCGCCGGGCCGCTGGCTGCGCAAATACAAGCTCGACGAACTGCCTCAGCTTTGGAACGTGTGCCGCGGTGAAATGAGCCTTGTGGGTCCACGTCCCAAACTCCACGGGCACCATACAGTCGATACCTGCTTCCGCCCCGGCATTACCGGCGCGGCTACCCTCGCTTTCGCGGCGGAGGAACATCTGCTGCGCGATGTGCATCACTCAAAGCTCGAAGAAACGCACACACGCCTTATCAGCCCGCGCAAACTTGAGTTGGACTTCGCTTACATGGGCCGAGCTACATTCCGCTCCGACCTGCTGCTGCTATGGAAAACGCTGATCCGCGCCGACCGCGTCACCGATCTGCAGGAGCTGATGCCGCGCGAGCCGATTTATGTGAGCACCACCGCGGCTCCCCCTCCGGAGCGGTCGCGGACCATGGTCGGGGCGGGTTCCGCCCCTGGGCTGCTGCCGCGGACACCCCAGGGGCGCGGGGCCGAATCGCTCTCGATTTAGCGCCGTCTTGCGCTCCGCGCGGAAGTTGTTACTCTCCTCCTATCGCCTTTTCACGAGGAGTCCGCATTTGCTCCGCATCCCTTTGCTTCTTCATTCTGCCCTGCTCGCAACCTTGCCGCTTGGTGCCGCCCAGGCACAACAGCCCGGCGTACCGCAAAGGCTTCCTGTTCCCCAGGTGCCCGGTGTACCGCCCGCGGCGCGCGAGGCCGCGGCACTGATCGACCCGGAACACATCCGCGCCCATGTACGCTTTCTTGCGAGCGACCTGCTGGAAGGCCGCGGCCCCGGCAAGCGCGGCGCGGAGCTGGCGGCTGAGTACATCGCTACCGAATTTGCCCTGAATGGCTTGAAGCCCGCGGGCGACAACGGCAGCTACTTTCAAAAGGTCGACCTGTACGCCGTGCACACCGACGAAGCCGCGACCAAGTTCACATTCGTTCCAAAAACCGGCGCGCCGATGCCGCTGGCTTACAACACCGATTTCGTTGTGAAGGACGAACGCGGCGAACCCGCCGCGGACATCGATGCGCCCATCGTGTTTGTCGGCTACGGCATCGACGCGCCCGAATATCGCTGGAACGACTACAAGGGTATGGACCTGAAGGGAAAAGTGCTGCTCGTGATCGTGAACGAGCCGCCATCGGACGACCCCAATTTTTTCAAAGCAAAAGCCCTGACCTACTACGGCCGCTGGACCTACAAGTACGAGGAGGCGGCGCGTTTGGGCGCTGCGGGCGTGCTTATCATTCACCGCACCGACCTCGCGAGTTATCCCTGGGCGGTGGTGCAGAACTCGCAGGCGATTGAAAAAAGCTATCTCAAAGGCGACCCGCTCGCCACGTTGAAGGCCGCAAGCTGGATTCAGCTCGAAACGGCACGCAGGCTGATGAGCGCCGCCGGGCTCGATCTCGACAAGGAGATCGACGCGGCCGGCAAGCCGGGCTTCAAACCGGTGGAGCTGCCTGTTCGGTTGCAGGCGCATATCGCCAGCGTTGTGCGCCCGTATACCTCCGCCAACGTGATCGCAAAGGTCGACGGCCAGGATGCGGGCACGCGGGACGCCGTGCTCTACACCGCGCACTACGACCACCTCGGCATCGATCCGAACGCCAAGGGCGACGGCATTTACAACGGTGCTGCCGACAACGCAACCGGCTGCGGCATTGTGCTTGAAATGAGCCGCGCCTATGCTCAGGCCAAAACTCCCCCGCCCCACACTGTTTATTTCTCGACGGTCACGGCGGAGGAACAAGGGCTGCTGGGTTCAGCGTACCTGGGAATGCACCCGCCGGTACCCGCGCGCGCCATCGCGCTCGACCTGAACTACGACGACCTGGACCCCATCGGCGTGCCCATGAGCACGGAGGTGAGCGGTTCGGACCGCACACAGTTCTATCCCACGGTTGAGAAAACAGCGCAGGCATTCAACCTCACCATCCAGCCGGACCAGTTTCCCTTGTCCGGCTCGTACTACCGCTCCGACCACTTTTCGCTCGCGCGCGTGGGGATTCCTTCGTTCTCGATCGGCCAGGGAACACTGTTTGAAGGCCATGATGCCGCCTGGGGCAAGGCGCAGCAGGAGGACTACACCGCGCACCACTACCACCAGCCAAGCGATGAATACCGCCCGGAAATGGATTTTCGCGGCGATGCCCGCATGGCGCAGTTCGGCTTGATGCTGGGCTGGCAGGCAAGCGCCGGCGCACCCACCGCGTGGAAGCCAGGCGACGAGTTTGAAGCGGCGCGGAAAAAGAGCGAAGGGCAGTAGCGTGTTTCCGTTCTTGCTGATGTCGGCGTTTGCCTTATTTCCGCAGGGTACCCCGGCCCTGCCTCCGCAGAACGCCCCCGCTCTGCACCAGCGCACGGCGGCCCAGCCGGATGCTGTGCCGATCCCCACGGTTGCCACCGGCCATACCGACCTGGGACCGGATGCGGAAGGCCAATACCCCTGGAACAAGCGGGCGGGCACAATCACGGTGTACTTCGAGGATGGGCAGCTGCACGGCTACATGAGCGACCATCCTGACCCGGATCCCCATGCCGCGCCGGTGACGCTTCCCTTCGCAACCACTCGCAGCAACGGCAGCGCCCTCCAGTGGACGACGCGCACAGTGCATGGTGTTTCCTACAGCTTTACCGGGCATCTGGAGCGCTCGACGGCTGAAAAAAGAAACGAGCCCGGCCCGTGGCTGCTGCTCGGCTCGCTCACCACCCACGGCGGGGAGGCCGACGGCATGGTCACCCCCCTGCGCTCGAAACGCGAGCCGGGCTTGGGGACATTGCATTAAACAGCCGTCGCGCGCATCTCACTATGGTCACAACGACATAGGAGAATTACAGCATGGATCGTTCAGGCACAGCGGTATGGCAGGGCGGGTTGATGGATGGCAAGGGCACGGTTTCCACCGCGAGCGGCATCTTGAAGGACACGCAGTATTCATTCTCAACGCGCTTTGAAAACGGCGCGGGCACCAACCCGGAAGAGCTGATCGCCGCCGCGCATGCGGGCTGCTTCACCATGGCGCTGAGCGCGCAGCTGGGCGAAGCGAAGCTCACGCCGGAGTCGCTTAAAACGGAAGCGAAAGTAACGTTGAGCAAAGTGGAAGGCGGCTTCGGCATCACCGCGATTCACCTGACGACGGAAGCAAAAGTGCCCGGCGCGGATGAAGCGGCATTCAGCAAGGCAGCAGACGCGGCAAAGAAGGGCTGCCCTATTTCAAAACTTTTCGCGGGGAACACTGAAATTACGCTGGATGCAAAGCTGGTCTCGTAAGCAAGCTGAAACTCAGCTCATCTCGACGAGCAGCGTGACGAAGGACCTGCTTTTTACCTGCACTGCGGTAGGGGCAGGCCCTTCATCTCGCTCAGGACGACCCGGATGTTTCAGGTTGCCGGGTTTTATGACGGCTTTCGCATCGGCGACAACTCCTATTTGCCTGTTGCGTTCTCCAGTACATATTTGCGCAGGCCCGTGCTGATGTCCGTGGCTTTCTTTACGCCTGTATCCATCATGGCAAGCCATTCGAGCGTGGTATCGTCCAACTTGCTCATTTTGAGCAAGTAATGTGTTTGCACGATAATCTCGAGCGCATTGCTCAGGTCATGCACGATACGGCGTATTTCCGCCGCATGCTCTTCGGGGATAGGACCCGCTTTCTGGTCTGCCATGGCTTCCTGCCTTTCCGCATCCTCAAAGCTCCGTAAGATGCGGGTGCGCGGCTATTTGACAGACTGTTCCACGTTTGGGACACTTGGTCTTGCTCCTTCACAGGATTCGCCTTATGGCTGAGCTCTGAGGGGGACGCGCCGAAGTGGCGGAATTGGCAGACGCGCATGGTTCAGGTCCATGTACTCGCAAGGGTGTGGAGGTTCGAGTCCTCTCTTCGGCACCAGGATGGAAAGCGGCCTCCCAGGCCGCTTTTTTGTTGCCTGGAATGCTCACACACCTGACAAACACGCTTAAACTGCCGCGCCGAGTGCCACGCTCTTCACATTATGGGGAGAATGCGATGCGCAGGCTTATGCGGCAGGCTCAACGCAGCTCGCGGGCATAGCGGGCAACGTAAATTGTGATGCCAAGGTTGAGCAATCCCAGACCGGAAACCAGCCCGCGTATAAAGCCGCTGCCACCCAGCATATCGAGGACGGGCGAATAGCTCCACACATTGCTTTGGGTCCATAAGGGCAGCCAAGGCAGCACCGTCACCAGCAGACCAAGATAGACGCGCACCACCAGCCCCACAAGGAACTCGATGCGCTGTACCCAGCTCACAGGCTCCTGCCGCAAAGGCGCAGCGTTGCCTTTGCGGGG
>CAXTKZ010000092.1:0-13546 GCA_964244985.1 uncultured Acidobacteriaceae bacterium
GCATCGTCGCGCGCAAGTGCGTCACGGTCAACGAAGGCTTTTTCCAGGGCCACTTTCCCGGCTATCCCATCATGCCGGGCGTGCTGCAGATCGAGGCCATCGCGCAGGCGGGCGGTGTGCTGATCCTGCTCGACTTCGAACGGCCCGGCGATACCCTGATGTTGTTTACCGGGGTGGAGCGCGCGAAGTTCCGGAGGCCCGTGGTTCCCGGCGATGTGCTCGAGATTGAAGCCAAGGTGCTGAACCTGCGGTCGCGCGCGGTGCGGCTTGAGGGCGCAATCCGCGTTGACGGGAAGCTGGTGTGCGAGGCCGTTGTGACCTGTCAGCTGGTGAAGCGTGAGGGTGGCGGCGCGCCTTCGCTTGCGGCGAAACCCAAGCTGGTCGTCGACCCCGCCGCAGCCGACCTGACCGGCGCACAAGCAGCTACTGTTGAAAACGCCCCCATCCCGTCCGACTCTGAAGCGGTAACCACCGAGTGAGCATCCATCCCACCGCCCTTGTGGCTGAGGGTGCCCGCGTTCCCCCCTCTTGCACGGTCGGCCCGTTCTGCACCGTCGGGCCTGAGGTCGAGCTGGGTGAAGAGTGCGTGCTGGTGTCGCATGTGGTGCTCGACGGGCGTTTGCGCGCGGGCAAAGGCAACCGCTTTTCGCCCTTTGCCGCGCTGGGTATACCCCCGCAAGACCTGAAGTACGCGGGCGAGCCCACGGGCCTGTCCATGGGCGATGACAACCAAATCCGCGAGTACGTCACCATCTCGCGGGGCACCGCGGGCGGCGGCGGCACCACGCGGGTCGGCTCGGGCTGCCTCATCATGGCGTATGTGCACATCGGGCACGACTCGGTGGTTGGCGACGGCTGCATTCTTGCCAATGCCGCGACGCTTGCCGGCCATGTCACCGTAGAGGACTATGCGTCGGTCGGCGCGCTGTGCCCGGTGCACCAGTTCTGCCGCATCGGACGGCATAGCTATATCGGCGGCGGCACCACGGTTACGCAGGATGTTCTGCCGTTTTCGCTCACCAGCGCCAAGCGCGAAACACATGCGTATTCGATCAACAAGATCGGGCTGGCGCGGCGCGGCTTCAGCCCGGAGCGTTTGCGGGCGTTGCAGAACGTGTTTCGGCTGCTGCTGGCGGCGAAGTTGAACACCGCGCAGGCGGTTGCGCGGCTGCGCGAAGAAGGCTCGCCGACCGAGGACGTCGAGTACCTGCTGCGGTTTATTGAAGGCTCCGAGCGCGGCGTGCTGAAGTGAACAAGCTCGGTCTCATCGCGGGAAACGGGCGGTTTCCATTCCTTCTGCTCGATGCGGCGCGGGCGCATGGGCTCACGGTTGTGGTTGCGGCCATCCGCGAAGAGACCGACCCCGAGATGGATGCGCGGGCAGCCGCGGATCCTCAGGTGCAGGTTCACTGGCTGTCCCTTGGGGAGCTCTCCCGGTTGATCGCGACCTTTCAGCAAGCGGGCGTGCGCCGCGCGGTCATGGCGGGGCAGGTGAAGCACAAGCAGATTTTTTCGAGCATCCGTCCAGACTGGCGGCTGGCGAAGCTGCTGCTTTCGCTGCGGACGAAAAACACAGACATGCTCCTGGGCGCGGTCGCAAAAGTCCTGGGCGATGAGGGAATCGAGTTGATTGCTTCAACCGCGTTTCTTGAACCCATGCTCGCTCCCGTCGGGGTGCTGACGACGCGCCGGCCAACGCCTGAGGAGCAGGCCGACATCGCGTACGGCCGCGCCGTGGCGCAGGGCATTGCAGGTTTCGACATCGGCCAGACGGTAGTCGTCGCGAGCGGCGCGTGCGTGGCTGTCGAAGCAATGGAAGGCACCGACGCGACGATTGCGCGGGCCGGGGCGCTGCTGGGCACACTCGGGGGCGCTCCTTCCACGCTCGACCGCAGCCTGACCGTGGTCAAGGTGGCCAAGCCCAAACAGGATGTACGCTTCGACGTGCCCGTTATTGGCGTCGCGACCATGGAAGCGATGGTGCGGGCAGGTGCCCGCTGCTTATGCGTGGAAGCCGGGCGGACGCTGCTGTTCGACCGCGAAGCACTCCTCGCCCTCGCCAACGAAGCAGGCATTGCGGTGATCGGGGTCGAGCGCCCATAATCGCGGTGGGAGAAAACCGCCTTATGTCGAAGCTGCTGCTTGCTGTGTCAACACTTGTTCTTTTGCTGGGCCTGGGCGGGGCGGGCAGCCGTCGCGCCATGGCCGCCGATGCCACTACCATGCCCTCAGCCGGGCAGGCCGCCCCTGCCTTTACGCTGCCGTCCCAAACCGGGACGCCAACCAGTCTCCAGAGTTTTCGCGGCAAGTGGGTAGTGCTGTACTTCTATCCCAAGGATGGGACCAGCGGCTGCACGCTGGAAGCTCACAACTTCCAGCAGGACGCCCCTAAGTACGAGAAGCTGAACGCGGTCATCGTGGGTGTCAGCGTCGACTCAGTGGACAGCCACAAGCAGTTTTGCGCGAAGGAAGGGTTGAACTTTCATCTGCTGAGCGACCCGGATAAAAAAATCGTGGAGGAGTACGGATCGCTGGGCAATTATGTCGGCATCAAGATCGCCAAACGGAATACCTTCCTGATCGATCCCCAAGGCAAGATTGTGAAGGTTTGGGCGGGCGTCGATCCGGCCCATCATAGCGCTGAAGTGCTTGCCGCCCTGCAGGAAGATCAGCACAAGGGTTAGTCGTTAGCGCGCGCAGAAAAGCCCGGCATGTGCCGGGCTTTTCTGCTTTTTTACCCCAAAGGTTACTTGCCGCCCTTTTTCGCCGCTGTCTTTTTTCCTGCTGTTTTCGCCGAGGCAGTTTTCTTTGCCGGAGCTTTCTTCGCGGGGGTGGCCGCTTTCTTTGCAGGAGCTTTTTTCACCGGAGCAGCGGCCTTTTTCGCTGGAGCTTGTTTCGTCGGAGCGGCTTTTTTCGCCGTAGCTTTCTTTGCCGGAACAGCGGCCTTCTTTGCCGGAGCCTTCTTTGTTGCGGCTTTTGTTCCGGTTGTTTTCTTTGCGGCGGATCGGTTCGCCGGTGCTTTCCCTGTCGCTTTCTTGGCCGGGGCAGTCTTTTTTGCGGCGGGTTTGGTGGCCGCTTTCTTACCAGCGGAAGCTTTCCCCTGCTCCTTGGAAGGAGTGGGGGCACTCGTTTTGCCGGCCTTTGCGGGTTTTGTTTTTCCGGCGGTTGTTTTCGCGGCTTTGCGCGGCGCGGCTGTTTTCGCGCTTCCTACCGCCGCCTCGCCTTGGTCGTCCAGCTCCTTGGCGGCGGGCGTCAGCTCTACCTCGTCCTCGTCGTCTTCATCGAGGGTGTCGGCGTCTTCCTGCTCTTCCTCTTCGTCGTCTTCTTCGTCGTCGTCTTCATCGTCCTCGCCTGCATTGTTGTCGTCCGAGGATGCCGACATTTCATGCTCGTCTTCCTCGTCCTCGTCGAAGGCTTCTTCCAAATCTTCGTCGTCGTTGTGTTCTTTGGGCTCTTCGTCGTTGTAAGCGCTGGCGAACAGCTTCCGGTCGTCGTACATGCGATGGCTCCTTCGGCTCGAGGCAACGTGCGTTGCAATTCACGGTGGCGCGCTTTAGAAAAACAGGCGCAATGTGCTGCGCGCAATTCTAGCAACAGCATGCACCCACAATCCATAAAGAAAGAGACGCGTTGTTGTCAGCGGCGATGTTTCGCAGATTTGGCGGCGGAAGCACTCGGGCGCGCGGCATGAATCGATGCATGCAGTGCGCTCGTCCTCGTGCCCGCCTTGCCCCGCACGGCAGCTGCCGTGCCCGTACCCCGCCCACCGCGCTGCACCCGCGCCGGCTCCGCCACATACAGCACGCGGCCCGGGGCAACCGAACGCCCGCGCAAACGGTTCCAGCGCTCAAGCGCGGCAACCGACACGCCGAACTGGTCGGCAACGTTCACCAGCGTGTCGCCGCGGCGTACGCGATATACGGCGGCGTGTAGACTCGCGCCCGATGCCGCTGCGACCGGCGGGGGCGCAACCGGTACCACCAGTGCATGCACTCCCGTCAAGCCCGCCGTTGGGTTGAGCTGGTTGGTAAACGCGATTTCCTGCGCGGTGGTATGGAAGGAGCGCGCAACATCGTCCAGCGTTTCCCCCGCGTTTAGCGTGTGGAAGCGCCACAGCGCGCGCTTGTCTTCTGGGATTTCCGCCAAACGCTCGTTAAACAGCTCCGTTGTGCCCGCCGGGATGCGCAGCTCATACGATTGATCGGGCGGGGTGCGCCCGCGCAGCAGGCTGGGATTCAGGTCCTGGAGTGTGCCCAGCGAGGCCCCCGTGAGGTCGGCGGCAAGCTGGAGCGACACCAAACCGTGCGTCACCACGGTGTCGGGCTGCAGGGCGGCTTCCGGCACAATACCCTCCAGCCCGTACTGCTTGGGATTCTTCGCCATGATGGCGACCGCGAGAATGATGGGGACGTAGTTTTTCGTTTCCTGCGGCAGGTTGTTGCGGCGGTACAGCTCCCAGAAATCCACGTAGCCGGTGCGCTGCACGGCACGCTGGATATTGCCCGTACCCCAGTCGTAGGCGGCCATGGCCAGGTACCAGTCGCCCAGCTGCGCATAGGTTTTTTTAATATCGCGGGCATAGGCGCGCGTCGCTTTTTGGGGGTCGAACCGCTCGTCGTACCAGCCCGTTCTTTCCAGCCCATACGTCCCATACGGCATGAACTGCCACATGCCTGCCGCGCCCGACTTCGGGTTGACTGCCTGCGTGCGGAAGCCCGACTCCGCCACCGCCTGGTACAGCAGATCCTGCGGCACGCCTTCTTCCTTCAACACGCGCTGGATCATGGTTTTGTACTTGCCCGCGCGCTGGAGCGAGGCGACGATGGTGCCGCGACCCCGGCCCGTGGTCGAGAAAAAGTTGATGTAGCTGGCCACATAGTCGTTGATCACCAGCGGCAGGTCCGACTGCGTGGTACTCAGCTCTGCGATGGCCTGCGCCTTCACGTTCGGGTCCACGGGAAAGGTCACGTCGTTGGCGATATCGACCGGCGTATCTTCCTTGGGCTCGGGGGATGCCGGCGTTTCCTTGAGCGCGTCCAGTTGCAGCGTGTTGACGGAATCGACGATGCGATCGAGCTCGGCCGCGAGCGGGGCATTGTTTTTCAGGTCCGCGCCGCTTTCGAGCAGCAGGTCCACCGCATGGTCGAACTGCTTGCGCGCCGCCTCGCCCTGCCCGGCCTGATACGCGGTGAGCCCCGCGGCATAGGCCTGCTCGACAGAGGCGATCAGCAGGGCGTCATGGGCGTTTTGTGCCTGCGGCACAGGGGCGGCACCGCCCTGGGCAAATGCGGCGGTCGCAGCGAGAAGGAGGGCTGCCAGTACGGGCTTGAACAGGGTGAGCAAAATGCGTTTTCCGCTTGTATTGTAGAGGGTTTTAGAAGGCATAAGCCGCTGGAGCCTGGGTGCTAGACTCAAGTTGCGCACAGCTTGCAGCCACAGCTCCGCCCCAAAGCATCCATGGACAACTCACTCATCCGCAATTTCGCGATCATCGCGCATATCGACCATGGCAAATCGACGCTTTCCGACCGTTTGCTGGAGCTGACCGGCTCGCTGACGGCGCGCGAGATGCAGGCCCAGGTGCTCGATGCAATGGATCTTGAACGCGAACGCGGCATCACCATCAAGGCGCATTCCGTCCGCATGATGTACCCCGCGAAGGACGGTAAAACCTATCAGCTGAACCTGATCGATACGCCCGGCCACGTCGATTTTTCCTACGAGGTATCGCGCTCACTCGCCTCCTGCGAAGGTGCCCTGCTGGTTGTCGATGCCTCCCAGGGTGTGGAAGCGCAAACGCTTGCAAACGCCTACCTTGCCATCTCAAACGGCCTTGAAATCATCCCCGTCATCAACAAGATCGACCTGCCTTCCGCCGATGTCGCGCGCACGCAGGAGATGATCGAGCAGTCCGTCGGTTTGGACGCGACGGACGCGCTTGCCGTGAGCGCGAAAACCGGGCTGGGCGTACCCGACATTCTGGAAGCCGTGGTGCACCGCCTGCCGCCGCCGCTTGGAGATCCGGAAGCCCCCCTGCAGGCGCTCATCTTCGATTCCTGGTTCGATCCGTATCGCGGCGTTATCGTGCTCGCGCGCGTTATCCACGGCAAGCTGCGCAAAGGCATGCGCATTCGGCTCATGTCGAACAGCCGCGAGTTCGATGTCGACTCGATGGGCGTCCTCACGCCCAAGCCGGTCGAAATCCCGGAGCTTTCCGCGGGCGAGGTCGGCTTCTTTGTCGCGACCATCAAGAATGTCGCGGATACAAAGATCGGCGACACCATCACGGAGGCCGCGCGTCCCGCGTCCGAAGCGCTGCCGGGCTTTGAAGACATTAAGTCCATGGTGTTCGCGGGCATTTACACGGTGGATGCGCACGAGCATACCTTGCTGCGCGATGCGCTTGAAAAGCTGCGCCTGAACGATGCCTCGTTTTCCATCGAGCCTGAAAGCTCCGCGGCGCTTGGCTTCGGCTTCCGCTGCGGCTTTCTCGGGCTGCTGCACATGGAAATCATCCAGGAGCGCCTGGAGCGCGAGTTCGACCTGGACCTGATCACCACCGCGCCCAGCGTACGCTACAAAATCCTGCTCACCGACGGGAATGAAATCGAGGTCGACAACCCATCGCGCTGGCCGGACCCGAGCGAGATCGAGCAGATCGAAGAACCAGTCATTACCGCCACCATCCTTACCAACGAGGAGTACGTCGGCGGCATCCTCAAGCTGGTTGAGGAAAAGCGCGGGCGCCAGCAGAACTTTGAGTATGTTTCCGCCACCCGCGTCAAGCTGACCTATGAGTTGCCGCTGAATGAAATCGTGCTGGACTTCTACGACCGGCTCAAGTCGGTTTCGCGCGGGTATGCCTCGCTCGACTACACGCTTTCGGGCGCGTGGGTTTCGCCCATGTCCAAGCTCGACATCCTGGTCTCGGGCGAGCCGGTCGACGCCTTGTCCATCATCGTCCACCGCGATTTTGCCTACGACCGGGGACGCGCGCTGGTGTCGAAAATGCGTGAGCTCATCCCCCGCCAGATGTTCGAGGTAGCGATCCAGGCCGCCATCGGGTCCAAGATCGTCGCGCGCGAAACTGTGTCGGCAATCAAGAAAAACGTGCTCGCCAAGTGCTACGGCGGCGATATTTCCCGCAAACGGAAGCTGCTCGACAAGCAAAAAGAAGGCAAAAAGCGCATGAAGCGGATCGGCAAGGTCGATATTCCGCAGGAAGCGTTTCTGGCTGTCCTGAAAATGGGCGAAGACAGCACCCGCTGACACCCTCAGTCACCACCGCTGTGACAGAGAGGTTACTTCCCGGATACCTGATTTGTGGAAACCTGCTGTAGCTGTGGTGCAACGCCGAAAAGCGGTGCGTCTTTGTTACAGGGAAGTTGCTCCGCCCGATTTTGCGGTAAAACATAGGTTTTGTACGTAAAGAAAGCTTTGTGGGAACCGCGGATTACCGAGCGTCAAAGGGTAATCTACCGCGCACTCACTCGGGTTTTCCCACAATTTCTTCCACAGGATGGTACTTGCATTCACCTGGGTCAAATTTTTTGCAAATAACAAGAGGCCCCTGGTTCGCAGAGGCCTCTTGTTATTTGTGGAGCTTTCTAGTGTGCGGCGGGAGGCGTAGTCCGACGGGTAGTCGGCGCGGTGTTGCTCCGCGGCGTGGTTGCCGCGCCTGAAGGGCTGGGTGCCGACGGCGGCGGTGCTGCGATGCCAGACTTCTGGTTGTATGCCGCAATCACGGCATTGGTGATGTCGTTGTTATCCGTCGTGAACAGTACTGGGCTTTGCTGCTGAGAGGCATCCAGCACCAAGGTGTAGCCGTTCTGCTGCGCATAGCTTTGGAGCGAACCATAAACCTTTTGCGCCAACTGCGCATAGGTCTGCTGGATCTCCTGCTGAAAGTCGTTCTGGGCATCCTCGCCCGAGCGCTGCAGCGATTTTTCCTTGTCGTCGATCGTTTTCAGCTTTTGCGCGCGCTCGGTGTCGCTCAAGGTGGCGCTTTGCGATTGCAGCTGCTTTTTCAGCGTGTCGATGTCGTCGCTTTGCTGTTTCAGCTGGCTTTGTTTCGGTTGATACTTCTTTTCAACCTCTTCGAAATCGCGCTTGCCTTCGTTGGTTTGCGCGACGGCTGCCTGAAACATGATGACGGCAACCTTGGAAGGGCCTGCTGCCGTAACGGTGGTGGAAGCAGCAGCGGGAGTGGTGGCGGAGGCAGTTTGGGCTGCGGCGGCAGTACCGATAAGTCCCGCGGCGAGCAGGCTTGCGTGTGCGAGCGAAAAAGTCATGAGACGGGTGAAACTCCTTCGGGATCTGTGTGCTGGTTTACACGCGGCGCAAATCTCTACCCTTGCTGCGCTCGCGTTGTTGCCGGCGGAAAAAAACGCGCCTGCTGGCCCGGCATGGCACTCACAGGATTCTATGGGGATGGATTGCCGAGCGTCAAACCGCGCTTGAAAGGTTGCCCCCAATAGATGGCATAGTTTCAAGCGCCCGCTCATCGGTTGCACGTTCCACATGCACCAGCGTCGAGTAAAATGTCGGGCCGCCGCCGAGGTCGGTCAAGCGCTGAGAGGTGAGCTGATTGACCCCCGCCCCGTCCACGCTAAGCTTGTTCCAGCCCATGGAGGCGGCAACGACGCCGGGCTGGACGCGGCGGCTCACCCGGGCTATGAGTATTACTTCTCCGCGCTCATTGTGGATTCTCGCGGCGTCGCCCTCACGGATTCCGCGTGTTTCGGCATCGTCGGGGTGCAGCTCCACGGCATCGAGCGTGTCGCGTTCCAGGTGCCGGTGCGTTTGGTGGTTGGCAAAGGTGGAGTTCATCCAGTTACCGGCCTTGCGGGGAAGAAACTCAAGCAGCCCAGCGCGGGCGTGAGCGCGCGATTCCGTCGGCGGACGAAAGGTCGGGATCGCATCGAGACCTTTTGCCTGCAGGGTGCTTGAACAAAACTCAGCCTTGCCGGACGATGTGGGGAAAATGCCGTCGCTGAATGGCCTGAAAGGTTCACCGCCCGGCTCGCCCTGCTTTTCGGAAGGGAAGTGGAGCCGCTCCGACCCGCCTCGGGCGCGTAGACTCCCACGGCTGATGCCGCGCATCAGCTCCGGTTGGTCTTCTGGGGCATTTTCCCGCAGGGCCTGCGCCATCAAAGCTTCTGTGTCATCGCTGAAGCATGGCTCCGTAAAGCCCATGTGCTGTGCCAGCGCGGCGAATAGTTGGACGTTGGAGCGCGCTTCGCCGAGCGGCGCAATTGCCTGCTCGGACAACTGAACATGGTGGTGACCGTAGGCCCCCTGGAGGTCGGTCTGCTCAAGAAAAGTGGTTGCGGGCAGCACCCAGTCGGCGTAATCGCAGGTATCGGTAAAGCTTTGCTCGTGAACAACGGTAAACAGCTCAGGCCGGCGCAGCCCGGCCAGCACTTGCGCCTGCTCGGGCGCGATAACGGCGGGATTGGAGTTGTACACAAACAATCCCTGGACAGTTCCGCCGGTAAGCGCGTCGCCCAGCAAGGCCATATTGATGACCCGTGCAGGCCGACCAAGCGGGCTTTCGAGCATCAGGTCGGCCCGCTCCAAAGCCTGTTTGTCGAACCCGAATGCGCCCGAGGTGGACAGCTGCAAACCGCCGCCTAGGTGCTGCCAGGCCCCGGTAAGCGCGGGCAGCATGGCGATGGCGCGCGCGGCAGCCCCGCCGTTTTCGCTCCGCTGCACACCATAGTTCATGCGGATGACCGCCGGTTTTGTCACGGCGTACTCACGCGCAAGCTGCTCGATAATTTCTGCGTCGAGGCCGGTCCACGCCGACACTTGCGTGGGAGTATAAGGGCGCACATGCTCGCGCAGCTCGGGCAAGCCATGGGTGTGCGCGGCGGTCCATGCGCGGTCTTCTAGGCCGTCGCGCAGGATCATGTGGATCATCCCCAGCGCAAGCGCCGTGTCTGTGCCGGGGTTGATGGCGAGGTGCAGGTCTGCAAGGCGCGCGGTGCGGGTTTGATAGGGGTCGATGACCACCAGCTTCGCCCCGTCGCGCCGGGCCTGGTCAATCTGCGGCCACAGGTGGATGTTGTTCGCGTGGATGTTCGCGCCCCAGGCAAGGATCAGCCGGGCGTGGTGAAAGTGCTCGGTGTCCGTCCCGAGCTTACGCCCATATACCGACAGCAGGGCCTCGCCACCGGCCGTGGCGCAGATGGTACGGTCCAGCTGCGACGCGCCCAGCCGGTGAAAAAACCGCCGGTCCATGGAGCTAAAGCCGAGCACGCCGGTGGTACCTGCGTAGGAGTACGGCAGAATCGACTCCGGCCCGTGTTCATCTGCAATTTGCCGAAGACGCCCGCTGATTCCATCCAGCGCTTCGTCCCAGCTGACGCGCTCAAATGTGCTTTGCTCCTCGCCAGGTGCAAGCGGTCCTTTGGGCACCCCGGCGCGGCGGCGCATGGGGTAAAGTACGCGGTCGGGCGCGTACACGTGATCCAGATATTTGCTGACCTTGGCGCACAAAAAACCGCGGGTGACCGGGTGCGCCGGGTCGCCCTCCAGCTTGACCGCGCGTCCGTCGGCAACCGTCACCAGTACGCCGCAGGAGTCGGGGCAGTCGAGCGAGCAAACGGAGCGGCGGGTGTGCATGTTTCATATTGTAGAACCGAGCCATGGGCGCGGGTTGGGCCGCGAGCATCCCACGGGCAAACATAAGGAGGCATGAGCCATGGCGAAGCACGAAAGCCACTCCGACCCGAACAAGTACACGGATCCGGAGCTGCGCGACAAGATCAAAGCCAAGGTGATGGCGGGCGACAAAGGCGGCAAGCCCGGCCAGTGGAGCGCCCGCAAGGCACAGCTTGTGGCCACCGAGTACGAGCACGCGGGCGGCGGCTTCAAGGGCGGTCCCGATGAAAGCCAAAAGAGCCTGCAAAAGTGGGGCGATGAAAAATGGCACACCGCCGACGGCTCAAAGGCCCAGCATGAGGATGGCACCACCAGCCGCTACCTGCCTGATGCAGCCTGGAACGAGTTGAGCGACAAGGAAAAAGCCGAAACCAACCAAAAGAAAGAGAAAGGCTCGAAGGGGGGCAAGCAGTTCGTCGCGAATACGAAGGAGGCCAAGGAGGCGCGCAAACATGCGACGGAGAAGAAAGCGCCCGCGCGGAAGAAGGCTGCCGCCAAGAGCCCGGCGAAAAAGGCTCCGGCAAAGAAAGCAGTCGCGGCGAAAAAAGCTCCGGCAAAAAAGACGGGGGCGAAGCAGGCGGCAAAATCGTCAGCCTAGCATTTTCCTGCAGGGCTGAAGCTCGATCTTTCATGAATCGAAGTGACGCCGCACGGAACGCGAGGTAAACTTTGGATGTGGAAGCGTCAGCCCTCGACGCTCGTTACGTCGAGGGGTTGGACTATCGCTTTCGCAGCAGCCGGACCAAGGTACAAACTGCCAGGATCGTAAAGCCATTCAGCTTGACGATAATCAGCAGATGCACCCAGGATGTCGATGCATCCATAGGCCACCTCCTGCGGAGGAATCGGCGACACACCGCTTCCAACGGCTGTCGCCAGTTGGGCCGATCTTCTAGCCCATCTCGGGTGCCGCTGAACGAGCCGCAGATGGTGATTTCAGCTTCCCTTAACAGTGATGGAAGGGCTGGTTTGAGAGTGAGGAGTCGATCTTCTACTGCTTCGTTCCTCAGCATGGACCCGGTATTCCGAATAAAAGTGGGTAGTGCCCAGACATACTTAGAATGGCCCTAACAACGCTTCCCGCAACACCTCGCGGGTTTCCTCCGGCTCCACCTTCCGCCACACGCCGCTTCTCTGCTTTTTGCCCGTCTTCGGCGGTTTCATCACGCCGGCGTCCGCAGCCACCATCACCGGCCCCTGCTTACATAAACCCAGGCAGCCGCACGGCTTGATCACCAGCTCGTCAGGTCCGATATTCTCTTCCGCGAGTGCTTCCCGCATGTCCTTAAGCATCGTTCGCGCGCCTGAGCCCGCGCAGCTCGCGCCTTTGCCGTGCCGGTCGCGCACACATACAAAAAGGGCGCGCGGACCGGCTTCATCCCCAGACGTCACTAAGCCGACACACGCGACAGAAATGCTTCCAGCGTGGTTTTGCCGTGCATGTGCTCCACGCCGGGACCTCCCTCAAACGTTACTCGCCCCTCGCTGAACCCTTGCGTCATTTCACTCATGGCCCGGGCCGCGGCCTCCGTCATCCCGAAGCTTTCATATAGCCCCTGCTGTACTTCCAGCGGCACCGGCTCCGGCGTAATCTCGCGGCCCAGCTTCTCGCTCAGAATGCGGGCAGCTTCGATCATGGTGTACGGCTTCGGCCCATCCAGCTCGACCACGCGCTTGCCTTCCCAGCTGCTTGTTAAAAGCTCTGCGGCAAGCTCGCCGATGTCATCGGCGGCAATCATTGGGATTTCCGACGCAGGGCCGCCCCAGGTGACCGGCAGCTTGCCGGTTTCCTTTACGTGGGGGATCAACGGCAGCAGGTTCTCCATAAAGTAAGCCGCGCGGATGGGCACCGCGCTGATCGCGATCGGCATCAACGCTTCCTCCATATCGAAGGTTGTCAGAATTGCCCCCGTGCCCTCGGGGTGCTGCGCCCCGAACGAAGACAGCAATACCGCCTTGGAGACGCGCGAGGCCTGCAGCGCATGGGCCAGTGCGGCCACCGACAGCTTATTTTCAGAGCGCGGGTTCGGCGATTTGTACAGGGGCGGCACCATGACGAACACACCCTCCGCACCCTCAAATGCCATTTCCAGCCGCGCGCCGTCCTGGACCGACGCAAGAAAGGGCTCCGCGCCCAGCTCCGCCACCTGCGGGGCCTTCGACTCATCGCGCAGCAGCGCCCGTACCTCCTTGCCTTTTGCCCGCAGGGCCCGCACCACCGCCCCGCCTACCTGCCCCGTGCTGCCCACCACTGCATACATAAGCCGTTCTCTCCTGAACACGCTTGGATGCGGGAGCGGCCTGCTCGATTCAGCGCATCTTACTCAAGTACATGCGGTGAAAGGAACTGAAAAACCATGAGTATGAAGGAAGTCCTCGGCTTGGGCGCGGATAAGAAAGTACGGTACGCAATCGTGGGGTTGGGCGACATCGCGCAGGAAGCCATGATGCCCGGCATCAAGCACACCGGCAACTCCGAAATGACGGCGCTGGTGACCGGCGATGCGGAAAAGGCCAGCGCCCTGGCCAGAAAATACGACATCGCGAAAACCTACACCTACGAGCAGTTCCCCCAGCTGCTCCAATCGGGCGAAATCGACGCCATCTATCTCGCACTGCCTAACTGGCAGCACGCGCAATATGCCGTGCCGGCACTGGAAGCCGGTATTCATGTGCTGCTTGAGAAGCCGATGGAAGTGTCGGCTGAGGCGTGCGAGCGCATCCTTGCCGCGCAAGGAAAAAGCAGCGCTAAATTGATGGTGGCTTACCGGCTTCACTTCGAGCCCGCAACCGTCGCTGCCATTGAAAAAATCCGCTCGGGCGCGCTCGGCGAGGTCAACTTTTTCTCGTCCGCTTTCGCGCAGATGGTCGACCCGACCAA
>CAXTKZ010000093.1:0-12840 GCA_964244985.1 uncultured Acidobacteriaceae bacterium
CTTGATGCTTCGCTATTTCGAGGCGCATGGGCAGATTCGAAAAAGCATTGCCGTCTTGAAGAAGCGGGTGGGAGAGCATGAGCGGACGCTGCGCGAGCTGACGCTCAGACCGGGAGCGATCGAGGTGGGCGATGCGTTGACGGAGTTCCGCGGTGTTCTCACCGGGGTTCCTGAGCTCGTCGGAAACCAGGCAGAAGTTATCGGCAATGGAGACGGAGACGTTGGAAGCGCCTGATGCTGTTGCCATCTTCGCTCCTCTGGGTCGCGATGCTGCCTTGCTGGCCGCGGCGCTGACGAAAGCCGATGTGTCTGCCTTGGTGATCGACAGCTTTCCAGCGCTCCTGCAAGCTGCGCGTTCAGCGGATGTCGGTGCTCTGCTTACAACCGCCGAAGCCTTTTCAAAGGATTCGCTCGCCGATCTGGGCAGCGCCCTCGCGGAACAACCGCATTGGTCGGACATCCCTGTGATGGTGCTGGTTCCAGGCGGCGGGGAGTCGCGCGTCATCGGCAGCATGGAAACAGCCCTCGACATTCTGCCCAACCTGACCATGCTGGAGCGTCCGATCCGCCCTGCAACCCTCCTCAGCGTGTTGAAGGTCGCGCAGAAGAGCCGCCTGCGGCAGCGCGAGGTGAAGCGGATCATGGAGGAGCGGGAGCAAACGGCAGCATCGATGGTGCAGAGCGAGAAGCTGGCCGCGGTAGGCCGCCTGGCTTCCTCCATTTCACACGAGATCAACAACCCGCTTGAGGCGATCACTAATCTCTTGTACTTGCTTCGCGGTGAGAAGAACTTGTCCAAGGCTGGTCGTGAATACCTGGAAACGGCGGAGCGGGAACTGGCCCGTGTCTCACAGATCACGTCACAAACGCTGCGGTTTCATCGGCAGTCCACCGCCGCCACAACGGTAGAACCACAGGCCCTGCTTGAAGAAGTTATCGATCTCTACAAGGGCCGGCTCGCGAATTCCAATATCCAGATATCGCGGGCATTCGCACCGAATGTAACCGTCACCTGCCTTGAGGGCGATATCCGTCAGGTGCTTAGAAACCTTGTGGGCAATGCCTTCGATGTGATGCGCAACGGCGGCCGTCTTCTTCTTAAAACTCGAAATCTGACCTGGTGGGCGACCGGCCAACGCGGCGTAATGATCACCGTCCTGGACGACGGGCCGGGCATGCCGGAAGCGGTGCGGCGACGCATTTTCGATGCGTTTTACTCCACCAAGGGCATTCAGGGCACGGGACTTGGCCTTTGGCTTTCCAAGCGCATCGTGCAGAATCATCGTGGGCATCTGGGTGTGCGCAGCTGCACCGGAGTAAAACACGGTACCATGTTCCACCTTTGGCTGCCCTGCGAATTGGCTGAGTCGGCCAACAAGGGATGGCACGCGGAAACCGTTTGACGCAAAACAGCTCATCCTGAAGCAAGCAAATCCACTGGGGACTGCGGTGCTTGCATTGGCCTGGTACATGATTGCGGAGATGACCTTTTCGAACAGCGCAATGCGGCCTTGTTTCCGCGCATTGCGTTTTCTTACCTATGGATTGGCTATGCCGACCCCATATCCTTGCGCTGCTCGGAAGCAAGCCAAACAGTTGCAGCGAGAGCGAAGATCGCGGAAAGTGTCAGCCAAAGGAACACACGTTGGAAGGCTGCTGTATCGGCCGGGCGGTACCGGTCCAGAAGCACAACGATAAGCGCGCTTCCCAGCGAACCGCCTACGCGCTGCAGTATGTTGGCTTGCACCGTCGCATCCGGCAGTTCATCGTGCTTTACAAGGGCGTACACGGACGACATTACGGGCAAGCCGGCGAAACTCGCCCCGACGCCCCTGAGGAACTGCAGGATTTCGACAAGGGCGAGGCTTGTGTCGGCTGGGAGCGAGGCAAACGGCAATGTGGAAAGGATGGTAAGCAGCAGCCCCACGGATGCGATCAGGCCACCACCGCCCATGTGATCGGTAAGCTGCCCTGCGAGGCGAAGCGAGATTGCCGAGCCCGCTCCATAGGCAAGCAAAAGAAACCCAGTATGGGTGACGCTCGCATGGCGAAGAAGCCGGAAGTATAGCGGCAGAAGGATGAGCCCGCCGTAGAGGCTGATGCCGCAGAAAAAGATCGCGGTTTGCGCAAGCGCATAGGCTCGCTTACGGAAAAGCCCTAAATTGAGGATGGGCTGTGCGTGGTGCACGGCATGGACGACGTAGAGCAAAAGGCCGGCTGCGCTCAAGCTCAGGCCGAGCCACGCATCCACGTGCCCGCCGGTAGCCTGAACGATGCCGTACGTAAAGGTAGGCAAGCTGAGGCTCAGCAAGAGCAAGCCGACGATATCGAGCCTGCCCGACGACCGGGGCTGCTCACGCGGCAGAAGCCGGTAGCCGAACAGCAGGGCCAGCAGGCCGATGGGCAGGTTGACGAGAAACAGCCATCGCCAGGACAACGCGGAGAGCAGTCCGCCAATCGCGGGCCCGATGGCCGGGGCCAACACCACCGCAACTCCGGCCGTGTTCATGACCGTGCCCATATGGCGCGGTCCCGCGGCCTGCCCCAGCACTGTTTGCCCTGAGGGTACCAGCAGACCACCGGCGATGCCCTGCAGCACCCGGCACACAATCAGCATTCGGAGGGAGGCCGCCGCCGCGCACGCGACGGACGCCGCCGTGAACCCTGCCAGCGCGAACATCCATACCCGGGCGGGACCAATCCGCTTGCCCAACCATCCACAGAGGGGCAGCGCCGCAGCCAGTGCGACAAGGTAACTGCTGCCGACCCACTGCGCCTCCGCAAGGGAGCCGTGCAGGCTGCGCGTCATGGTCTGCAGCCCAACGTTGACCAGCGAGGTATCGAGACCAGCCATAAAAGCACCGAAGACGATTACGAACGCAACGCGCCAGACCTCACGCGGAATGCCGCCTGAACCGGATTGCGTCGGGGCTGAACGTAGCGGGGCTGAACGTAGCGGGGCTGAACGTGTCGGGCCTGAACTTATCATCGATAAACTCCCGCTGCAGATGCGGGTGATGCGCTCGGAGGCGCATAGAATGGTGCGACGGAAGCGACGACGGACAGGGAGCGGGCTTGGCAGCGGGGTTGAGTCGGGAAAAGATCGTTGCGGCAGCCCTTCACCTCCTCGATACGGTAGGTTTTGAAGCTCTCACCACGCGTCTTCTCGCTCGCGAGCTCGGCGTGCAGCAACCCGCTCTGTATTGGCACTTCAAGAACAAACGCGACCTTGCCGATGCCATGGCTGCCGCCATGCTGTCTCCCCAGCTGTGGCCGGGCCCTCACACGCCGGGGATGCAGCCCAAAGAGTGGCTTGCTGCCCGCGCTCATGCTTTGCGGGCAGCCTTGTTGGCGCATCGCGACGGAGCCCTGATCCACGCCGGCACCGCGCCCGGGCCGGAGACCTACGTGGAGCTGGAGGACCAGGTTTCCGCGCTCGTGGCTTATGGTTTGTCTCCGGCTGCTGCCCTGCGAACACTGCTGACCGTGGGCCGCTATACCCTCGGTTGGGTCCTGGAAGAACAGGCACGCAGCGAGCGTACGGAGACAGACGGCGAGCCCTTGTCGAAAGCAACGGAACCGACGCTCAAGAAAGCCGTGGCCGCACTGCATCGGACAAGTGCCGCCGCCAATTTCGACTTCGGGTTGCGTTGCATTCTTGACGGCTTTCTCACAGAAGCGCAGGCGTCGGCCGACTCAAAGACCGATCAGCACCACGCCCCACGTGCGAAACCCTCCCGCCGCAGCGCCCAACCGTCTCCGATGAAGGATCGCCCGCCCAGGTCGTAAGAGCGTTGGAGAGTGCTTCCAGCTCCGGCTCGTGATCCTGCTCCGCCACCCAGACGACCACGCCGTCCGGTCTCGCCAGCAGCGCTTCAAGTCCGGAAACCACAGTTTCAAAGTCGCTTCGAACCACGGCGATGCGATCTCCATAAGCCATCGCAAGCTCCACGGCACAATCGGATTGAGAGCCGCCCAGCAACACAAATTGCCCTTTCACGAACAGCTCCCGCACGGATCGACCGTCGGCAAGCATGATGTCCGGAATGACGCGCCCAATCAGCCGGTGATGGCCCGTCAAAGGAAGCTGGCGTGCAATACCCGAGATCTTGTTGATCGTTTGTGTCATGCCGTCGCGCGTGTTCATCAGGTCCATGAGTGTCTTCCGCAACTCGCCGACCTTTGGGTCGGGGCGCATGGCCGCGATTTGGCCGCGCGTCCACTCCAGCACCCAGGCACCCACCGGATGCCGCTCCGCTTCGTAGCTGTCCAGCAAGCCATGCGGCGCCCAGCCTTTGAGCACCGCGGCAAGCTTCCATCCCAGATTGGTTGCGTCTCCCAGGCCGGTATTCAAACCCTGTCCGTTGAACGGAGAATGTACGTGGGCCGCATCCCCCGCCAGCAGCACGCCGCCCTTGCGGTAGGTACTCGCCTGGCGTGCGTTATCCGTCCACCGGGTCGCTTTTCCCAGCAGCTTCTTTACGCGCACGTCCGTGCCGGACGTGTGCCTCAGCGAGCGTTCTATCTCCTGGGCAGTGACCTCCGTGCCGCGCTCGCCGGGCGGACCATCGAACTCGACCGTAAGCACAACCCCGGGCATCGGGCCGTAGCGATACACGCCGCGCGGCGTCCAGTTCCAGCCGAAGTTCAGCACGGATGCATCCTCAAATTCCGCAACAGCCTGCCGCCCTGTGATCTCGGGATCAGTGCCGGGAAACGCAAAATCGAGCATTTTGCGCACAGTGCTGCGGCCGCCGTCGCAGCCCACGACAAACCTGGCGCGATAGCTCTCGCCTGCGGCGGTGTGGACGCCAACCCCGCTCTCAGTCTGCTCAATCTCGCCCACTTCAACGCCGCGCTGCACCGGGACACCCAGCCTGGAGGCGTGCTCTTCCAGGAGCCGTTCTACTTCGCCCTGGACCACCAGCGTGGCGTCCAATGCTTCGAGGTGAGAGGCCACGTCAGGATCCTCGTGCTCCAGCTTGCTGTTATCGAGCAGGATGCCGGCATAATGCCCCGCACGGATCACGCGCCTTCCCGCGAGCTCCATCGGCTGCTCCGGGCCGAGACCGAAAGCCGATGCCATCACCTTCGCGATCTGTCCGACGCCGCGCGCGTGCGCCATGCGCGCCGGTGCAAGCAGACCGCGCCGGGCAAGGATCTCAGCGCTGGCAAGATTGATGGATCCTGCCTTGATCGTTGTGCTCGCCTCGACTGCCCTTTCCAACACCTGAACCGCGACACCCATAAGTGCAAGATCCGCCGCAAGCAGCATCCCGACCGGCCCCGCGCCGACGATGACGACATCGAACATTCTCTGCCCATTTGCATCATGCAGCATACCGCCTACCTTATCTTAGATAAGGAAAACGGTTTTTCTGAATGGATACAGCCGAACCGGCTCAGGAAAGTCGGCTTGCGCTTTCCGACCCGACACAAACGATCATGGGTCACCTCCGGCGGCGGCGAGGATGTGCACGGGCTGTTTTAGCCTTGGCGGGTGCTTGTACCGTAGGCATCGGCGGCAGACCGGCCACGGCCAGCAAGAGCTTGTTCGCGGCCTGGAAGAGGTTCAGGTGTGTGTCGATCGAGCCATCCGTAGCCGCGAGAAAAAGCGCGGTTCGGCGGGCGTGGTTGACGGCAAGGTACGTCTCGAATCCAGCACCGCCGCCTGTTTTCTCGATGATGTGAGAAGGCGAGTCGAGCGGGAGCAGATCGATCCAGCCCAAGCCGATACCCGTGGGCTCGCCGGCGCGGTCCAGCCCTTTTTGGCTCAGGAGGCTTGAAGGCAGCAGGTGGACGGACTGCGCGGGCGCGCCTGGGCCGTCGGTCCGAAGCAGATACTTGAGCCACGTCGTCATATCGGCCGCAGTGGAGTAAAGGCCCGAACTCCCCTCGGTCGCCATGGTTGGGGCGCACGGTCCTTCGTCGTGGGCACCTGCCAGCAAGCGCCCACACTGCTCCACGCTCGGGAAAAAAGTTGTCGAGCGCATGGAAAGCGGGTTGAGCGTCCGCGCAGCAAGAAGCGCCGGGTAGGGGGTATGCGTTGCGGACTGAAGGGCATCGCTGAGCAGGTCGAAAGCAACGTTTGAGTAGAGCGCGGCCGTACCGGGGGTGCCGCGCAAGCGCTGGTTGGGTAGCCAGTGCCAACGAGTGCTGTAGTCGGGGAACGTGAAATGCGGTGCACCGGGGGGAGCATTGCCCGACTCTCGCGGCAAACCGGATGTGTGCGTTGCCAGGTCCGCAAGCGTGATGGGGCGGCCATGTGCCGGAACGGTCGCGACTGGGGGCGCATACCGCTGAAGCGGATCGTCGAGCCGAACCGTTTTGGCCTCGACGAGCTTTGAGAGTACATCCGCCGTGAAGATTTTTGTAAGCGAGCAAAGGCGCAGAAAAGAGTCGGGGGTCGGCAGCCGATGGGAGCCGGGCGCGGTTTCGCCATAGCCGCCGAAGAACACCTGATTGCCGCGAACAACAACAAGAACCATGCCGGTGGGAGCGGATTGGCGGAACAGGTCGGCGGCGAGAGCGTCGATGCCCTGGCTGTCGGGGAGCGGTGCCTGCCCTTGCGCGCGGGCGGTCAGGGGAAGAAAAGCGGACACGAGAAGAAGCAGGAAGCCTTTAGCGAAGCTCATCTTTTTGCAACTCATTAAGGTACAGAACCGAAGCTCTGTATGGAAAGCTTCCGAGCTTATCTCCTGCCTGGCCCACGCGTGCAACGGTACGTCGAACTCGTCTTCCAGGGCTTGAATCTGCTGCGTCACCGCAGGCCGTGTAAGAAGCAACTCCTGGGCAGCCCGGCTGAAGCTGAGAGGATGCGCGACGGTGCGGAAGTTCTCCACCATCAGCGAACGATCACCTCGATGCCGAAAGTGTGATGAATGACATACGTACCGAAGCGCTTATCGTGATGCTCCGGCTGGATATTTCCTTGTGCATCCGTCGCGCGGGATTTCAGCACATATGTACCCTTCTCCTGCGGCACCTTCCACTCGAATGACCAGCGCCGCCAAGCAAACGGCTGAGCCTCATCGATAAAGGTGACCGGCTGCCATGTTTTTCCATCGTCGCTGGAAAGCTCCACTTTTTCTACCTGCGTATCGCTGCCCCAGGCAGCTCCGAATACCCGGTAATGGCTACCCGCCGGAATGAACTCACGCGTACGCGGGCGGGCGATCGCCGACTTGAGAGCCATCTGGCCGAGCGCGCGGCGCATCGGGTTGTTGCTCGCGTCGTAGTCCCAATAGCCGTAGTCGGAGGTTTGCCAATAGCCTTGGAAGGGTTCCGTCAGGATGCGGATGCCGCTCAACCACTTGACCGATGCCATCCCGTAATGCCCGGGCACAATGGCCCGCAGCGGGAAGCCGTGGTCGACGGGAATCTCTTCCCCATTCATCCGGTACGCGATGATGACGTCCTTGGCTTTGAGCATAGACAGGCTGCGGGCATACCGAGTGTCCCCGGGTGGAGTGGGTTCCTCCTTGGGTGTGCCGGCGTCCCAGGCCTCAAAAAGCACTTCGCAGGCTGTTGCATCTATCCCTGCTCTTTGCAGCAGCGCGGTCAGCGGCACACCGGTCCAGTCAGCCGTGCTGACCGCGCCGAGCTGCCATTGCGCCCCTTTGACCTGAGGCACCAGAAAAATGCGACCGTTGCCGGCGCACTCAAGTGTTGCCGGCTGGGTGACGCTCGGCATCGCCAGAAGCTCTTCGTAACTGATGGAAAAAGGCTGCTTCACCGCTCCAGAGACTTCAAGCTTGTATGCATGCCGATCCAGTATGGGAGCTTTGAAGTGGCTGCGGATGTAGAACAGGTCGTTCGGAGTTAGAAACCCATCCAGTTGATCGAAGGGGTACTCGAAATTGACTGGCTCACGTTCGCGGATGATGAGACCCACCCGAAGCTCGGCGGGAACGGGGGCAGTGCTCATATCTTTCTCCTGTGCTCTGTAGAAGTTACGCTGCGGCGAGGGGGAGATTCGGAATGGGATATGCCAGTCGTTCGACGGTGCGGCGATTCGTGCGGCTCCGGTCGTCATCCACCCACCAACGAATGAAACCATTCGGCATACGGAGTGTTCTTGGCCATGTGTCGGTTCCAGTCCGGAGCGCCGTCTGTCCACCATGGATTACCCCGTTCCCCAAGGGCGATCTTGGCTTCATCGACGCGTTGCCTTGCCGCATCACGGGCTGGGAGATTTCCCGAGCGCATCGCAACACCCTTCTCCCGTCGTGCTTGCATCAAGGCAGAGGTCCGCTGCTGTCGCTCCTCAGCAGACAGCGCAGGGTTGGAGCAGCGCCAAAGGCGGCCCCGCACCACGAAGTAGCGTCCATCGGCAGTCGTCGGGTATCTGCTCATCGAAGGGTGTGTTTCATCACGCTATGCACATGCACATCCTCTTCCACCATCAGAAGGACCGCCCACAACGCTTCCTACAAAGGGTCGTAGATCAGGTTCGGCCCGAGCCAGCGCTCAACCTCGGGGAGGCTCATGCCCTTGCGCTCGGCGTAGTCGGCGGTCTGGTCGCGGTCAATTCTGCCGAGCGAGAAAAACCGCGACTGCGGATGCGCGAAATAAAACCCGCTCACGCTCGAGCCCGGCCACATCGCGAACGACTCCGTAATGAGGATGCCGGTGTTCGCCTCGGCATCGAGCAAACGCCAGATCGTGCCTTTCTCAGTGTGATCGGGGCAGGCGGGGTAGCCGGGGGCGGGGCGAATGCCGCGATACTTCTCTTGGAGAATCTGCGCGTTGGTCAGGTGCTCGTCGCGGCCGTAACCCCAGTCCTCACGCGCATGTTTATGCAGGCATTCGGCGAAGGCTTCAGCCAGGCGGTCGGCAAGCGCTTCAGCCATGATCGCGTTGTAGTCGTCGTGCGCGGCGCGGAACCGCTCTGTCATGTGCTTCAGGCCGATGCCGGTCGTGACCGCGAACGCGCCGATGTGGTCCGGCAGACCGGTCTCCCTGGGTGCGATGAAATCCGCGATGGAGCGGCAGGGCTCCTTCCCTTCCCTGTTCGCCTGCTGCCGCAGAAAATAGAACTTGTCGAGAACGGTTGTGCGCGTTTCATCGGTGTACAACTCCACATCGTCGCCCACGGCGTTCGCGGGCCAAAAGCCGTACACGCCGCGTGCCGTCAGCATGTTTTCCTGGATGATGCAGTTGAGCAGTTCCTGCCCATCCGCGTAGATGCGGCGGGCCTCCTCACCCTGTGCCGCGTCGTCGAGAATGCGCGGATAAATACCCTTCAAACCCCAGGTATGGAAAAACGGCGACCAGTCGATGAACTCGCGCAGCGTCGCCAGGGGGAAGTTTTCGATCACGCGGACGCCGGTGAAGCCTGGCGTGAGAATGTCCTCGACGCGCCACTCGATCGGTGTGCGGCGGGCGCGCGCGGCGGCGAGCCCAACCGGTTTCTCGCGCGGTCTGGCATGGGCCTTGCGCAACGACTCGTACTCGGCCCGATGCCGGCTCACAAACTCGGGCTTGCCTTTCTCACTCAGCAGCGTTGTCGTCACCGGCACGGCGCGGCTCGCGTCCCCGACGTGCACCACCGGCTCACTATAGTGCGGCGCGATCTTCACCGCGGTGTGCGCGCGGCTGGTGGTCGCGCCGCCGATCAGCAGCGGCTGCTTAAAGCCTTGCCGCTCCATCTCGCGGGCTACATGCACCATCTCATCGAGCGACGGCGTAATGAGCCCGCTCAGGCCGATGATGTCGGCGTTTTCCAGGCGCGCGCGCTCCAGGATTTTCTCGGACGACACCATCACCCCAAGATCGATCACCTCGAAGTTGTTGCAGGCCAGCACCACACCGACAATGTTTTTGCCGATGTCGTGGACGTCACCCTTGACGGTCGCGAGAACGATCTTGCCCTGCGCCTTGACCGCCTGCCCCGAGGCGGCCAGCTCTGCTTTTTCGGCCTCCATGAAAGGCGTGAGGTGCGCGACCGCTTTTTTCATCACGCGGGCCGATTTGACCACCTGCGGCAGAAACATCTTGCCCGCGCCGAACAGGTCGCCGACGACGCTCATGCCTGCCATCAGCGGACCCTCAATCACCAGCAGGGGGCGGCCGAGCTTGACGCGGGCTTCTTCCGCGTCCTCCTCGATATACGCGTCGATGCCTTTGACCAGCGCATGCGACAGACGCTCCTCGACCGTGCCGTTGCGCCACTCTTCCGTCCTTTTTTCAGCAACAACCGCACCCACGCCTTTAAGCGACTCGCCGAAGTCAACCAGGCGTTCCGTCGCGTCGGGACGACGGTTGAGCAGCACATCCTCAACCAGCACCTTCAGCGCAGGCTCGATTTCCTCATACACCTCGAGCATGCCGGCATTGACGATGCCCATATCCATGCCCGCCGCAATGGCATGGTACAAAAATGCCGAGTGCATCGCCTCGCGAACCTTGTTGTTGCCGCGGAAGGAGAACGAGATATTCGACACACCGCCCGACACTTTGGCATGCGGCAGATTTCGCTTAATCCAGCGCGTAGCGTCGATGAAGTCGACCGCGTAGTTGTTATGCTCCTCCATGCCGGTCGCTACGGTGAGGACATTGGGGTCGAAGATGATGTCCTCGGGCGGGAAGCCGACCTCATCGACGAGCATGCGGTACGCGCGCTCGCAAATCCTGATCTTTTCGGCATAGGTTGCGGCCTGGCCGTTCTCGTCGAAGGCCATGACGACAACCGCCGCCCCGTACTTCAACACTGCCGCGGCACGCTGTTTAAAGACCTGCTCGCCTTCTTTCAACGAGATGGAGTTGACGATCCCCTTGCCTTGCAGGCACTTCAGGCCTGCCTCAATGACCTCCCACTTCGAGGAGTCGACCATGAATGGCACCTTGGCCACTTCAGGCTCGCTGGCAAGCAGCTGCAGGTAGCGGGTCATCGCCGCAACGCCGTCGATCATGCCCTCGTCCATGCAAATGTCGATCACATTCGCGCCGTTCTCCACCTGCTGCCGCGCGACAGTGACCGCTTCCTCGTACTTGCCCTCCTTGATCAGCTTCGCGAACTTAGGCGAACCGGCAACATTGGTGCGCTCGCCCAGGAGCATAAATGCCCCCGGCTGCTGGGTGAACGGCTGCGAGCCGGACAGTCGAAGCGGCTTCATCCCAGACCTCCCGCGAGCGCCCGCGGCGGCCGGTTTTCAAGCGCCTTCGCAATGGCCGCGATGTGCTCGGGTGTGTTGCCGCAGCAGCCGCCGGCGATGTTGATGAGCCCGGCCCCGGCAAACTCGCTCAGGTACCGCGCCATGTCGCCCGGGCCCAGGTCGAAGCCCGTTTCGGATAAGGGATTCGGCAAGCCCGCATTGGGATAGCAGGAAATGGCCGTGTCTGCCTTCTCGGAAAGCTCGCTCAGAAAGGGGTACATCAGGTCGGGTCCGAGCGAGCAGTTTAAGCCTACGGAAAGCGGCTTTACATGCCGGACGGCATTCCAAAACGCCTCGGTGGTCTGCGCGGAAATCAGAGTCTCCCCACCGCGGCCGACGGCTGCGGAGATCATCACCGGCAGCTCCCTCGCGTCCTCATCGAACACCTCGCGGATGGCCACCAACGCCGCTTTCGCGTTGAGCGAATCGAAGATGGTCTCGACCAGAAGCAGGTCCGCGCCGCCCGCGATCAGCGCCCTCGTCTGCTGCTTATAAGCCGTCCTGACCTGGTCAAAGGTGACCACACGGAAACCTGCGTCGTCGGCGTCGGGTGAGTTCGACAGCGATACAGTCAAGGGCCCGATGGCACCCGCCACGAAGCGCTGCCTGCCGGTTGCCGAACCGACGCGGTCTGCCCACTCGCGGCACTGCCGGGCCGACTGCTCATTGATCTCCCAAGCCAGATCGGTAAGGAAGGGATCGTCGATGATTTTCTGGTAGAACTCAGGGTCCTTGCGGCCGCCGTGCTCGCGCGGGTCGTCGACGAAAAACTCACTTTGCGTGATGCCGGTCGCGCCGAAAGTATTGGTTTCGATAATGTCCGCGCCGGCCTCGAGAAAACGCCGGTGGATGTCGGAAATCATCGCCGGCTGCGTCAGCGAAAACAGGTCGCCGTTGTTCAGCAGGTCTTTCGTCGCGTTCCTGAACCGCTCCCCGCGGATGTCGGCTTCCGTCATCCCGTAGGTGCGGATCGTCGTACCCATTGCCCCATCGATGATGGCGATGCGGGTCTGGAGAATGTCCTGAAGGGGATGCCGGTTAGCCTGGGTCATCTTGGCGACGCTTGCCTTGATTGTATCGAACCCGCAAGGGCCGGGAAGCTGTCCGGCCTTCTCAAGTGGCCGGCAGTGCGCGCGCTTTTTTCTAAACGCTCCTGTTCCGCGGAAAATGCCGAATCTGCCCACGGGCCCTTGTTTTTCTGTGGCCGATGCGTGTGCGCCGTGACAGGATGAGGACACAAGGGGAGGGGTCCTCCATGGGCGGAGAAAAAGCCAGGGTAAACATTCTCGGCGTCGGTGTAAGCGCGGTCTCGCTTGCCGAAGCTGTGGGCCAGTCCATCGATCTGATCGAGCGCGGCGGCCACGGCTATGTGTGTGTCACCGGGGTCCACGGCATCATGGAGGCGCAGGCGGATGAAGCATTCCGGCGGACGCTGAACGGCTCGTTCCTGACCACGCCGGACGGCATGCCGACCGTGTGGCTGGGGCACGCGCATGGCTTTGCGGAGATGACGCGCGTGTACGGGCCGGACTACATGCTGGCCATGGTTGCGGCAGGACTACCCGCGGGTGTACGGCACTTTTTGTACGGCGGCAAGCCGGGCGTCGCCGAAGCGCTGCGCGGGAGCCTCCTTGCGCGCTTTCCCGGAGTGGAGATCGTCGGCACGTACACGCCGCCCTTCCGC
>CAXTKZ010000093.1:12850-13525 GCA_964244985.1 uncultured Acidobacteriaceae bacterium
GCGGATGTCTTCTGGATTGGCCTGAGCACGCCCAAGCAGGAGCGCTTGATGAGCGAGTACCGGGGACGCCTGCCCGTGAAGCTGATGGTCGGGGTAGGGGCCGCCTTCGACCTGCTCAGCGGCAACCTGAGCGAAGCCCCGGATTGGATGAAGCGGAGCGGTCTCCAATGGCTGTACCGGCTGATCAAGGAGCCCCGGCGGCTTTGGCGGCGGTACCTCAAAAACAACCCGCATTTCGTCGTGCTGGCCGGGCTGCAGCTGCTGGGGCTTAAGCGCTATTCCTTGGCCGATTCAACAAACCATTAACGATGTAGTTGCGCCCTCTCAGCGCTTCGGCAGCTTCAGGCATGACATGCCGCAAGCTTTCCTGCGCGGCCCGCATGGGGCTTACAACCCCGCGTACCAGTCATAGCCGAGCTTGGTCCAGTAATCGTCCGGCTTGCCATGGGTATACGCGATCAGCCCGATGCGCTTGATCTGCTTATAGCCGTATTTTATCGGCATGTGCAGCCGCAGCGGCGCACCGTGATTCGCGCTTAGGGGCGCGCCCATCATCTCCGTCACCAGCAACGTTTGTGGGTGCCGGCAGGCTTCAAGTTTGTAGCCTGTGTAGTAGTCGCCGTCCGGCGTTTCCATGTACACATAGCGCGGCATGCGTCCGTCGATGGGAGCCGG
>CAXTKZ010000094.1:0-13357 GCA_964244985.1 uncultured Acidobacteriaceae bacterium
GAGGGACCGGAGTCCCACAGAATGCGGAGGACGGGCGGGACATTGCGGAGGGCGGTAATGCGCTCGCCCCATGCGCTGCGGGTTTGGGTGACGGCTTCGGCCATGCGCTCAGGGATGAGTGTACCCCGGGTCCTCGCCGAAGGGGCGGGGGCGCTGCCGCGCTAAGGGTGTTTGTGTCGAAGTGGGACAGTGGGATGGGTGCTTGTTGCACTCAAGGATGGGTCATCCAGAGGAGCGTAGCGACGAAGGATCTGCTTTTTTCGCGCCGCAGCGGAAAGCAGATCCTTCGCTTCGCTCTGGATGACCCCAACTTCTAGATGCCTAAGTGCGCTGTGAGCGAACCCAACCCTACATCGGCATCTTGCCGCCGGTGGCACCGTAAATCTCGCCTGTAACGAAGCTCGCATCGTCTGAGGCGAGAAACACGTACAGCGCGGCTAGCTCAACCGGCTGCGCGGGACGGCCGAAAAGGCTGGTGGAGCCGAACTTTTCGACTTTTTCGGGTTCCATGGTGGCGGGGATGAGCGGCGTCCAGACGGGGCCGGGGGCAACACCGTTGACGCGGATGCCTTTCTCCGCCAGCATCTTGGCCAATCCCTTCGTCATGTTTGCAATGGCGGCTTTCGTGGAGGCATAGACGAAGATGTTTTTGTCCGGCTCGAAAGCTTCAATGGAGGTGGTGTTGATGATGACGCCGCCGGGCTGGAGGTGCTTGGAGGCAGCCTGCGCGAGCGCAAAGGTGTGGCCCACATTGATGAGGTAGTGCTTCGCGAACTCCTCGCCGGTGATGTCGTCGATGCTCGCATAGGAGCGCTGGAAGGCGGCGTTGGCGACGGCGATGTCGAGCTTGCCGAACTTCCCCACGGTTTCTTCGACAGCCTGCGCGGCCTTGCTGGGATCGGTGAAGTCAAGCGCAATGCTGTGCGCCTTGCGGCCCTGCTGGGTGACAGCCTCGATGGTGGTCTGGGCGTCTTTTTCCTCGCCAGGGACGTGGGTGATGACGACGTCCGCGCCTTCCTTGGCGAACGCGATGGCGATGGCGCGGCCGATGCCTGAGTCTGCGCCGGTAATGAGCGCAACGCGATCGGTAAGGCGGTTACGGCCGGTGTAGCTTTCGAGGCCGGTGTCCGGCTTCGGATCCATCTGCTGTTCGTCGCCGGGGGCGGATTGTTTTTGTGAGGAAAACGGCGGTTTGGGGCCGAAGGTGAGAGGATTGCGTGCCATGCAGTGCTCCTGGGGGGAAGAGGGGTTCCATCCATACAGAAGGTTTACGGCGACAGCGGGTTGTGCGGGGGAGGGGGAGGCGGCCGCTCGGCGAGATGAACAAGAGCCGGGTGCATCTGTACAGGTGAGGCTTGCGCCCATGCTCGTATCCGTGTAAACAGGATGTAAGTAGAAGCTGGCGAGGCGGAATATAGGAAAGGGTGGGACCCCTTATTTTGGGACAACAAGCAACGGAAACCGCGGAGCTCGAAGCGCGGCTCCGCAATGCCGGACCCTGGTTCCACAATATATCCGTCCATGGGGTCGCCACCGCGCCCGATCATTTTTTGGGTGACTACCCGTCTGTGAAGTGGCACCACCTACGCGATGTGCTGCCCGAGGATCTCGCGGGCAAAAGCGTACTCGATATCGGCTGCAACGCGGGGTATTACGCGATCGAGCTGAAGCGGCGCGGGGCCGCTCGGGTGCTGGGCATCGATACAGAAGAGCTTTATCTGAACCAGGCACGGCTGGTGCGGGATGAGCTTGGGCTCGACATCGAGTACCGGCATTGCTCGGCATATGACGTAGTACAGATCCCTGAACAGTTCGATGTGGTGTTGTTTATGGGCATCTTCTATCACCTGCGGTATCCCTTGTACGCGCTGGACCGCGTGGTGCAAAAGGTGAAACCCGGGGGGATGCTCGTGTTCCAAACGTTGATGCGTCCGCATAACGGTATTGCCAAGGAAGCCGCACCGGATTATCCATTTTGGGAGGACGGGATTTTCGTCGATCCCGCGTTCCCGCAGATGCGTTTTTTTGAGCATAAATTTTCAGGCGACAAAACCAATTGGTGGGTGCCGAACCAGTCCGCGGTGGAAGCGATGCTGCGCTCCGCGGGGCTGCGTCTGGATGCGCACCCCGAAGAAGAAACCTGGCTATGCACGCCCGTGGCCGCCGAGCGCCGGGGCAAGTGGATCCAGGAGCTGGAGTTTGAAGGGAAGCTATGGTAGAGGCGGTAATGTTGTGGAACGAGCCGAACAACCTGTCGCATTGGAATTTTCACCTGGACCAGGGTTGGGAAAAGTTCGCGGCGATGGTGCGTTCGAGCGCGGCGGCGATCCGGGAGGTGAATCCCGACCTAAAGATCGTGCTGGGCGGGGTGAGTTCCTGCGATGCGCGCTGGCTGGCGCTGATGCGGGGCCATGGGGCGCTTGAGAATATCGACGTCGTTGCGGTGCATGGTTTTCCGCTGGATTGGAATCACTGGCACGTGAACGAGTGGCCGGAGCGGATCGCCGAGGCGCGCGAAGCGACAGGGCGTCCGGTATGGGTGTCGGAGGTGGGAGCTTCGTCGTTCGGCGCGGAAGAGGTGGCGGCGTTCGGGCTGGAGCGGATGACATCGCACCTGAAGGGGGAAGCCGACCGGGTGCACTGGTACAGCTTGTACGACCTGCCGCCGACCTGGGAAGCAACCACGCGGCACAAGGAAGCGGAAGGGTCATCCTACTACCGGCATTACTACATGGGCCTGCTGCGGCACGACGGAACGCCGAAGATGACGGCGGACTTGTTCCGGGAGCTGGTGAAGGCAAATCCGTCGCTGGGCATCTGCCAATGGTTCCATTACGAGGATCATCGATTGGACGAGGCCGTGCGTTGGCTCAAAAAACTCGGGGTGCGCTACCTGCGGACCGGCGTGAGCTGGGCCGACTGGTTTCGGCCTGATGCCCAGCGGTGGTTCGACCAGCAGATGGAAGCCTTGGCTCCATTTGAAACCACGATGACGCTGTGCTTTACGCCGGACCACCTGGGGATAGAGCCGCACTGGGCGAGCCCGCCGAAGAATGTGGAAGATTTCGCGGAGTTCGCGCGGTGGGCGGTGGAGCGGTATGCCCCTGCCGATGCGGTGAAAGAGCAGGAGCAGGTCGCGCTCGCGCGCTGAAGGGAAATTATGCGGACGAAAACAGTTTTGATTACGGGCGGCGCGGGCTTTGTCGGGTCGCACCTCGCCGATGGGCTGCTGCGGGAAGGCCATGCGGTGCGCGTGCTCGATAACCTGACGCCGCAGGTGCATGGGCGCAAGCTGCCCACGTATCTGTCGCCGGAGGTCGAAGTGGTGTACGGCGATGTGCGCGACGCGGGCGCGGTGCGGCAGGCGCTTGAAGGGGTCGATGCGGTGTATCACTTCGCGGCGACGGTCGGCGTAGGGCAGTCGATGTACGAGATCGAGCGCTACATGAGCGTGAACACGCTTGGGACGGCGCAGCTGCTGCAGGTGCTTCTCGACACAAAACAGCGCGTGGAAAAGCTGGTGGTGGCGTCGTCGATGTCCATCTACGGGGAAGGCGCGTACGACTGCGCGCAGTGCGGGCCCGTCGCGCCGCCGATTCGAAGCAACGCGCAACTGCGCGCGGGCGACTGGAACCCCCGGTGCCCCACATGCGCGGGCCCGTTGACGCCGCGCCCGACCGCGGAAGGGAAGCCGAGTGAAGTGACAAGCGTGTATGCGCTCTCCAAGCGCGACCAGGAAGAGCTGTGCCTGACCTACGGGCGCGTGTACGACTTGCCCGTGGTGGCGCTGCGGTTCTTCAACATCTACGGCACCCGGCAGGCGCTGTCGAATCCGTACACGGGCGTGGCGGCGATTTTTGCTTCGCGGCTGCTCAACGGGCAAGCGCCGCTGGTGTTTGAGGACGGGGAGCAGCAGCGGGATTTCGTGAACATCCATGACATTGTGCGCGCGAACCTTTTAGCACTGGAGCGGTCTGAAGCGAACGGGCACGTGATCAACGTGGGATCGGGGCAGCCAATCTCCATCAGCCATGTGGCCGAGCTGCTGGCGGGCGCGCTGGATCGGGAGGATCTGCGGCATCAGCTGACGCAGCGGTATCGCTCAGGGGATATCCGCCACGCCTACGCCGACCTGACGAAAGCGCGGGCGCTGCTGGGCTACGAGCCGCAGGTGACGCACGAAAGCGGCTTCGCCGAGCTGGTCGAGTGGCTGCGCGCGCAGGAGCCGGAGGACAAAGCGGAAACGATGATGCAAGAGCTGAACACCTACGGGCTTTCCGCGTGATGCATCCTACAAAGGTTGGAGGCGCATTGCGCAAGGAACGAAGAGCGCTGATCACGGGTGGAGCAGGTTTTGTCGGCAGCAACCTCGCGGCGCACTTGCTGAAGAACACGAACGCGCATGTCACGGTGCTGGACAACTTCGCGCGGCCGGGTGTGGAAGCGAATGCGGCATGGCTCGAGAGCATGGCCGGACGCGGGCGGTTGACGACCGTGCGCGGCGATGTGCGCGACCGCGCCCTCCTGGCCGAAGCTGCCGAGGGTGTGACGGAGATTTACCACTTTGCCGCGCAGGTTGCGGTGACCACTTCCATCGCCGACCCGCTTGGGGATTGCCACACAAACGTTTTAGGCACATTGCACGTTCTGGAAGCGGCGCGGGCTTCCCGCACGAAGCCTTTCGTTCTGTTTACCTCGACGAACAAAGTCTATGGGGCGCTGGAAGAGGTCGGGGTCGCGCGCGAAGGCGATGCCTATCGATTCACGAATCCGCTTTCGCGTGGTGTCGATGAAGCGCAGCCCCTCGACTTCCATTCGCCATACGGCTGCTCAAAAGGTGCGGCAGACCAATACGTTCACGACTATGCGCGAATTTACGGGGTGCCGACAGTGGTGTTTCGGATGAGCTGCATTGCGGGGCCGCGGCAGCTGGGGACTGAAGATCAGGGTTGGGTGGCGCATTTTCTGTATTCGGCACTCAGGGGCGAGCCGGTGACGATCTACGGCGACGGCTGCCAGGTACGCGATGTGCTGCATGTGCACGACCTGGTGGATGCCATGGAGCGCGTCGCGGCGGCACGGGATGTATGCGCGGGCGAGGTCTACAACGTCGGCGGTGGGATGGCGCAGGCTATCTCCGTGCGGCAGGCGCTCGGCTTGATCGCGGAGCGTACCGGGGTGCAGGCGAAAGTCGAATGGAGCGAAGCAAGGCCGGGCGACCAGCAGATTTATATCAGCGATACCGCCAAGCTAACAGCGCATACCGGCTGGCGGCCGACGCGGGGGCTTGACACGATTCTTGCCGATATTTGTGCCTTCTGGCGCAGCGATTTGCAGGATCGGCACACGGCACCGGTGGCGGAAGCATTGGTTCTGAGTGCGGGAGGGAAGCGATGAAATTTGCGCTGGTGAATCCGCGCTGGAGCTTTGAAGGTTCAACGTACTTCGGCTGCCGCGATCCGCACCTGCCGTTAGAGCTGCTGCATGCGCGCGAAGAGCTGCGCAAGGCCGGGCATGATGTCGTCCTGGTGGACGCACAGATGGAATCGTTGTCGCCGGAGGAAACGCGTGCACGGCTGGGTCAGCCGGATTTTGTGGTCATCCCGACCGCGCCGTCGTACCTGTTTTGGCGCTGCCCGCCGCCGGAGCTGCGTGTTCCCAGGGAGTGGGTTTCCGCTTTGCGGTCGGAGTTGGAAGCGAAGTTCGTCCTGATCGGCCCGCACGGCTCGGTGACGCCCGCGGCGACGCTGCGTAAAACCGGCTGCGACGTGGTGATCCGTGGCGAGCATGATCAAGTCCTGCCGCTGCTCGCGACCGAGCCTTGGGAGAAGGTCGCGGGTGTGTGCTGGCAGGATGCCGACGGCATTCATCTGAGCGACGGACTGGGCGTGACCGCAATGTCCGCACTTGGCCCCATAGACCTGAGCGACTACCCCGTCGAGCTGCACACCCATAAACATCATGTCTTCGAGCATGTGGAGGGTCTTGGCGCGGAGCTTGAGTTCGCACGCGGCTGTCCCTGGTCGTGCTCGTTCTGCAACAAAACGCTTTTCCGGAACAAGTTCCGCGAGCGGCCTGTCGCGGCGGTGCTCGCGGAAATCGATGCGCTCATTGCGCGCGGCGTGACGTATGTTTACTTCATCGACGAAATCTTCGGTGTGGGCAAGCAGGTGCGTGTGCTGCTTGAGGAGATCGCGAAGCGGCCGCTGAAGATCGGGTTTCAAACGCGGATCGATTTGTGGGATGAGGCCGGGTTCGACCTGCTGGGCCGCGCGCATACGATCTCAATCGAATGCGGGATCGAGTCGATTACCGAAGCTGGCCGCGATGAGATGAACAAGAACTGCAGGATGTCGACCGAACGTATCGCGGAACTGCTGGCATATGCAAAAACGCGCATTCCCTGGGTGCAGGCGAACTTGATCCGCATCGCGCAAGACGACGATGAGGCTGTGCAGCAATGGCAGGCGGAGTTGAAAGCACGCGGCGTGTGGGTATCGGAGCCCGTGCCGATGTTTCCGTTTCCGGGGTCGCCCTTGTATGTGCAGACTTTTAGGACCGCGCCGGACGATGAGGCATGGGAGCGGGCGCATCGCTATTACCTTGGGCTGTTTTCGCATTTCAGCGACATTCAGGAAGAGCAGCCGATTGCATTGGAGGAGCTGGAATGCACGTACTCCTGACCACGGACGCGGTCGGAGGGGTTTGGACCTTCACCGAAGAGTTGAGCGCCGGGCTTTTGCGGCGCGGCCACCAGGTAACCCTCGTGTCGATGGGCCGGGCGCTGGATGCGGGGCAGCGCGCCTCTGTCGCGGCACTGCGCTCGCCCCTGTTCCAGTGTGTGGAAACCGAGTACCGCCTGGAGTGGATGGAGGATGCAAGCAGGGATGTGGAGCGGGCGGCCGATTTTTTGCGTGATTTGGCCGAACGGCTGCAAGCCGATGTGCTCCATACCAACCAGTTCGCGTTCGGCACTTTGTCGGACACCTTGCCGGTGCTGCTGACCGGCCACAGCTGCGTGCTGAGCTGGTGGGAGGCCGTCCACAGCGAGCGTATTCCGGACACGGGCCGCATGCGGGCGTATACCGCGATGGTGCGCGCTGGCCTGCTGACGGCGACCGAACTGGCCGCGCCCACGGCGTGGATGGCGCGCGAACTGCGCCAACAATACGGCTTGGATCGGCGCATTGAGGTGATCCCGAACGGGCGCTCGCCGGAGTTGTTTTTGCCCGGGCGCGCGAAGCAGATGCAGGCCATTACCGCGGGGCGCGCGTGGGATCCGGGAAAATACATGATCCTGCTGGAAGAAATCGACGTTGACCTGCCATTGCTGGTGGCGGGCGACCCTACCGCGCCAGGGGAAAATGGGCCGGGGCCTGGACATTCGCTGCGGGGGGTGCATTACCTGGGCAAGCAGGAGCCTGAGGCGCTGCGTGAGCTGTACAGTCGCACGGCGTTGTATATCGCTACCTCCTGCTACGAACCGTTCGGGCTGGCACCTCTGGAGGCTGCCTTGAGCGGGTGCGCGCTTGTGCTGAGCGGTATTCCGACACTGCGTGAGGTTTGGGACGACGCGGCTGTGTACTTTACGCCGCGCGACGGGCATTCGCTTGAAGAGGTGGTGCGGCACCTGGCCGCTCATCCCGAGGAGGCCGCCGCGTTGGGAGCACGGGCGCTTGAACGCGCGCGCCGGTTGTATTCGGCGGATGCCATGGTGTCGCGCCATGAGGCGTTATATCAGGGGCTTATGCCGCAGATGGCTGTGGCATGAGCGCACTGCGCATTGTGTATTGCGCGCACTCGATCCGCTCGGACTGGAACAACGGCAACGCACACTTTCTACGCGGGCTGCTGCGCGGGTTGGCGGCCCTGGGGCACTCGGTCGCAACGCTTGAGCCCGCGGATGGGTGGTCCTACACCAACCTGTTGGCTGAAGGGGAGCGCGGCACCCGGTCGCTCGCGCAGTTCGCGGCTGTGTATGAGGAGCTCGATGTGCGGACGTACGGGTCCCCTCGGGATGGGGCGCTGGACGACGCGTTGCGCGGGGCCGACATCCTGATCGTGCATGAGTGGAATGAGCCCGCGCTGGTGGAGCGGGTACTCGCACTACGCGCGCAGTTCGGGTTTCGCGCTTTATTTCATGACACACACCACCGCGCGTCGTCCAGCCCGGAGCAGCTCCAACGGCTGCGCGTGGCGGAGTTCGACGGGGTGCTGGCATTTGGCGAAGCGCTGCGCAGGGTATACCGCGAGCGCTGGGGAGCCGAACGGGTGTGGACGCTGCATGAGGCGGCGGATACCACTGTGTTTCGGCCCATGCCGGAGGTCGCTTCGGAGCGCGATCTTGTATGGGTGGGCAACTGGGGCGACGGCGAGCGCTCGGATGAGCTGCGGGAGTTTTTACTTGAGCCCGCGCGGGCACTCCCGGCGCGCGATGCGCTGGTATACGGCGTGCGCTACCCGGAGGAAGGCCTCCAGGCGCTGCGTGAGGCTGGGATCGGGTATGGCGGGTACCTCCCCAATCTCGATGCGCCAGCGGCATTTGCCAGGGCGCGATGCACGGTGCATGTGCCGCGCCGGCAGTATGCGCGGGAGCTGCCGGGGATTCCGACCATTCGCGTATTTGAAGCGCTGGCCTGTGGGATCGCGCTTGTGTCGGCCCCTTGGCGGGACACGGAAGCGCTGTTCAGGCCGCACGACTTTTTGTGGGCGCACACAGAGACGCAGATGTGTTCGGCGCTGCACGAGCTGCTGCGGGACGACAAAGCGCGCGCACAGCAGGCAGCCGAGGGGCTCGCGACGGTGCGGGCGCGGCACACTACCCTTCACCGAGCGGAGCAGCTGGCTGGGATCTGCGAAGAGGTGCTTGCGTGAGGGTGCTGGCGTTCGGCTCGTCGCTCCTTTCGTCCTACTGGAATGGTGCGGCGACCTACTACCGGGGCATGTACAAGTACCTCCATGCGTTGGGGTACACGATCACCTATGCGGAGCCGGATGCATTCGACCGGCAGCGCAACCGCGACTACGATGCGCTTCCGTATGCGCGGTCGGTGGTGTACCAACCGGGCGCGTGGGAGCCCGTGCTGCGCGAGCTTGCGCCGGAAGTCGACCTGCTGGTGAAGCACTCGGGCGTGGGCGTGGATGATGCGGAGCTGGAGGCGGCGTTGCCTTCCTTCAAACGCAAAGGCGCGCTCGCGTGCTTTTGGGATGTGGATGCGCCGGCAACGCTGGCCCGTGTGGAAGCGGACGGGCGCGACCCGTTCCGCAACGCGCTGCCGCGGTATGACGCGGCGCTGCTGTACGGCGGGGGTCCGCAAACCATTGCGCGGTATCTCGCACTGGGCGCGCCGGTATGCGAGGCGATCTACAACGGGCTCGACCCGTACACACACCACCCCGCACCGCCGGACGCGCGCTATGAGGCCGATCTGGTGTTTCTTGGGAACCGCTTGCCGGATCGCGAACGGCGGGTAGAGGAGCTGTTTCTGCAAGCCGCTACGCTTGCGCCGGAGATGCGCTTTCTGCTAGGCGGCGAAGGCTGGGGCGGCAAGCCGATGCCCGCGAACGTGCATTGGCTGGGCCATGTGCCGACGGGCGAGCACAACCGCGTGAATTGCTCGGCGCGCATGGTGCTCAACATCAACCGCGAGTCGATGGCGGAGGTGGGTTTCTCGCCGCCGACGCGGGTGTTTGAGGTCGCCGGTGCGGGGGCTTGCCTCCTGTGCGACGCATGGCCCGGGGTGGATGAGTTTTTCACGCCGGATGGGGAAATTTTGGTGGTGCGCACGGCGGAGGAGATTGTGGCGGCGCTGCGCGGGCACTCACGAGAACAGGCAGCGGAGATCGGGAAAGCGTTTCGCGCGCGCGCGCTGCGTGAGCATACCTATGCGCAGCGCGCCGCGCAGGCCCATGCGCTGCTCCAGCGGCTGAGGGCGGGCGCTTGAAGATCGCGATCCTGGGGCTGACGATCACCTCGGCCTGGGGCAACGGGCATGCGACCACCTACCGCTCGCTCTGCCAGGCGCTCCACGCGCGGGGGCATAGCATCCGGTTTCTTGAGAAAGATGTCTCTTGGTACAGTGGGCACCGCGACCTGGCCGCGCCCTCATTTTGCGAGGTGACGCTGTACGCGCACTGGAGCGAGGCCGCGGGCTGGCTCGAGCGGGCCGCGGCGGAAAGCGATCTGGTCATTGTGGGCTCATATTTCCCGGACGGAATCGCCGCGGCCGAGTTTCTGTTCGCACACGCGCAATGCCCGATCTTCTTCTATGACATCGACACACCGATCACGGTGGAACGGCTGCGGGCGGACGGGCAGACGGAAGCATTGCGCGCCGCGGACATCCCGCGCTACGACGCGTACCTAAGCTTCACGGGCGGGCCGATCCTTGATGTTCTAAAGGCCCAGTTTGGGGCGCGGCGGGCGTATGCGCTGTATTGCTCCGTGGACCCCCAAGCGCACACGCCGCAGCCGGTGAATGCGCCTTTCCAGTGTGCGCTGAGTTACCTGGGAACGTACTCGGCGGATCGGCAGCCGAAGCTCCACGCATTGTTTGTGCGGGCGGCGGAATCGATGGGGGGCGAGCGATTCTTGCTGGCCGGGGCACAGTACCCCGACGAGCTCGGCTGGCCGGAAAACGTGTGGCGCTTTCCCCATGTGCCGCCCGCGGAGCACTCGTCGTTTTACTGCTCGTCCCGGTGGACGCTGAACCTGACGCGCGACAGCATGGTGCGCGCGGGCTGGTCGCCTTCGGTGCGGTTGTTTGAGGCGGCGGCGTGCGGGGCGGCGATCGTCTCCGATTGGTGGCCGGGGTTGGACGAGCTGCTGACGCCGGGCAAGGAAATCCTGATTGCCAAAACGACCGAGGATGTCCTGCGGATTTTGCGCGACACATCCGAGGAAGACCGGCAGGCGCTGGGAGCGGCGGCGCGGGCGCGGGTGCTCGGCGAGCACACCAGCGCGCGGCGCGCGGCGGAGCTCGAAAGGATCGCAGCGGAGGCCGCGGTACGGTAACACCCGAAGATTGGTTGACGCAGGCGCGGGCGCTGCTTGCCGAGCGCGACGTGGTTGGAGCGCTGGCAGCTTTTGCGGCTGCGACGGCTACCCATGCCGACCCGGATGCGTGTGACGCGGGCCGCTGGGAATGTGCCATGTTCCTGGGCCGGTGGGAGGACGCGTGGGCCGCGAGCGACGCGATCGTTCAACGTAAGGGCGGAGCGGGCGATTTTTGGGATGGCGCGCCGCTCACGGGCAAGCGGGTGATGCTGCGTTGCCTTCACGGCTTCGGCGATGCGCTGCAGCTGATCCGGTACGCGCCGATGCTGCGGGCTGAGGCTCGGTCGTTGTGCGTGGAAACGCACGGGCAAATGGTTCCGCTCTTAAGAGCGTGCGACGGCGTGGACGAAGTGATTACGTGGGACGCGCCGCCGCCTGAACCGCCCGTGTGGGATGCCCAAATCGAGATCATGGAGCTGCCCTGGATGTTTCGCAGCACCCCCGAAACGGTACCGGCGCGGTTTCCGTATCTCCATGCCGCGCAGTTGCCGGGTGACCCGGCCTTTGCCGAGCGCGTTCACGGCCGTGGGCGCTTGCAGTATGGGTTTTCATGGCGGTCGAGCAACTGGAACCCGCTGCGGTCGGTGCCGTTTGCCCAGCTCGCGGCGGCGCTTGACGGCCTAGACGCGGACGGATACAGCCTGCAGCAGGACGGCGCGGCGGAGCTCGCCGGGACGCGGTTTGAAAATATTGAAGATGAGTTTCCCACGCTGGCTTCGCGCATGGCGGAGCTCGACTGTGTCCTGACGGTGGATGGGGTGCTCGCACACCTGGCCGGGGCGCTTGGGTTACCCGTGCTGCTTCTGCTGCCGTATGCGGCGGACTGGCGTTGGGGTCTCGGGGAGAGGACGCCGTGGTATCCGGGAACGCAGTTGTTTCGGCAGCAAACGCCGGGCGATTGGAGGGTGCCGTTACAGCGAGCGATGGAGGCGCTGCGTAAGCTGGGAGCATGACATATGACTGCATTGTTCTGGGCGCGGGCATAGCCGGTTTAGCCTCCGCGCGCATGCTCGCGGAGGCAGGCCGGAGCGTGCTGCTGCTGGAAGCGCAAGGGCGTGTCGGCGGGCGGATGTTGACCCACCATGCGCCGGGGCTCGCGCAGCCCATCGAGCTGGGCGCGGAGTTCGTCCATGGCCGCCCGCCGGAGCTGCTGGCGCTGCTGGCCGAGGCGGGTTTGGAAACGTATGAGGCCCGGGGCGAGCAGGCATGCTGGGTGGACGGACGGCTCGGGAGCTGCCCGGAGGATGGCGGCGCGTGGGAGCTGTTGGACGGGATGGATGCGGCGGGGCCGGACATGAGCTTCGACGCATATCTCGCGCGGACAGAAGCGTCCGCAGCCGATAAGGAGCGCGCCCGGAACTATGTCGAAGGATTCAACGCGGCCGATGCCCGGGAGATCGGGACCGTGGGCCTGGCGCGGCAGCAGGCGGCGGAGGACGCGATCGACGGCGACTGGAACGGGCGCGTGGTGCCCGGGTACGGGGCGCTGGCTGATTTTCTGCATGAGAAGGTGCTCGCCGCCGGCGCGGAGGTGCGGCTTCGTACGCCGGTAGAGCGCGTCGTGTGGCAGCCTGGCGCGTGTACGGTGCATGTCACCGGGCAGGTATTCGCCGCACGGCAGGTGGTGTGTGCGCTGCCATTGGGCGTGCTGCAGGCGGGGGTTGTCGCATTTGCGCCGGCGCCGGCGCGGGCCCTCGCGGCAGCTTCAGCGCTGCGGTCGGGCACGGTTCAACGTATGGTGCTTCAATTCAGCGAGCGCTTTTGGGCCCCGGCTCGGGAGCAAATGCATTTCCTCTTCGCGCAGGGGCTGCACCCGCCCACGTACTGGACGACCGCGCCCCGCCCGAGTCCGCTGCTGACCTGCTGGGTGGGCGGCCCGCGCGCGCTTTCCACGCCTGATGCGACGGCATTGCGGGAGAGCGCGCTGCTGTCGCTCCAGCGGATGTTCGGCCCACTCGGGGACAAACTCCTCGCGGCGCACTTTCACGACTGGTTGGCCGACCCATACACGCGCGGCGCGTACAGCTCCGTTCCTGCGGGCGCGGCCCACGCGCCGAGTGTATTGGCCGAACCGGTAGAGAGAACGTTGTTTTTCGCGGGCGAGCACACGGACACGACCGGGCACCCCGGCACCGTGCACGGGGCGCTGCGCTCGGGGCTGCGGGCGGCGGAACAGGTGCTTGGGTCTATGTAGCCCGGGGGAAAACGCCTCGGGCATATGCTTCCACCGAACACTGCTGTTTGTGCGCTTCCTGGGGATCGCATCCAAGCTGGGAAAGCCGTTGGACCAGTCAAGGGCGG
>CAXTKZ010000095.1:0-3431 GCA_964244985.1 uncultured Acidobacteriaceae bacterium
CAACAACCATCCGTGGATGCATGGGTATGTGAATGTTGTGGCAAACCCGTTTTATACAATCAGCGCGCCGGATGGGCGGTTTACTATTCGGGGGCTGCCGCCGGGAACATACACGCTGACGGCCGTGCATGAGCAGATTGGGAAACGGACCGCGATGGTGCAGGTGGGGGCGGGCGGTACGGCGACGACTTCGATTGTGTTTCGGTGAGGTTGCGTGTTCGGGAAGCGCTCGCTTTGTCCTTATGCAGTTCTACAAACTCGTGAGACAAGCTGAGCCTGCCTTTACAGGACAGCAATACTCAGCTTGTTTGAACGTCAGTGGGGGAGCACCGTAAATGTGAACGGTTGAGACCGAATGGTGCTCTTTTCGTCTGATGCGATTCGTTCCGCTTCCAGGGTGTAAACTCCTAGCTGAGTTATCTGAAATAGATCGTTAAGATCGAGTTTGTACGTTACCGATTCTCCCGGCTCTAAGTGAGACAGAATTGAGTCCTCCACTTCTGCTGCAGGAGGATCATCTTGTTCTTGCTCATTCCATAACATCCTAAACAACGCGGTGGTCCTGACGGGTATTCCTTTAAGACTGAGTTTGTAACGAAAGATCGTTTCAGCCGGGTGATGTGTTCGCACCTTCCATGATACGAGAGCACTTTCATTATTCGTAACAGTCACTGCCATGTTTATTGGACTTCCCAATCTTGGTGGAGCTTTCTCGTTCTTTACCTCTATGGACAGGTGAGCGTTGCTAACAAAGGGTCGCCCATCAACCTCCTTCTTTTGAGCGTAAGATAGAGGCAGCAGGCCGCTAACGATCAATGCTACCAAAACGCTTTTTATTTTCATCGTTGCTCTTTTGCAGGAGAAGCAGATCCTTCGTCGCTGCGCTCCTCGAGATGACCCGAATACATCCAGAAGCAGCGGAAAGCAGGTCCTTCGCTGCGCTCAGGATGAGCCGATTTTAGTGTAGCTTCGTTCAGTTTTGCAGAACCGCAGCCTCTTCCAGCGTTGAGCGGAAATACGGCAGCGAAAGCCGGAGACCTTCTTCGAGACTAATGCGCGGCTCCCAGCCTAGCAGCCTTTTCGCTTTAGAGATGTCGGGTTTGCGCTGGAGGGGGTCGTCCTGCGGCAGGGGTTCAAAGATGATTTTCGAGGCGGAGCCGGTGACTTGGAGGATGGTTTGGGCGCACTCGAGGATGGTCCACTCAGTGGGGTTGCCGATGTTGACGGGGGTGTGCTCGCCGGAGGCGGCGAGCCGGACGATGCCGTCGATCTCGTCGGAGACGTAGCAGAAGGAGCGGGTTTGCGAGCCGTCGCCATAGACGGTAAGCGGCTCGCCGCGGAGCGCCTGCACGACGAAATTGGAAATGACGCGGCCGTCCTCGCGGCCGAGACGCGGGCCGTAGGTGTTGAAGATGCGAACGAGATGGGTGTCGGTCGAGTAGTAGCGGTGGTAGGCGGTCACCAGCGCCTCAGAGAAGCGCTTGGCTTCGTCATAAACCGAACGCGGGCCGACGGGGTTGACATGGCCCCAGTACTCCTCGGTTTGCGGATGGACCTGCGGGTCGCCGTAGCACTCGGATGTGGAGGCGTGGAGGAAGCCGGCGTTGTACTTCCGCGCGATTTCGAGGGCGTTGCGGGTACCGGAAGAGCCTACTTCGAGCGTCTCGACCCCGAGCCGGTGGTAATTAACCGGGGAGGCGGGGGAGGCGAAGTTGTACACGTAGTCCACGGGACCGAAGTCGAAGGGGCGGCAGATGTCGTGTTCTTCGAGCGAAAAGCGGGGCTCGCTGCGCAGGTGCCAGAGGTTGGCGTGCGACCCGGTGGACAGGTTGTCGACACCGAGGACGGAGTGGCCGTCTGCAAGCAGGCGGTCGGTGAGGTGAGAGCCGAGAAAACCGGCGGCGCCGGTGAGGAGAATGTGCATAGAGTCGATTTCCAGAGTACCCGATATGGAAGTGATTGCCGGTTTCAGGCGCGGTGAGGTGGTCGCGGCGCGTTAAACTTTACCGCAGCTTCTTTGAAAACAGGTCCGTTGACGCATAGCGCTGCCGCTTCACTCAGGATGACCCTTCTTCCATCAGCTTTGTTTTGGGAGGGAGCGGATTTTCTCGCTTGCTCCAAAAAGGTGTGTAGGTTGCCGCTGACGAAAAGTGGTTCATCCTGAGCTGCAGGCGAAGGACCTGCTTTGCACTCTTGTAGGCGCAAAAGCGCAAAAGCAGATCCTTCACTTCGTTCAGGATGACCCGGCTTTAGCTTGGGAGAACAGGCTAAGACCCTTACGCACCCTCTCAGGATGAGCCATCATGGGCGGAAACGGTTTTCTTTGTAGCCTTGCGGCGTTTGGATTTCTGGTCTGAGGTTTGCGGTTCCTTGCGCTGTGACTCTCTTCGGTCGGGCACGATCGGCGGAGCGATGAGGGTCATGTTTTCGCGGGGGATGTCCCCGGCGGCGGCGCGGCCTTCGGCGACGGCCATCAGGAACTCCTGCGCGCTGAATCGAGGGGCTGCCTTGCCTTCCGCTGTATCGCTGAGCCTGGAGTAGGTGCCGTCAGGGCGCAGGAGGCGGGTTTTTGCGGTGTCGGCGAGGTAGGCTGCGAGGATTTCGTTGCGGAGCCGCCCGCGCAGGCCGGGGTCCTTGACGGGAAACATGACCTCGCAGCGCTCAAACAGGTTGCGGGGCATCCAGTCGACCGATCCGCAGAAAACTTCTTCTTCGCCGCCGTTCGCGAAAAGAAAGATGCGCGAGTGTTCGAGGAAGCGGCCGACGATCGAGCGAACGCGGATGCGCTCACTGATGCCGGGAAGCCCCGGGCGGAGCGAGCAGATGCCGCGGATGATGAGGTCGACTTCAACCCCGGCCTGCGACGCGTCGTACAAGGCCTCGATGATGCTTTGCTCGAGGAGCGAATTCATTTTGGCGATGATGCGCGCGGGCCGGCCGGCGCGGGCATGTTCGGTTTCGCGCTGGATGAGCTGGATGGTGGCCTGCGCGAGGGTCATGGGCGCGACGTACAGGGGTTGGTAGTCGTCGGACTCGGCGTGCGCGGTGAGGTAGTTGAAAACCGACCCGACGCTTGCGGTGATGGCGGGGTCGGAGGTGAGAAAGCTGACATCGGTATAGAAGCGCGACGTGACGGGATTGTAGTTGCCGGTGCCGAGGTGGGCGTAGCGGCGGATAAGGCCGTCGGGGTCGCGGCGGACCATGAGCGACAGCTTGCAGTGGGTTTTGAGGCCGACGATCCCATGAAAGACCTGGACGCCGGCATCTTCAAGGTTGCGCGCCCAGCGGATATTGGAGGCTTCGTCGAAGCGGGCGGTGAGTTCAACCACAACGGTGACTTCTTTCGACTGCGAGGCCTCGGTGAGCGCGCGGAAGATAGGCGAATTGTCACTGGTGCGATAGAGCGTCTGCTTCATGGAAATGACGTCCGG
>CAXTKZ010000095.1:3531-13117 GCA_964244985.1 uncultured Acidobacteriaceae bacterium
GGGTGGCGTGGGTCGATGGTGATCGGGGTGAGGAGCGGATCGACCTCGCGCCCGTAGAACTCAGCGGCGGCGCGCTTGCCGGCATCGTTCAGCTCGTCCCATGCAAGTACGCGGATGCTGTTTGAGCAAAGTGCGGGCTGCAGCTCGTTTTGCCAGCAGGCGTATTGTTCTGAAACGAAGTCGTGGACGTCGGCGTTGATCTGATCAAGTAGGCCCTGGGCGGTCATACCATCGGGGCCGGGCTCGCCGTGGCCTTCCTCAATGCGCTGGAGCATGCCCGCGATGCGCACCTCAATGAATTCGTCGAGGTTGGAGGCGGTAATCGCAAGAAATTTCACCCGTTCGAGAAGGGGATTGGACCCATCGCGGGCTTCTTCGAGCACGCGACGGTTGAAGTTGAGCCAGGAACTATCGCGGGAGATGAAAAGATTGCGCTGCGCTTCGTCCATAGGGTGATGACCCGCCCGGGGGCACCACCCATCCTATACGTATAGGGCGTGTGTTGGTTTGTTTTGAACCGGGGCAGGTTGGTCATCGTTCCGGCGGAGACGCAGGCTAAGATAAAAAACAAAAGCGATACCGGGGGGCAGGGTGAGCGAAGAAATCGGCGTGGGTGGGTGCGGGAACGATGGCGCGGTCGGCGCGATAGCGGTCGAGTTGTTTCAGTTGGCGTCCTTGTTGGTGGGCAGCGGGGGGCAGGCATTGCCGCTGATTGAAAACGCATTGGGACGCCTAGAGGCTGATCCATGTCTCAATCCGGAGCAGGCCCGGGAAGAGGCGCGCAAGGCAGTGGTGCGGGAAGCGGTATCGCACTTGGCGGCGCAGCAGCCGACGGCTTTTGCCAGCCAGAACGAGCTGATGGGAGGCACCGTACCCTGCGTGGAGGACGACGATCTCCAGGCTGCGGGGATCTCTCCCGCCCAGTTGCAGCAATGGCTGGACGGAGGAGCGGAAGGCGAACTGGGCCAGGGGCCGCGGGCTTGGCTGGAAGGACTGCCGGCGGCGCAGCGTGCGGTGTTTGTGCAGCGCGCGGTGCTTCGGCAAGGCAATGAGGCCGCGGCGCGCCTGCTGCGCGAGGCTGGCGGCACGGAAGCGCGGGGGTGGACGGGCGAAAAAGTGAGTGGGCTGTTCCGCCAAGCGCTGTGTTCGTTGGCGAATTCATTGGCACACGCGCCGGCATTCAGCGGCGTGCCCGCCTGAAGAAAGTTCATCTTTCCAAAAACCGCGCGCATCCAAAGCAGGAAACAGAAGCAAGCGTCCGTACATGGACCGAGGATGGCGCGGCGTTGGGAGAGTGTGTGCAGGGGAGCGAAAGTCGCCGGGCGTTGAGGGCTTGGGTAACGCGGGCGGTAGTACCGGCAGTTCTGGTTTGGCCCTGCGCGGCCCTGGCCCAGGTTGGCGCGACGGTGCCGACTGTTCAAACGCTGCCGAGCCCTCTGCAGGTGACGCAAACGCAGATTACGTCGGGCAACTACCAGGGCAGCGTCGCGGACGAGCGGCTTGTTCCTGGCATTCTGCCGCTTTCACTCGATGACGCGGTGGCACGCGGGCTGCAGCATAACTTAGGCTTCATTCTGGCCGGGACGAATGTTCTTCAAACGCGCTCAACACAATTGACGCAGTTGCAGCAGCTGCTTCCCACCATCAATGGAAATATCAGGGACGCGGTCGCGGAAACCGATCTGCAGGCGGAAGGGTTGCGCATCCCGGGTTTTCCCGCCATCATCGGTCCCTATGGCTATCAGGACTTCCGCGCCACGCTCAATGCACAGCTGATCAATGTAGCGTCCATCCGGAATTATCTTGCGGCCAAACACAACTTTACGGGCGCGCAGCTGGGCGTGGACGATGTTCGCGACGAGGTGGTGTTGAGTGTGGGCAACGCCTACCTGCTCCTGATCGCCGACCAGTCGCGCGTCCAATCCATAGCGCAGCAGGTGGCAACTTCCAAGGTGTCGTTCGACCAAGCACACCAGCAGCATCTGGCGGGTGTGTCGCCGCTGCTCGATGAGCTGCGGGCGCAGGTGGACTATCAAACACAGCAGCAGAACTTGATCCAGGCGCAGGGTACGCTCGCGAAGGACAAATTAGCACTTGCGCGGGTGATCGGTCTGCCCGTGGCGCAGGAGTTTACCCTTACCGATACAGCGCCCTACGCGCAGCTGGATGCGCTGGACCCGGACACGGCAGTGGAACAGGCGCTGGCGGGACGCAAGGATTTGCAGAACTTCGGCGAGCAGCTGAAGGCAGCCAACCTGGCCAAGGGTGCAGCTAAAGCGGAGCGCTACCCGACAGTCAGCTTCACGGGCGATTATGGGGATATCGGAACAAATGTGCGGAAGTCTCACGGGACCGGCAACGCCACGGGAAGCCTGAGTGTGCCGATTTTTGAAGAGGGCAAAATACGCGGCGACGAAGCCCAGGCTGAGCAGCAGCTGGAGCAGCAGCGGGCACAGCTGAGCAACCTTCGCGGGCAGATCGCCCAGGATGTGCGGGACAGCATCCTCGATATTCAAACGGCGCAAAAGTCGGTTTCCGTATCACAAAGCAATGTCGGGCTGGCCACCGAAGCATTGAGCGAAGCGCAGCAGCAGTTCGCGGCGGGTGTGTCGGACAACCTTGCTGTATCGCAGGCACAGCAACAGGCGGCGCAGGCGAACGATCAATACATTTCGAGTTTGTACCAGCACAATGTCGCGAAGCTGTCGCTCGCGCGTGCACTGGGCGTAGCGCAAACTAAGTTCAAGCAGTATGTGGGAGGTAAGTAGTGGCAGAGCAGACACCGGATACCGAGATCGAACGCAAGCAGGATACGGCGCGGAACGGCGACGACGGCAAGGGCAAAGACAATCCGCGCCAAAAATCGAGGCGGCGTTTCATCATCATTCTCGTGGTGGCGGTTTTGCTGGTGGGCGTGCTCTTGTTTTACTGGCACTCTACTTTCTTTGAAGATACCGACGACGCGCAGGTCGCCGGCCATCTTATTCAGTTGTCTTCGCGTATCTCAGGCAATGTCATCAATGTGCCGGTGGTTGAAAATCAACGGGTGAAAGCAGGCGATGTTATTGTCGAGCTCGACCCGAAGGACTACCAGACCGCAGTGGACCAGGATGAAGCGAACCTCGCTGGTGCCATTTCCAATTTTCAGTCGAGTACGGTCAATATCCCGGTAACCGCGACAAGCGTCAACACAAACCTGGCGGCGATTGCGTCCACATTGTCGCAGGCGAATGAATCCGTCATGCAGGCCCAGAAACAGGTGGAGGCAAATCAAGCGGCCATCGCGCAGGCCGATGCCAATTATGTAAAAGCCAAGCTGGATGTGGAGCGGTACACGCCGCTCGTGCAGCGGGACGTGATTTCCAAGCAGCAATTCGACCAGGCTGTCGCCACCGCGAAGGCGGATGAAGCAGCGTTGGTGCAGGCCAGGCAGACTGCCGAAGCCTCGCAGTCCGGGGTGAAGATCGCGCAGGACCGCGTGATCCAAACCAAGGCGCAGCTCCAGAACGCGAAGACCGCACCGGAGCAAATCCGAATCCAGAAAGCCCGGACCGACCAGGCGGGTGCCCAGGTGGACCAGGCGCGCGCGGCGCTGGCGCAGGCTCGGCTCAACCTGAGCTACAGCCGGATTATCGCGCCGGTAGACGGCATCATTACCAGCAAGAGTGTAGAGGTAGGTCAGAATGTTTCTATCGGGCAGAATCTGACGACCCTGGTATCGCTCGATGATGTATATGTGACGGCTAACTTCAAGGAAACGCAGCTGCATTACATGAGGGCGGGCCAGCCCGTAACTTTCAGCGTGGATGCCTATGGCGGCCGCAAGTACGATGGCGTCGTAACCCAGGTGGGCGCGGCGACAGGCTCAGTGCTGAGCTTATTTCCGCCCGAAAACGCCACGGGCAATTATGTGAAGGTGGTGCAGCGCGTACCGGTGCGCATCGACCTGAAAGATAGAACGGAGAACCAGGATCACCTGCTGCGGCCGGGGATGTCGGTGGAACCGAAGGTGCGGATTAAGAATTAACGATTATTGCTATACTGCCGAGTGTGTCCCCCCCACACGGAAGAAATCAGTCCATACAATGAGGTGCCGACACTCGTAAGAAGTGTCGGTGTAGTGGTTACACTCGGCTCACTTTTATTTAGCATTCGCGTCTTGCATCGTTTCCAGCGCATCTTCGATTTCGATGATGCCTACATGTTTTTGCGCTATGCCGAGCATTTCCGGAGCGGGCATGGAATTGTTTGGAACCTACATGGCTCATCTACTTATGGACTGACAAGCCTCCCCTGGTGCGGGGTCATCGCCCTTGCATCCACGCTGTCTCTCAGTATGGTCAACGTAGTTACACTCGCTTCCTGGTGCAGCGAACTGCTTGCCCCGGGGGTCATGGCACTGAGTATTGCCAGGGAATCGAGAACACCGCTGCTGCGCTCGGCGGTTTGCGTTTTCCCGCTCCTTTCCTGTTGGTTTCTCCCCAATCCTTATTTCGACTTCAACATGGTTAACGGCATGGAGACTATGTTGAGCCTCCTGCTCAATGCACTGTTTTGTTGGGGTGCTTGCCGTCTTTTGCGCGCTCCGACCATGGCACAAGCTGCCAGCTTGGCTTGCTTGGGTGCATTAGCAACACTGACAAGGCCGGAAGCCGCGCTGTGTGTCACAGCCATTCCGGCTTTGGGATGGCTCCTGCTGCTCCTACGCAAGCAAAGTCGTGTGTTTGCCGCATATCTTGGCTTGTATGCCTTACTCATTGCAGCGGATCTCCTTGTCTGCCGTTTGTACTTCCACTCCGCCCTGCCGCTGAGCTTTTATATGAAGTCCCGGCACGCCTATCTCGGCTATGCAAATTTTTGGGATTGGCCACAATATCTGCTCGTGTTCCTGGAGACGGTCGCACCCGCATTGCTGATTGTCATAGTTCTGGGCCGAGCCCGACAGCTGCTCTTGGTTTTGACCTTCAGTTTGCCCGTGGCGCTTACATTTGTGTATCTCGCAACTGTGACGCAGATCATGGGTATGTGGGCGCGCTATTACATGCCTTATGCAGCGTTCCTTATCCTGCCCGCATTCATTGTTTTAGACGAGTGCTGCATGGATAAGGAGCCCTACTCCGCGCGCCCGCCTTTCTTCCGTCTGGCGGCGCTTCTCGTTCTTTTCTTTTACCCAGCTGAATATCAGCGCGTGTCCGTTCCTGCAAAGATGGCGCTCCGAGCATATCAACGTCCTGTCTTCCATGTTCCTGCAGCTTACCCGCTTCCGTTTGTGGAGAGGCCGCGTCGAGTCTTTGAAGCGTTCACAAATGTCATCGCCAAGCCTCTTCCCTCGGGTACCGAAGTAGCCGCATCCGAAGTAGGTTTGCTGGGTGCGACTGCCGACCAGGTCGATGTTCTCGACCTGGTCGGATTAAACGATACAAGGATCGCACACCACGGATTTACATCGGCCTACGTGCTCCAGCGTGCACCAGACATTATCTGGTTTCCGCATACTGACTACACCTATCTCTACGGCCTCCTTGCAGCAGACCCGGCGCTGGTCAAGCAGTATACGGTAATTGCCGGCGCATTCAATTTCGGCGTTGCCGTTCGGCGCGACAGCCCAGTGTATTCGGCGACCATGGCACGACTTCATCAGGCATGGAGTCGGCTGTACCCCGGAACGCGTTTGGAGGACTACATCGTGGATCATGTGACCTGGACGCCTGGACCTTTGATTGCCGCGGTGGCCAACCTGCCTCCTGTGATCGGTCCTCTGCACGAGGATGCAGTGCCCACGCACCCCTGAAGTGCGCGGTTGCAGCATAGCATTCGAAGGTGCCGGGTGGGAGATCGTACATGGCGTTTGCGTCTTTTCCCGCTTCGAGCGCATCTTCATTCCATCCGGTTTCTTCGCTGACCTCGCCGCGCCGGGTGGAGTTTCCCGCCCATGCACTTTACCCAACTTTTCCTGTCCCATGCGTACCTGCTTCTGGCCGCGTGGGTGTTCGCGGAGCAGATTGGGATTCCCGTGCCCGCGGCTCCGCTGCTGCTCACGGCAGGCACCTTAACGGCGACGCATGAGCTGCATCTCCTGCCGGTGCTCCTGTCCATCCTTTTCGGATCGCTCGTCAGCGACATCACCTGGTATGTCCTGGGCAAGCGCTACGGCCACAAGGTAGTGCGGCTGCTGTGCCGGCTGACGCCACAGCGCGATACGTGTGTGCGCCGTACAGAAGGCTACTTCTCAAAACATGGCGCGAGCACGCTGCTGTTGAGCAAGTTTCTGCCTGGCCTGAACACCATGGCGGGAGCGATCGCCGGGCAGACCGGGATGCGTTTTGAGAAGTTTCTGCTGTTCGACACGGGCGGTGTCCTGATCTGGGCGCTGGCATTTGTCGTGGGCGGGCGGTTTGCGGGCGATCTCCTGAAGCATCACCCCCATGCACTGGCGTGGGCCGCGCATTTTGCGGTGCTGTTGTTTGCGCTGCTGTTGCTGGGGTTTGTGGCGTTTCGCGTATGGCGCACCCGCCGGACGCTCCAGTCGATCCGCATGGACCGGCTGACGCCGGAGGCCTTGCGTGAGCTCATGGAACAGGGGGAGCCGCTCTTTTTAGTCGACCTGCGGCATCCGCTCGACTACCTGCCCGACCCGCGCACGCTCCCCGGTGCCATGGTGCTGACGCCGGACCGCTTGGTCGAGGTGGGGCAGGAGATTCCGCGCGACCGGGATGTGGTGCTGTTCTGCACCTGCCCCAATGAGGAGACCGCGGTACGCATGGCGCTGACAGTGCGCAAGATGGGCGTGACGCGGGTGCGGCCATTGCTGGGCGGTTTTGAAGGCTGGAAGGAACGCGGCTATCCCTTGGTTGCCATCGGCGAGTCCCGGCAGGCGGAAAAGCCTGAGTTTCATGCCATGGCTTCCGCGGTTTAAGTTCTTGCTTGTGTGCCACGTAGACTGAGGCTTGGTCTGTTCTCAGGCCGGGGGTGTGCGTGGCGTATCGGGATCTGCGGGACTGGATGGAAGCCCTGGACAGGGCGGGCGAGCTGAAGCGGGTGCGCGAGGAAGTGGACCCGATTCTTGAGATTGCCGAGATCACCGATCGCGCATCGAAGCTGCCCGGCGGGGGGCCGGCGCTGTTGTTTGAGCGGGTGAAAGGCTACAAAGGCGCGCGCGTGTTGATGAATCAGTTCGGGTCGGAACGGCGCATGAAGCTGGCGCTTGATGTCTGCTCGCTGGACGAGGTTGCGGACCGGATCAAGGCGCTGCTGGAGTTGAAGGTTCCGGAAGGACTGGTTGGCAAGCTGAAGATGCTGCCCGTGCTGAAGGATGTGGGCAGCTTTTTCCCGAAGACCATCCCGGCGCGGCAGGCTGCTTGTAAAGAAGTGATTTTGCGCGGGGCGGATGTCGATGTTTTGAAGTTCCCCGTGCTGCAATGCTGGCCAATGGACGGCGGACGGTACATCACTTTGCCGCTGGTGGTGACGCGCGACCCCCGCAACGGCAAGCGCAACATGGGCATGTACCGGATGCAGGTGTACGACGGGCAGACAACCGGCATGCACTGGCAGCGGCAAAAAAACGCGGCGGAGCATGTGCGGGATCGTTTGCGGGCCGAGGCGGAAGACGCGGCTGGGCGTGTGGCGCGGATGGCGGAGACGGCGGGGGGGACGGTTGGAACCCACGTCTCAGAAGCGAGACGTGGGGCACCCTCCTCTGCAAAGACTTTTACAAAGCAGGTGAATGACCGGTTGGAGGTCGCCGTGGCCATCGGGACCGATCCGGCGACGACGTTTTCAGCAATTGTGCCCGCGCCACCGGAGGTGGAGGAGTACATCATCTCCGGGTTTCTGCGGCAAAAGCCGCTGGAGCTGGTGAAGTGCGAGACGGTGGACCTGGAAGTCCCGGCGCATGCGGAGATTGTGCTGGAGGGTTACGTCAAGCTGGATGAACTGCGCACCGAGGGGCCATTCGGCGACCACACCGGCTTTTACACGATGGAGGACGAGTACCCGGTGTTCCACGTCACCGCGATCACGCACCGCAAAAACCCCGTCTATGCCGCGACCATCGTGGGCAAGCCGCCGATGGAGGACGCGTGGATGGGCAAGGCGGTGGAGCGGATTTTTCTGCCGTTGATGAAGCTGACCTTGCCGGAGATCGTGGACATCAACCTGCCAGTCGAGGGCGTGTTTCACAACATCATGGTGGTGTCGATCCGCAAGAGCTACGCCGGGCATGCTCGCAAGGTGATGAACGGTATCTGGGCGCTGGGGCAGGCGATGTTTACGAAGTGCATTGTGGTGGTCGATGAAGATTGCGACGTGCAGGACCTGGGTGAGGTGGTACTGCGGACGGCGAACAACATCGACCCGGAGCGGGATATCCAGTTCACGTTGGGACCGGTGGACTCGCTGGATCATGCATCGCGGCTGCCGAACTTCGGGTCGAAGATGGGGATTGACGCGACGCGGAAGTGGGCAGCGGAAGGGTTTACGCGGCCGTGGCCGCCGATGATTGCGATGGATGGGAGGACGAAGAAGCGAGTGGACGGAATTTGGATGAAGTTAGGGATTGGGTGGGTTCCGCAGGCATAATACTCGCCACGAAGTGGCCGCCAGCCGCGTAGGCGGTTTCATTTGTTTCTATGGCTTACCATGCCCGATGGCTGGCCGTTCATCCTCTGACTCCGGACGACTGCTTGCTTTCTCGTTCACGCGGATACATGCCGTGTATTGAGACAGGAAATGGTCGCGCATCCTGGCGTACTCCGGCAAGGTTTGGAAGCGGCGTTGTCCCGGTTTACCATTAAGCAGATAAATGGTGGTGGCAAGATAGCGCTTGTCGTCAAAGAGCAGATAAGTGCCGAGTACGCCGCCCTCCAGCTTAAGACGGTTGAGCCCGTGTATTTCGAAATCGTTCATTGGTTTGACAGCATTTTCAACATGCGCTTTGCCGTCGCTCGCCGTTGAGGACAATTGCGCGATCAGATCGGTCTTCTCGCGTGCGTAATTCTTTGTGTCAAGCTGTTCCGTTTTGACGTTTGCATAGAAGTCCTCGTCGGGATACGCGAACATGATCCGTTCACCTTCGAGCATGACAATTTCCTTATCGCCGCTTGGGGTCTGGACGGTTCTTGTCATGGGTGTCATCGGCAGGGCATTCAGTTGCACGATGCTGAGTCCATCATCGAAATGGCAGCTTGTATAAGGACGGATTGCAGGTGCGATACGCTCTTGCGCGAAACCCCACTGCAAGGCGGAAGCAAGTAGAAAGACAGAGACTAAGAAGCGGCTCATAAAGTGTCTATCGGCAGCTTACTCTGTCCTCTTGAAGTGGACCACAAAATCTTGCTTGTAGATAAATCGAAAAGCAGGTCCTTCGCTGCGCTCAGGATGACCCCTCTTTGGGGTTAATCTGGCATTAGAAAGGAACATCAACGCGGCAGCGCATTATCTGGAAAGCGCGGAATCCCGAAGTGCCCCCGCAGGTGAAGCAAATCAAGCGTGCTAATGTCACCGGAAACGGTGATGAGGTTGACGCTGGTCGCGCCCGCGAGCAGGATGGCCGCTCCCGCGAAATCGACGCCGTGCGACTGGAGCC
>CAXTKZ010000096.1:0-13086 GCA_964244985.1 uncultured Acidobacteriaceae bacterium
TCTGCCACTCACCGTTTTTGAGCAGCACCATCGGCACCCCATCTACAACCTTGCTGAGACGCGGCGAGCGGGCGCGCACCCAAGCCGTAAGGCGGTGCATAAAGCCGATCGTAAGAATCGCACTGATGCAGTTGGTAGCGGATTTATCGCTGCCGACCGTTTCGAGAATGACAAGACCCCCGATAAGAAACACGATCACGAACTCAAATGGAGTAAGCTGCCCGCCCGGCCTCCGAGACAAAAGACGAACAATCAAAAGTAGAAAAAAATAGCCGCAAGTGGCGTGAATGATGGTGGTCATAAAACTCCTAAGGCATCACGAAAATGCTGGCAGTGATGAAGTCCTGCGGCTGCTGGACCGTACCATTTCCTATGAGGCGGATCGTAAAACGATGCCGGCCTATCTTGGCCGGTTGCAGCGCGAACTCGACCGAGTCCGGGTGGTCACTGGTGGGAAAGGTATAAGCAATCCCCGCATCACCGGTAACCGATGCCGTCGGCTGGGGAACAACACGCTGGTTGCCAAGCTCTTTTACGATCGAGTCACTTACCCAAATCTGAATGTTTCCATTGTGTATCGCGGACTGATTGAAGTGCAGGGTTAGAATGGTAGGGGCGCTGAAACGCTCTACCCAGTCATAGTTAACTTGGAGCGCACCGTCGGCAGTCTTCTTTTTAGCAGTGGAAAGCGGGCCATTCCCAAATACGCCGGCAAACGCCAGGGCAACGATAATACCTAAAAACGACCAGGAGATTTTTTCAAAACGCCACCAGCGGCGCTGAAATCGGAGATCTTCCCCGACAGCGATCTCGTCATTTACTTTTGCAATTGAGTTATCGATCGGTTTAGTAGGGGTTTCCGTCGGCATGGCATTATCCTTCCGAAATGGGCGATATACTGATATCCCCATTGCGTTCAAGCACCGCATAAGCTACGCCATCTAAAGAAGGGATGCCTTTATCCCGGACGGCGGTCATTACATCCTGCGGGTCAACCATCATCTTGCGCATGACTTCCTCATGCCACTCGCCATGGGCCAGCAGTACAAGCGGCGTGCCGTCGAGAAGCTTGCTCATGAACTTTGAGCGCTGACGCAGGATTACAAGGAAGTAGTGCGCGAGCCCGATGGTCATGATTTGCGTAAATGCGTTAGTCAACGATGGATCGTTGGCGACAATAAATGTGAGAGCCAGCCCGCCCATGAAAAAAATGAGGACGAATTCGAATGGGTTCATCTGCTTGCCGGGTCGCCGCCCGGCGACTCGAACGATAAACACCAATAGGAAATAGCCCAATGCGGCGCGAATGACAGCATCCATGCTGAACGCTCCTGATGGATGGGATGCAGGAAATGGGCAGGCGCGATCGACGATCCCTTCACGGCACGTCTCAGTGGATGTTTGTATTGCAGCAATTTGTGTGTCTCCTTTTCACCGGATTCGGCATCGCGGATTTCAACGCAGTGGGAACGCCATGACTTGCAAAGAGCACCTTCCAAGAAGCGGCTTTTTGCTGCGCAGTCGATTTGCAGCGCAAAAAGGCCCGGCAATCGATCGCCAGGCCTTTTCTTACACTCTTGCGCTGTTTACTCAGCCGAGACCGTGGGCATATCTTCGGCTTTGACCTGCGCCACGGTCCAAACCGGGTCGCCGACCTTGAAGCGTGCGAATCGGCGCACGGTGATGTTTTCACCCAGTTTGCCTACCTTTTGCGCGATCATTTCCTTGATGGAAACCGACTGCTCCTTAATGAAGGGCTGGTCGAGCAGACAAACTTCCTCGTAAAACTTGCTCATCTTGCCTTCGACAATCTTCTCAATCACCGGGGCAGGCTTGCCGGTCGCCGCTGCCTGGGCGCGGTAGATATCTTTTTCGCGTTCCAGATCGGCTTCCGTTACATCCTCGCGGCGCACGTAACGCGGGTCTGTCGCGGCAATATGCATGGAGATATCCTTGAGCAACTCCTGAAAGTCCTCAGTGCGCGCCACAAAATCGGACTCACAGTTGAGCTCAAGGAGTACGCCGATTTTGCCGCCGGCATGGATATACGTGCCTACCGCACCCTCGTTGGTGCCGCGCGAGGCCTTCTTGGCTGCCGACGCCATGCCGCGCTTGCGCAGGACGACAAACGCTTGTTCCATATCTCCTTTGGCTTCCTGCAAAGCCTTGAGGCAATCCCCCATGGGCGCGCCCGACTTTTCCCGCAACTGCTTTACAAGACCCGCAGGAATCTTTGCTGAATCTTCCGCCACTTGCCTACCCTCATTCTCGCGCTTACCCGCGCTGCTGATCTGCTCTGAACGCCACACAGAAAGGGCGCGGTGCCGGAAACCGGACCGCGCCCCTGCACACACTACTGTCCGGCTAAACCGTGCCTTCCGCCGCTTCCGGTTCCGTGATGACACCAGCCGAAACAGGAGCCTTGCGGATGCCGCCGCCGAGTACCGACTCAAGGTCGACTTCCTCGGTTTCCGTCGCATCGGTCGCAGGCGAGTCCGCGCCCGTATCCGCTCCGGCTTCCAGGCTGCCGTCCTCAAAAGTCGCTGCAGTGAACTGTGCTTCGGGTGACACACCGGCCGCATCGTAGAACTGCTTGTCAGTAGCCATCTGAACGCCCTCAATCACCGAGTCCGAAATCTTCGAGGTGAACAAACGAATCGCGCGGAGTGCATCGTCATTGCCCGGAATTACATAGTCAACCACCGTCGGATCGCAGTTGGTATCCACCACGGCAACAACCGGGATGCCCAGCTTGCGTGCTTCCTTAACAGCAATCGCCTCGGCGTTTGAGTCGACAACAAAGATCGCATCCGGCAGGCGCTTCATGTTTTTGATACCGGCCAGGTTCGCCTGAAGGTGCTTGCGCTCGCGCTCGAGCTTGATCACTTCCTTTTTGGTCAGGAGGTCGTAGCGGCCGTCGGTGGCCATCTCGTCCAGCTCCTGGAGCCGCTTCACCGACTTTTGCACGGTGATCCAGTTGGTCAGCAAGCCGCCCAGCCAGCGCTGGTTGATGTAGAACATTCCGCAGCGGTTTGCTTCTTCCGCAATGGCATCCTGGGCTTGACGCTTGGTGCCGACAAACAGGACGACCTTGCCGGTTGCGGTCAGGTCCGTCACGTACTTAGACGCTTCCTTAAACATCTTCAGCGTCTTTTGCAGGTCTATAATGTAGATCCCATTGCGCTCGCCGAAGATGTACTCCTTCATGCGGGGGTCCCAACGCTTGGTCTGGTGTCCGAAATGGACGCCGGCCTCAAGCAGCTCCTTCATGGTGATGGTTGCCAAACAGCCTCCTAAGTAAAGTTGCATCCGCAGCCGGGGCTGAGGATTGATTCCCGTCTCGCCTTCGATAACAGGAGAATCAGCTTCGATTTGCCGCCTGATTGGGCGGGTGTTGCGCTTGATACGGGATTAGTCCGCCGGGTCAGTCACCCACGCCGCGAGCTCATTGCCGCTCGGGTCAAGAAAGTGGAACCGACGATCGCCGGGAAAGCTGAAAATTTGCTTACTGATGGTGCCACCCGCGGCCTGCACCTTGCCATAAGCCACTTCGAGATCGTCAACAGCAATGACTACCAAAGGTGCCTTGGGTGCTTCACCAGCATCGGCTTGAAGCCCAAGATCTACATCATCGGTCGTGGTGGAGTGGTAAGTCGGGCCGAATGGCACGGCATTCCAACCAAATGCCTCTGTATAGAAGCGACTGGCACGCTCTCCATTCTCCACCGGCAACTCGATAAAATTAATGCGGGCCATATGATTACCGCTTGGAGAACTGGAACCGCTTGCGGGCACCCTTCTGCCCGTACTTCTTGCGCTCCTTGATACGCGCATCGCGGGTCAACAAACCTTCCGGCTTCAGCGTGGCGCGTAGCTCGGCATTGAACTCGAGCAGCGCGCGCGCAATCCCCATCTTCACGGCATCGGCCTGCGCGGAAACGCCGCCACCCTTCACTGTTGTCAGAACGTCGAAGTTACCGCCGAGCTCGGTCAGCACTAATGGCCGCTTCGCCGCGATCCGCTGCTGCTCGGTGACGAAGTATACTTCGTGCGCTTTCCCGTTGACCTTGAAACCGCCACTGCCGGGCCGCAAAAACACACGTGCAATTGCTGACTTGCGCCGCCCCGTTCCGTAATACTGCACCAAATCCGCCATGCTTTATGCCTTCCCCAACGTCGTATCGATTTCGAGCACCTCAGGCGTTTGTGCCTGGTGCGGATGCTTATCGCCCTTATAAACCTTGAGCTTGGTCGCCATCTGCCGACCCATCTTTGTCTTCGGCAGCATGCCCTTCACGGCTTCCTCAATGACCTTTTCAGGCCGGCGCGCCTGCAAGCGCAAAAACGACTCTTCGCGCAAACCGCCTGGAAAGCCCGTGTACCGCCGGTATACCTTCTTTTCCGACTTCAATCCTGTCAGACGAACCTTTTCGGCATTCAACACGATGACATGGTCGCCCATATCGATATAGGGCACGTACTTAGGGTTGCGCTTACCAGCCAGGATGCTGGCTGCTTCGGTCGCCAAGCGCCCCAGTGTTTTGCCGCTGGCATCCACCACAAACCATTTGCGGTCAATCTCCAGCGCGCTCGGAATATACGTCGACATGCTCACAAACTCTCCTCTAAAACCGCGAAAACAGATACCCGCCGTGGAGTGCTTTCTTGAAAAGCCATACGGCGGGAGCGCGTGTAGGTTGGACGGACAAACGCCCTACATCCGGCAAGCGGACGCGAAACCGCGCAAGACCTATAGATTAGGGGATAGCAGCGACCGGAGTCAATGGACTTAAACGCCGACCGACACCAGCACAGGATCGAGCGGTGCCAAAGGCTTGAGCTCGGGCATGGTCACATCGAGCGCGCGGCCCGCAGCCAGCTCCGCGAATACATGGTTCGCTGTGTCCTGGGTACGGGTAGACGCAATATGGAGCTTGCGGACGGCCAGCATGGCGACCATTGCCATGAGGTACCGATTCTGCATCTTGAGATTTGCCGCGTAAACCAACTGTGAGCGCATTCATCCTCTTTCCGAGGGAATCGCAGCCGGTTTGCCAAGCCCGCTGAATACTGATCCCTTCTTCCATCCTACCCTGCCCGCCCCTTGCGTCCCATGCTCGATAATCAGAAGCGAACTGTAAGACAAGGGGCACAAGGCGATGGAAGAGCGTGATTTTTTCGATGAAAAACCGGAGCAGCGGAACCATACGCTCACTTGTCCGCATTGCGGCAAGGCGGACGAGTACCAAATCGGTTGGCTGGTGCGGCGCAAAAAGCCGCAGCTTGGACGCGGTGCGGATGAACGCGACCGGGCCCGGTTCGCCAAGGCGCAGTCATATATGGTGCGGCGCGACGACCAGCTCGCCTGCAAAAACATTCGCTGTCGCAAGCGTTTCGAGGTTGCGGGGGTTCAGTCGGTCGCTTTCCTGTAAGACCATCAGGGCAGCCCTTGGGCTGTCTCAATATGCGGCACACCCGCGTTCCTTCGCTGCAGTACGATGTCGTCGCGCCCAGGAGTTCGACAGGAGGGGCCTGTTCAGGCTCAGCGGAATAATTAGCGGCCAGGCAACTCTTTGCAGCTTTGCGTGTTGCCGCGCATCCTATACCCGGCTTTGTTCGTGCAAGTGTTTCCCGCCGCCGACAGCCTTTGAGGTTTGTTTCCGTGACGACTGCTACGCGCCGCTGCTTCCCTGCATTTTTGGCTCTCCTGGTGATGAGCCCGCTTACTGCCTGCAATCATAAAAACGCTCCGGGCGCTTCGGCATTTGCGCTGCCTCCAGGCGGGCTGCCTGTACAAACGCAGACGGTAAACAACAGTCCCGTTCCGCAGGGCGACACCTACGTAGCCACCATCAAAAGCCGGCGCACCGCCAATATCAATCCCCAGGTCGATGGCAACCTGACCGGGATCCAGGTACAGTCCGGCCAGCACGTGAAAAAAGGCCAGCCATTGATGGAGATCGACCCCATCAAGCAGACCGCCACGTTTGAGTCGGCCGCGGCGACCGAGCAGCAAAAATTGGCCGTGTACCAATACAACCAGGCACAGGTGGAGCGTCAGCGCAAGCTGTTTGAGGGCGGCATCACCAGCCGCGACGCATACGATCAGGCACTGCAGGCCTTTCGCAACTCCAAGGCCGACTACGATTCCTCGGTCGCCACCACCGCGACGCAGAAGCGCGAACTCGGCTATTACCGCCTCGTCGCCCCTTTTGACGGCACCATCGGCGATATTCCCGTCCACATCGGGGACTATGTGACGCCGACAACGCTGCTCACCACGCTCGATGCCAACACGGATCTTGAAGCCTATCTTTATGTCCCGACCGAGCGCGCCGCGGAGTTGAAGTTGGGTCTGCCCGTCACGATCCTCGACTCGGATGGCAAGGAGCTCGAATCGACCCGCGTGGATTTCCTTTCCCCGCAGGTGGACAACGGCCTTCAGGGCATCCTCGTGAAAGCGCCGGTGCACCCGGAAACCATTGCCCGGCTGCGCAATCTGCAGCTGGTAAAAGCCCGAGTGACCTGGTCGAATGCGGCTAAGCCGACCGTGCCCGTACTGGCCGTAACCCGCCTGGGTAGCCAGGCATTTGTCTACATCGCACAGGATACCGGGCAGGGTAAGTTCATCGCCCATCAAATCCCCGTGCAGCTTGGCGACACTGTGGGCAACAACTATGCCATCGACGGCGGGCTCGCGCCCGGTCAAAAGGTCATTCTGTCCGGCCTGGCGCTGCTGCAGGACGGCATGCCCGTGCATCCACTCGGCTAACGGCGCGGCAGCTTCCCCATAACTGCCCGCGTGAAAGGATTCAACCGTGGTTGACTTTTTTATCCGGCGCCCGGTGTTCGCCTCCGTTTGCGCGCTGCTGATCATTCTGGCCGGTGCCATCTGCATTCCGACGCTGCCCATCTCGCAATATCCCGACCTGGCACCACCGCAGGTCACTGTCACGAGCAATTACGTGGGCGCGAACTCGCAGGTCGTCGAGGCCGCCGTCACGCGTCCGCTGGAGGAGGCCGTCAACGGCGTCCAGGGCATGCGCTATATCTCCTCGACCAGCGCAAGCGACGGCACCAGCGCGATTACGACGACATTTCAGACCGGCTATGACCTGGACATCGCAGCGGTCGATGTGCAGAACCGCGTTTCCTCGGCAACCGGGCAGCTGCCGTCCGAGGTGAACCAAAGCGGCATTTCGATCACCAAGGCGAACTCGAACTTCGTCTTCGCAGCCGGGGTGTTCTCGCCCGACAACCGCTACAACAGCCTTTTCATCGCCAACTACATCGACGTGTATGTTATCGATGCGCTGAAACGCATTAAGGGCGTCGGTGCGGTGCAGGTCTTCGGTGACCGCAAATATGCAATGCGCATCTGGGTGGATCCGCCCAAGTTGGCCGCGCGGCAGCTCACCGCGGCCGATGTGATCAGCGCCGTCCAGGAGCAGAATGTCGAGGTGCCCGCGGGTCAATTGGGGCAGCCGCCGAGCAACAATAAGCAAAGCTTTCAGATCACCGTGAACGCTGTGGGCCGGCTCACCTCGCCCCAGGAGTTCGACAACATCGTCGTCAAAAACACGCCGAACGGCATCGTGCGCTTGTTGGACGTGGGCCACGCCGAGGTGGGTGCCGAGGACTACAGCACGGACCTCAAGTTTTCGGGTATTCCGGCGATCGGCTTCGGTGTGCAGCAGCTGTCGAATGCCAATGCCCTGGATGTCGATAAGCAGGGCAAGGCGGTTCTGGCCGAGCTTGCGAAGAGCTTCCCTCCCGGCCTCAAATATGTGGTCGCGTTCGACACGACCACCGTCGTCGCTGAAGGCATCCGTGATGTGGTGCGCACGCTGATCGAAGCGATCCTGATCGTCATCGCGGTCATCTTCTTCTTTCTTCAGGACTGGCGCGCGGTCATCATCCCGGCAATCACAATCCCGGTTTCGCTGGTGGGTACCTTCGCGTTTCTCAAGGCCTTCGGGTTTTCCATCAACACGCTTACTCTGTTCGGCATTACGCTGGCCACCGGGCTGGTGGTCGACGATGCCATTGTCGTCATCGAAAATGTGCAGCGGCATATTTCCGAGGGCATTGCCGACGCGCACGAAGCGACCTCCATCGCCATGCGGGAGGTGACGAGCGCGGTCATCGCGACCTCGTTGGTGCTCATCTCGGTATTTATTCCGGTATCTTTTTTTCCCGGGACGACCGGCATTCTGTACAAACAGTTTTCGCTGACGATCGCGTTCTCCATTGCGATTTCCGCGTTCAACGCGCTTACACTTTCCCCCGCGCTGGCCGCGCTGCTGCTGCGGCCCGAGCGGGAAAAAGGTCGCTTCCTGGGTGCGATCGACAGGGGTATCCGCGCTACCTCGCGCGGCTATGCGCGCGTTATTACTGGGGTAGTCCGCTGGCGCTGGGCGATGCTGGTGCTGTTTGTCGGGGGTCTCGTCGCGACCGTGCTGGTGTACCGTGCCGTTCCGACCGCCTTCGTCCCGGAAGAAGATCAGGGCTACCTGATCATCCAGGTGCAGTCGCCGCAGGGCGCTTCCCTGGCCTACACCGAAGCGATCCAGGATCAACTTTCCAAGGTTCTGGCGTCCGACAAGGACATCTTCGGCACCTTCTCCGTTTCAGGTTTTTCCTTTAGCGGCAGTTCGCCGAACTACGGCCTCACGTTCGTCCCATTACAGCCGATCACAAGCCGCTCCGGCGCGCCGCACTCGGCGGCCGCGGTATTGGCCCGCATCCGTCCCAAGTGCCTCATGATTCCCGGCGCGCTGGTGATCCCGTTTGAGCCGCCCGCGATTGCCGGCATCGGATCCTTCGGCGGCTTTCAGTTCGAGCTGCAGGACCTGGGCCGCAATACACTCGCCGACCTGGACCGCGTTGCCCATACCATCGTGAACAAAGGAAGTGCAAGCGGCCAACTGGTCGGCCTCTTCACAGCCTTCCGCTCCAACGATCCGCAAATCTTGGTCTCAATCGACCGGGAAAAAGCGAAGTCGCTCGGCGTCCCCTTTTCACAGATCAGCAGCGCCCTCACACTGTATCTCGGCTCCATTTACATCAATAACTTCGACTTCAACAACCGTTCCTATCGCGTGTACGCACAGGCCGATGAGCAGTTCCGCCGCAGCGTCGGCGACATCCGCCAGTTCTATGTGCGCTCCAACACGGGCCAGATGATTTCGCTCGACAACTTCGCCACACTCGAGGAAACCTCCGCGCCGTCCGTCATCACGCACTACGACCTGTTCCGCTCGGCGGAGATCGACGGCTCAGCCGCGCCCGGCATGAGCTCGAGCCAAGGCCTCGAGCTTATGCAGAACGTCGCCAAACAGAACATGATGCAAGGCATGAGCTATAGCTGGACCGGACTTGCGCTTGAAGAGATTGAGTCGGCCGGCAAAACCATCATCATCTTCGCGCTCGGCATTGTGGTTGTATATCTCACGCTTTCGGCGCAGTACGAGAGCTTCGCGCTGCCGTTCATCATCCTGCTCGCCGTGCCGATGGCGATCCTCGGTGCGCTGCTCGCGCAAACCCTGCGCGGGCTGCCGAATGACATCTACTGCCAGATCGGCCTGGTGATGCTGATCGGGCTTTCGGCGAAGAACTCAATTTTGATCGTCGAGTTCGCCGAGCAGCTGCGCCGCGGTGGCCGTTCCATAACCGACGCAGCAATCGAAGCAGCAGAGCTGCGGCTCCGTCCCATTCTGATGACCTCTTTCGCCTTCATCCTGGGTGTTATGCCGCTGGTTTTCGCGGAAGGCGCGGGTCGCAACGGGCGCCACTCGGTAGGCACAACCGTGGTCGGCGGCATGCTCTTATCCACGGTGCTCAACCTTTTCTTCATCCCCGTGCTGTATGTCATCCTGCAAACGCTCTTAGGCGCGGCCGGGCGGGGCAGTAAGCCGCATGGGAACGCACCGCTGGTTCGCGAGCCGGCGATGCGGGAAGAGCCCGAGTTCGAACCGGCGTTCCGGCGTTCCGTTCCCAATGCCTGAGCGGCGCGAAACCGCTCTGGTACTGGGCGGGGGCGGCCCGCTTGGGCTGGTCTGGATGGCCGAGCTGCTGCTCGGCTGGGCCAGTGCCTGGGCCGACAAAACCGCTGAACCTTTCGGTCCCTTAACCGGTGGGCACATTATCGGCACCTCCGCCGGAGCTATTGTGGGTGCCTGTTTAGCTGTCCACGGCTCGCTTGCATCGCTGGCCGCGCGGGAAGCTGATCCTTCCGGCCCGGGCACGCCAAAGCGCTTGGACCTTCTCCGGTTTGTTTGGGCGTTTCTTCGGGCTCGACTGATGACGCGCGATGTGGACGGGTTTCGCCGTGCCCTCGGCCGCAGCGCCCTCCAGGCAGCCCTGCCCGGCGAAGAGGCATGGATCGGCTTTATGGCTGCTTTTTTCCCGCCCGGCGCGCACTGGCCGGGCGACCGCGATTTTATTGCAACCGTCGTGGACGCGCACACAGGCGAGTTCGCCGGTTGGGACCGCGGCTCGGGTGTCCCCCTACCCGCGGCCGTAGCTGCCAGCTGCGCCATGCCCTGCACATTTCCTCTTGTACACGCGCTCGGCCACGTGTGGATGGACGGCGGTATCGGCTCAACCACCAATGCCGTGCTCGCCCGGGGCTGCGGACGCGTGATTATTCTCGATCCGCTGGGCCGGTCGGCGACGGCGAACACACCGCTCGGGCAAGAAATCCGGGAGCTCGAAGCGGGCGGCGCACGCACAATGGCTTTGCAGCTGGACGCTCAAGCCCGACGGGCCATCGGGCTCAACTTCTTCGACATGCGCCGACGCCCACAGGTCACCAAGGCCGCCCGCGCCCAGGCGCAAGCGACAGCGGATCGGGCTTGGAATCTCCTTACCGGGTTTTAGCGTGTGAGATACTACGGGTGCCCACCCTCTAGCCGGGATGGCGGAACTGGCAGACGCAGCGGACTCAAAATCCGCCGAGGGCAACCTCGTGGGGGTTCGACCCCCCCTCCCGGCACCAGCATAGATGCAGATAGAAAAATCCCACAAACGACAGTTTGTGACGGCACGACGTTGGCCAGTTCCCTACAAGCGCGTTTGTAGAGAATTACGTTTTCCGACGCCGCTGGCGCTGATCTTTGGTCGGACCTCAACAGAGACGTGTATTTATGGGCGCTGAATGCAAACTCGGAGCCCTTGATGAGAATCCCACTCATTTCGAAGCCATCCAAAACTGAACAGCCGGCAGCCATCCAACATCCTGCCAGCAAGCCTGGGCGGAGCTGAAGATGTTTATGACGATCTGGAAGAGCCTAATCCTGACGGGAACCATCGTAGCCTGTTCCAGCTGCATCTGCGCCCAGACACCCACCCCACCGACGCGCTCCCCGCATGCACGGGGCTATGTCGCGGCACGGAGCTTGCCTGATGGGCAGAACGCACCCAGCGATACGGATGGCAACTTCGTTCTGGGTGCAAGTCATCTCCCATCACCGGAGTCCGTGGTACATCCCGGCGTTCCGCAGGGCGCGGTTTATGAGTTCACCATGAGCTCCGCCGACAGCAAGCTCTACCCCGGCATTGCACGCGAGCCTGGGACTTTCGGCACCCCGGACCCGCACAACCCGGGGAGGCTCGTCGTCACCACCAGCCATCCGGCACCCTATCTGCGCCACCTAGCCGTGTACGTGCCGAAGCAGTACGTTCCCGGCACGGCCGCGCCGTTTATCGTCGGTGCCGACGGTCCGGACCGCCTGCTGTTTACCGTGCTCGACAACCTGATCGCCGAAGGCAAAGTGCTTCCCATGATCGCCATCTCGATCGGCAACGGCAGCGGCGACGCTCAGGGCTCGGAGCGCGGCCTGGAGTACGACACCCTGTCCGGCCGCTACGCGGAGTTCGTTGAAGCCGAGGTGCTGCCGCGTGTCGAGACTCAGTACCACGTCCGCCTCACCCGCGATCCTGAGGGCCGCGCCACCATGGGCGGCAGCTCAGGAGGTTCCTGCGCGCTCATCATGGCCTGGTACCATCCCGAGTGGTACCACCGCGTTCTCACCTACTCCGGCACCTACATCAATCAGCAATGGCCGTTCCGCCCCGAGATGCCGGACGGTGCCTGGGATTTTCACAAGACCCTTATCCCGAATACGCCCGCAAAGCCCATCCGGCTCTGGATGGAGGTCGGCGACCGCGACCTCTTCAACCCCAATGCAATGCGCGACGGCATGCACGATTGGGTCGCGGCCAACGAAGACATGGCACGCGTGCTGGCCGCCAAGGGCTACCATTATCAGTTCGTCTTTGCGGAAAATGCAGGCCACGTCGATCGCGCCGTCCGGGAGCAGACACTGCCCGAGGCGCTTGCGTATTTATGGCAGGGCTATAGGGGAGCACGCAGTAAGTAGAGATTGTCGTGTGTGAAATCTCGCCCTAACAACCGAAATTACTCCGGCCACGTGCTGCCTCCTCACGGCAGCTTCGTAACAGGAGAGAACAAGGTGCCTGGGCCATGTCATCCTCGTACACTCGATTTGTTGAAATCCGCAAACTACCTCCAACAATCTCGAGCCAAGCAACCGCCGGGCACCATCACGCCGCGAAACTATCCACGGGCAGGTTTACGGGATTAGGCGGCAACACCGGATCGGCTACACCGCGAGCTCGGCCGCCAGGTCCGCTCCAGGTGCGGGTCCAGCTCCGGGAAACAAAGCGGAGTACTACAAGAACCAGAAACGCGAAGCACGCATACGCGGCGAATCCCGCGGCAAAAGAGCCCGTGTGCTGCTTTGACTGCGCGAGCACGTTCGGCAGGATGGAGCCGCCGAGCGCCCCGATCTCGCCGATCATCCCGCCCGCAACCGCCGTGGTGACGGGCCAGCGGAGCGGGACCAGTTGAAAGGTTGCGCCGTTGCCAGCGCCCAGCGCGGCAAAGCACAGCATGAACAGTGCCGTTGTGACCGCGAGGCTGGGTGTGCCCATCAGTCCGAAAAGACCGGCAAGGGCAATCAGAAGTACCACGCTCAACGTGGTAATCCCGCCGACGCGGTCCGCGAACCAACCGCCCAGCATGCGTGTGAGCGAGCCCGTGAGCGTCGCGAGCATGGTGTA
>CAXTKZ010000097.1:0-13019 GCA_964244985.1 uncultured Acidobacteriaceae bacterium
GGGACGTGGGAGCGGGTGCAGCCTGCGAAAAAACAATATTCCGGGTTCGACACGGCACACCGGTATTGGCATTTAATTCACTTGCCTCGAAAGGCCAACCCCATGCCGTTGCCGTATTCCGCCCCGCCCGCACAATCACTTCTTTTTGCCGACACTGCCGATCCCGCTCTGCCGCCGAGCGAACAGGCAGCCGAGCCTCCAAGCTGCTCCGCATCGCAAGCGCCTCTCCAGGTGCAAGAGACTGAACCTCTGCCCGTCGTGTTCCACACCGAGATGGCCGAGATGGTCATGACCGTACTCCGCGCTGGGGACGACACGGGGAAGTCGGTCAGGGTGCATTCGCATGTGACCGGCATCCAACTGTGGACCCTTGTGCTTCACCACTTCACGACCCACGGCGAGTTTTTCCGCGCGGGCGGAGCCTCTTACTATGTCGACCGGGTCGACCGCGTGCTGATCCCCATGGAGGGCGGCTCGCCCGAGCTGGGAGCGATCCTCAGGCAGCTGGGCCTGCTCAACGGCCAGCAATCGACCAAAATCATCGTGAGCAATCTGCTCGATTTCGCAGCGACCTCGCCCGCTCGCCCGCTCTTCCGGCAGTCCTACATGGCGGAGGACCACAGCGCGGCTTACCTCAATGCAGGCGGCGCCCGCATGTACAAGGTTACCGCCGACGCAATCACGGAGTGCGCCATGGGCGAAGACGATGTGGTGCTGCTCGCCTCCGACATTGCACGGTGGCCGGCGGATGAGGATTTGCAGCGCGAATGCGCCCGATCGTCGCCCGCACCTGCGCGAGCCCGGTCCCGAGCGCGCCCTCGTCGCTCCTCACTACCCGCTGGTCTTCGTCCTCGGCGCTGACCACCGATCAAGCACAGTGGTTTTATCTCAACCATTATCTTTATCGCTGCGTTGACTCAAACTATAGCCTGAAGCCGATGCTTCTTCTGCTCGGGGAACAGGGCTCGGGCAAATCGACCGGAGTTGAGGTGCAGCTTGCGGTGCGCGCTCGCCGCAAGGTAGAGCCGCAGGCCTTGCCGGATAAAAAAGACATCGCCGCCGCAGCTTCATCGCGCAGCCTGCTGGCCTGGGACAACGTGGATGGGATTGACGACACGGCTTTGTCGGACACGCTGTGCCTGATTGCGACGGGCGGCGACATGGACCTGCGCGAGTACTACACCACGGCCCGGCTCCGCACAGTACCCATGCGCAACCACCTCATGCTCACCGCGCGCACGACCCCATTCCGCCGCAGCGATGTGATGCGCCGCGTGATCGCGTTTTAGGTCGCGCCGCCCGGAAGGGAAGTGGCCGTGGTGACGAAGGATGGGCTGATCAAGGACGTGCTTGCCGCCGCTCAGGCATCCTGGCTGAAACCCTGATCCGCACGCAAAACATCCTCCTCGCGCACCAGCACCACGCTGATGAGCACTTCGTTATGAGACGCAGTGAGCGAATACGAGCTCTACACACTAATTTGCGCCTCGCACGAGGGCAGGCTCGACTACGCGCGGCGCGCCTACATGGAGGCATACCGCGAGGAAATCGCCGCCCGCTCCGGCGTTGTTTACGCCGTGCGGCTGTGGCTCGGCTCGGACCCGGCCAACGTGGGACGTGCAATCAAAGCGGAGGATCTGTTTGCCGACCTGCAATCGCTGTATATCGAGCTGGGTTTGCCGTTCCCAGGGAAAGCGCCGAAAGGGTTCGCGACCATCCTCGGGAACGAGCGGACCGCATTGCGCAGCGTGTGCGTTGAAAAGCACCACCACCGCACGGACGGCAACTGCTATACCTTTTCGCCCGATGAGTCTCTGGCAATCCAGTTGCGCGAACAGTACATCGGCGCACTCGAAAGCTTCGGCAGGCGCCCCAGCCGAGATGCGATTGGGCTGGAATGGCAGGCAAAGAAAAAGGCCTTGGTGCTGCGCCGTGAAATCGAGGAGCAGACCCAGCGCGAGTTCCTAATTGTGGTTCGCAAGGAGATGCAAGAGCAAGATGCGGGTGGGGGAGCGTGGGACTGATGAGCCCTCTTTTATCCAACATAGCCGCTTTTCGGCGCCTGTACGTCCTCAAGCCCGGGCACATATTCAAACTACGCGGCCTGCGCATCGTGGACCGTCGACCGCTGCCCCGCGCACAAATGGAAAAGCCGAGCGCTTTATCCAGACCGCCTTGCGCGAGTAGGCCCACGCCCGCTCCCAGACAGCTCACTCGAACGCGAGCAACAACTCCACCCTTGGCTGCACGATTACACCTTCCACCGCCCCTAGGCTAGCCTTGCCCTCTCCGCCGGTTTCCAGAGCGGGGCTAAATCGGAACAACCTCTCGAGCCTCCACATCTAGCCCCTTGGCTCAAGCTCGATTACAAGATCGGCTCGGGTTGCAATCGACCCCAAAACCTTACGTCCTTTGTCGTCTGTTTCTGAAGGAACCGCTCACCGTCCTGGCCTGACAGGCCTCGCACAAATGGAGCTTGACAGCTATATCCGATCAGCCTCATGATTGCGGGTCAGAATTGAAACATTTCAACATGGCTGGTCAAGGGAGCGAATCATGGACGTCAGAAAGCTGTATGGGAGCCAAGGGACAGACCCAACGTCATGCCGGAGGACTCGCTCTTCGGCGTGTTCGCTTCTAGGGCTCTTTTTAGCCCTGCTGCTTGTTGGCAGTACAGCCCGAGCGCAATTCAGCGCGAGCATCCAGGGAACGGTTACCGATGCGAGCGGAGCGGTAGTCGCCGGGGCCAGCGTCACTCTCCAGAGCTACACGCAGCAAATTTCGCGCACGGCGCAGACTGACGACTCCGGCGTGTATCGGTTCCTGAGCATCGCGCCGGGCCAGTACCAGGTGATGGCGACAGCGCCGGGCTTTGCGGGGAAGACAACACCGGTGGTTCTTGGCACGGATGAAACCCGCGACGTAGATATGGCACTTTCTCCGGGTGCCAGCACTCAATCGGTCACTGTGACGACGGAAGCTCCGCTGCTGAATACAGCCGAAACACGCAATCAGATTACGCTTGGCCAGAAGGCGTTCAACAACCTGCCCTTGCCGGGCCGTAACTTCATCACTCTCATCGCGCTAGCGCCCGGTGTCAGCGGCCTTGGTACGACCACGGACAACTTCAACACAGAAGCCGCCAACGATGTGAGCGCAAACGGTCGTGGGGCCAACGGTAATCTGTACGTCATCGATGGGCTCGATATCACCAGCAGCGTGCGGCCCGGCGTGACGAACCTGACGCCCAATCCTGATTCCGTCCAGGAGGCGTCCATCCAGACGAATACATTCAACGTCGATTATGGCCGTGCAAGTTCGATCCAAACCGACATCACGACGAAGTCCGGGTCCGATCACCTGCACGGCTTCGCCAGCGATTACTTTACAAATCAGTATTTCGAGGCTTACACCCACTTCGCGAGGAAATACGCGCCATTTCACAGCAATAACATCTCGGCCGGTATTGGCGGCCCCATTTACCCGCTGCACCAGGCTTACTTCTTTTTCTCGATCGAACCTTTGCGTTCCCTGACCTCAAGCCTGGGAAGCACTGTGACCTTTGAGGACCCGGCATTTGTTCAGTTTGCGAAAACGACCTTTCCCAGTACGGTGGGAACCAAGGTGATTGCCAACTACGGAGTGCAAAACGTCTCCGGCACCACTGTTTCTCAGACTGCCGCTACGCTGTTTCCAGCCACAAGCGCCACCCCCTGCGGCACCGCCGCCTCCAATTTCCTGCCCTGCGGTACACCTGTGATCGACTCAGGCAGCTTTTCAAGCTCGAGCTACCGCAACGCTTTGCAATACAACGTCCGGCTGGATAAAGGTTTTAAAAACGACCGGCTCTACGGCACCGTATATCGCCAGCACCTGGATGTGGGCGCTCCCAATGTCCGTCCGGCCTTTAACACAACCAACCCTTCGCACAGCCAAGCCTACCAGGTAAATGAAACACACACGTTTTCCGCGAACACATTGAATGAGGCAAGCGCAGCCTACCTGCGCGTCGAAGGCGTAACAAGTGGAACGGGAGATTTTTCGGTGCCCGCCATCAGCGTTTCCGGCATCAGCGGCTTTGGTGATGGCTTCGCGCAAGGCGATTTTATTCAAACCAATTACCACTGGCGCGACGTGCTGACACACATCGTCGGTAACCACAGATTGCGCTTTGGAGTCGATGGCGTTTTCTACACGGGCGATGCAATGTTTGCGACAGTGCATGACCAGCCGAATTTCAACTTCAACAGCATTCTGGATCTGGTTCAGGACAAACCCGTGAGTGAGGGAACCTTATCCTATAATCCCGTGACGGGTATGCCTTCGCCCGGCAGTTACGGCTATCAGCAACAAGTGAACGGAGCATTCGCCCAGGACACCTGGAAAATCGGCAAGCAGCTCACCATCAACTACGGTTTTCGTTACGACGACTTCGGCAATTCGTCCGGCGACCTCGGTTTGAAATTTGCAAATTTTTTCCCCGGTCCCGGTGCTGATTTCAGTCAGCAAGTCGCCTCGGGAGCATTTAAGGTCGTTTCCAACGCGTTTGCGCACCGCATTTCCGGCATCAGTCCCCGCGCGGGTTTTGCATACAGCCCGTTTCCGAACGACAAAACGGTTATCCATGGAGGCTTCGGTGTCTATCACGACAGTCCCACGCTCGGACAAACCGGCGATGTCTTCAATGGAAATCCGCCGAATTACGTCGTCCCTACCTTTTTCAATGACGGCACGACGGCTGCGCCTATTTTCGCGCTCGGCACGAGCAAGACCACACCCCAGGGTTTTCCATACCCCGCGTTTCACGGCCAGCAACTCAATGCGCAAGGGGGGATTCCGGGCTCTCAGATCAACGTTGGCGGCATTGATCGACACCTCCACGTCATGGACACGTACAACTACGCGTTAACCGTCGAGCGGCAGCTCAGTTCGCAGTTGGTGGTCTCTGTAGGCTACGTGGGGTCTTACTCCACGCACTTGGTGACCGGCGGCGGCAGCACTTCATCGACCATCTACGGCGTGGACGTCAACCGGTTCGACGGCGACCTTTTTCAGCAAACCGGGGCGGCTGTTTCCGGTTCACCGGGTCAGTTTACCTACCGCACCTCCCCAAAACGCCTCAACCCCAGCTTCGGCCAGATTCTTTATGGTCAAAGCCTCGATCACTCCAATTACAGCGGCCTCGTGACCGCAGTCAACGGCAGGCTTACAGCCCGCGGATTTATCACTGCATCGTACACATACAGCCGCTCCATGGATAATTGGCAGGTATATCCCACCAATGATATTCGGCGCTACTACAGCCGCTCAAACTGGGATATTCCGAACCGATTTTCACTCGGCTACAGCTATGAGCTCCCTGCTTTCGGGAAAAATGGATTCACGAAGCGCGCTACCGGCGGCTTCACCCTGGCAGGGACGACTATTCTGCAGCAAGGCGGTCGGTATTCTGTCTACACCTCGGCCGCGTTCCAACCTACTTTTGATATGGCCGGCCACATCAACGGACTGCAGCCGTCGAGCGGCGACTTCAACGGCGACGGTTTCAACTATGATTTTCCCAACGTACATAACGCGAACCTGAAATATAACCGGAGTCAATACCTGAAAGGCGTGTTTCCCACTTGTGCCGGTGGCCCGTTCGGCACTGCCGATTCGCCCTGTGGCCAGTTTTCCCTGCCTGCGCTTGGCGCAGAGGGAAATGAACTTCCGAACGGTTTTAGAAACCCCGGCTATGCTGACTGGGACCTGGATCTGAAAAAAGCAACTCCGCTCAATGAGCGCTTTACCTTGGAGTTGCGAGTCGACTTATTCAACGTGTTCAACCGAGTTAATTTACAGGGCGTCGATGGAAACGCAAACGACGGCACCTTCGGTCATGCTACCGCGCAGTACGCTCCAAGAAACGCGGACGTGGGGGCCAGAATTGACTTCTAGGACCATTTCTCCCTCCAGGGTGGTTCCTAGCGTCTGAGCAATGCGGTTCTTTCCAATGGAAGAGTCGCATTGAGCTTTCCATCTGCCCGAAAGAGAACTGCCATCCCGTCATTCGATGAGGGGGAAGGTTAAAGCTTGTTTTGTAACCCGGTTGAACCTGTCACGCGCTTTCGGCTCTACTTCCCGCAACCCTGGCATGCGCGCGCCGTGCTGGCAACCATGTTGCTGGGCTTGGCGGCCCAGTGTGCGGCCCAGTCTTCTCCTGCGCTTGGCGAAATCGCCTTGGAATTACGCCAGCACCATGGGCAGGCAGCCATGCTGGACGCGGCTGCGGCTCTCAAATCACAACCCGGGGACCCGCGGCTCTGGACATTGAAGGGGCTCGCCGCCCAACAGTTGGGCGATACCCGGACAGCACTTTCCGCTTTCGATACGTCGCTCCGTCTCGCGCCCAACTACCTGCCGGCACTTGAGGGCGCAGCGGAGACTGCCTACAGCCGTGAACCAGCGATGGCTCGCCCTTATATCGAGCGCGTGCTGCACCTGGAACCCGGCAATGCCACCGCCAACGCCATGGCCGCCATGCTCGACTGCCGGGGCGGCGACTGGGAGGCAGCCGTTGCCCACTTTAATGAGAGCGGTGCAGGCGTCTACGCCCAGCGCGGAACCTTGGAGGCTTACGCCGAGGCACTCGGACACCTCGGCCGGGAGATGGAAGCAGAGCCGATATTTCGAAAGATTCTCGAGACCTGGCCCGAGGACGGCGAAGCGCGTTACAACCTTGCCGTTCTTCAGTTGCGCCAAGACCATGCGGGCGACGCCATCCAAACCTTGCAACCGCTGGTGGATGTTCATCACCCGCAGGCCCTTTCTTTGGCCGCGTCTGCTTCCGAGGCCGCCGGAGACACGCCCAGGGCTGTAACTCTTCTTCGCGAGGCGATTCGGCAGAGCCCAAAAGATCCGCAAAACTACCTGGATTTCGCGGCACTCAGCTTCGATCATTCTTCCTCCGCTGCCGGAATTGCAATGCTGGACGCGGGCCTGACGCAGCTGCCACAGTCCGCTCCACTGTGGGTTGCTCGCGGGGTGCTCTACATGCAAAGCGCACAGGTTGAGCGCGCGGAAAGCGATTTTGCAACTGCCAATCGGCTTGATCCTTCGCGGTCTTTCGGACTGGAAGCACAGGGCCTTACCGCAATCCAGCGCCACGACCTGCCCGGCGCTTTTGCGGAGGTTCGCGCAAGCCTCCAAGGGGACCCGAACAATGCTTATCTCAACTATCTTGCGGCGGAAATTCTCAAGGAAGAGGGTGCCGCGCCGCGCACCTCCGAGGCCCTGGAGGCGATCGGTTATGCTGAGCGCTCGATAAAGTTTGATCCAAAGCTGATCGCCGCGAGAGATCTCCTCAGCTCACTTTATTTCCAGGCTGGAGACCTGCCGCTGGCCGAGCAGCAGTGCCGCGCCGCTCTCCGGCAAGACCCCTCCGACCAGGAGTCTGTTTTCCGCCTGATCCTGATCCTTCGCCGCTCCGGAGATAAACAGCATGAAATTCCCGCACTGGTCGCGAACCTGGGCAGGCTGCGGGCCAAGGCACATCAAGAACAGGTCAAGGTAGACCGCTATCGTCTTGCCGTGTCGCCGGCACCCTAGCCTAAGCAGCTATTAAAAAGCCCGTATGCCGTGCAGACATTCTGGAAGCGGCTTTTCCTATGAGAAAGGCCCCGCAATCGGAGGTTAATGCAACCGGTAAAGCAGCTTAAGCGAGGTCCACGTAAGTACCGTAAGGGCCAGATCCAACAAGGGTAAACGGCCGAAACCGCACATCTCCAGCACTCGAAGGCGCCAGCCATTCTGACGCGGAAACGCTTCGGGCGCTCAGCAAGTCGCGCTCCCGCATGGGCGCACTTGTCGATCCCATGCGAAACAGCACCAGCGGCCCTCGCATGAGCGCAACCGTTCCCGGGGTTTCGGCGTCTGCTGGCTGCAAGCGGAGACGCATGGGCAGTGACAACTCAACCCGATCCTGTTTGCCCCACACCCGCCGAAGCGCGGCGAATGTCCCGCCTTGCAGTGCCCCTTTGTAGGGCTCTCCGTTTACCGTGATCCGCGCGTCGTTTCCCGCCCACTCCGGGATGCGCAGGGCAAGCGCAAAGCTCCTACGCCCGTCGCTGCCCACCTCGATCTTCACCAGGCCATCCAGCGGATACGTACCGGACTGGCTTATAGTCACAACGCCCTCGCGCCGCTTCCAACGCAAAGTCGACGGCACATACAAATTTATAAAGATGTCAGCTTCGTTGTGAAGATAGGTACTGATGCGGTAATCCGCAGCGACCTGCGGCAAAGTTCCGGAGCAGCAAGGCCACTTGTCCTGTGCGAAGCCTTTCTTTCCCGTGAAGTTATAGTCCGAATAGTAAAAAGCCCTGCCGTCCTGCTGCAGCGGCTCGGATCCAAGCACTGTGTTGAACATCACCGCTTCCATGCTGTCTCCGTAGCGCGCGTCCTTGGTTGCCCGCAGCAGGCTGCGTGTCAACTTCAGGTGCCCATACGATCCGCACGGCGTTTCAAAGCTGCTATGAGTGGTTTTCAGGCTTTTGGCAAGCGCGCCCTCTCCCGGCTTCACGAAGCTCTCGTCCGGACCCCATCCACCGGTTGCAAAGCTCTGCTCGCGAATGAACTGGAAACCGTTTACCGCTGCCCGCAAATACTTTGGATCGCGAAGTGCAAAGTACGCCTGCATAGCCGAATTGAGGCAGTTAAGATGGCTATAGGCGTGCAGGCCCGGCAAAATGTTCTCGCCCGCGGCCAGCGGCGTAAAGAACCCGTCATTCATCAAGTATTGAATCCCGAGTTCGCGATACCGCGCCTCGCCGCTGCGCTGCCATGCCAGGAAATAGTTTTCCGGCAGCGTGTAGGACTCGTCCCAAGTGTATGAAATGTCCTTGTGCGGCCGCGCCTCCTGCTCTTTGCGCGAAAGCGCTTTCTCCGGCAGGTGTGGCAGCGCCGCCGCTGTCAGCTTCCGCATCACCGTGAGCGCTTCGCCGTCGTTCGCGAATTCATAAGCGTCGATCAGCCCGCAGTTGAGCTTTTCCAGTGTGTATGCAGGAAAACGGTTGTTCGCAAAAAAAGCGCCAGTCGCGTCAGGAATGACTCCATACTCCCGGACCAGGCGCATGACCTTGGCTCGCGTCCGCTCGTCTCCCGTGATGGCGTAGTAACGCGATAAAGCCGAGATCCACTGTCCAAAACTGTGGCCCGGCGCAAATGCATACGCGTCATACCAGCCGCCCATATCCGGCCCCGGCGCCGCCACCCCGGCGCGCACCCGAAATGGCTTGAGCAGTTCCTCGTCACTCAGGTTCATCAAAACGCCATGCGTTTGCTCGAGTTGCGCGTCGGGAACGCCGGGGAGAAAAACAACATCCCCATAGTCACACTCCCGGAGCAGGGTGTTCTCCATCGGCCCCTGTCCGAACAAAGCAGCCGGCGCGGCCTCCGCGCATACCGCATAGCCGATTGTCAGCGCCCCCGACTCGAGAAAGCGTCTCCTGCTCAATGCCGATTCTTGTTTCTTACCGTGCATAAGAGTCTCCTTCGCTGCCGTGGCTGCAATATCCAACTGCGCTTGTTGGAACATCTAAGTGCTTCGATTAGCGTGCATTTGCAGGAACTTGAAACTTGCTATAGTGCCGGCCGAGCTTGACAATTGTAGTCTATCCATCGGCGGGGCTTCTTTTAAAAGCGGGCGGTAAACCGCAATGTTTGCTCAACGTGAACGCGCCAGTAATCCCACTCGTGGCCACCGCTGAACTCTTCATATCGTGCGGATGTCTTCGGCCAGGAGCGCTGTGTGCAGCTCCCGGTTGCCGCTTCATCCAACAGCAGCACGGCTGCTTGGGAAACCACTGCGTGCGTCGCCATGGTACCAGGCGAAAACGACGCGTTGATTGCTCCGGCACCATGGTGAAAGCGGCTGTCAGGAACCGTGCCGCGGTCCTCACAGATATTCTCCCTACCGCGCACGCACTGGAAACACACGCCGCAGGGGATGGCCCAATTCAGCATCACACGGTCGCCGGGTTGAAACTCCGTAACTCCATCGCCCGTACGGACGACTTCCCCGGCACCCTCGTGTCCCAGCACAATGCGGCAGTCCCAATGCAGCGAGTCCCAATCGGTATGGCAAACACCGTGGCCTTGACCGCAATCATCACCTCGCTGGCCCCGGGCTCATCCATTCCGATCGTCTGTACTGAAAAAGCGCCGTCGCCCTCAGTCACGCGGCACGGACCTCGATCATCGCTTTCCTCCGAGCGGTACGTGAAAAAGACGATTCAACTGGCAGCCGAACCGGAATCACTCGAGTACACGACCGGGTTGAGCGCGGAAGCAACCAAACCGCCCACCTCGACGCCCGGGCACCAGCGCGCGATGTCATTCACCTGATTCTTGTTCTTCGGCGCGACCAAGGTCATTTTCTCGTCCATATAGATCACAGTCATGACCTCTCGCGGTCGAGTTCGCCCCGGCACGATGAAACGTCCAGCCCGCATGGAAGCTTATCTCCCCCAAGTCGAAACCGCTATCCTCCATCCGAAAGCTGTTTAGCGCTTCTTTCAGTGTGCTTTCACTTTTGTCGCTGATTTCCAGGTCGCGTCCGCTTCTGGAAGCGGTGGCTCTTCTCGCAAAAAGCCAGCGGTCCCATCTCCGGGGGGTAATTGCATGGGCACCCAAGCAGTCACCATCTTGTCACTCGATACAGGCCAGTAGTACTGGTCCGCGTGCCAGGGCGTTATGCCGCCTCCAGCCTCCTTATACAGCGCCTGGTCATGGTAGATGCGTACGCCGCCGGCACCCATCAGTTCCGCTGCGATCCGGGCCAGCCGCTTGCTGAAAACGAACTCCCGCACTTCCGCGGACTCACGCCAAAGATTCGTGATCTGCAAAAATGCCTCGCCGTACGTGGTTCGCTGCTCGAGCGGTACGGCATCGATCGAACGCTCAGCCACGCGAGCATTGATGCGGATTCGATAATGTTCCAGCAAGTCGGGCGAGAAAACGTGCTTCAGCTTGAGGTAGCCGTTATCGCGGTAAAACTCGATCTGCTCCGCGGTGAGCGCGAACGGGGCATCAAGCTCCTCTTAGCCGTACGCGGAATGATTCCCGGTTGCGACCTCGGTACTGTCTTCAAAACGGCTCGCCGTAATGGCCCTTTCTTACACCTGCACAATCAATCATGCAGGCTGAAACGCTTCAGCAAAAGCATCCTCCTCCCTTGCTGCCTCTGTCCAGAGCGCTCACGCTATTCTGATGGAATGGGACCCGCGCGCGCGGCCAATGGGCGAAAATTGAAAGCTGCGGAGGTGCACCCCACTTCCGCGGCCGAGGAGCGCGGCCAACTTGCCAGCAGAACGAGGATCCAGGATGTTGCCCGACTCGCCGACGTGTCGCTCGGCACCGTTTCCGCCGTGCTCAATGGAAAAGGACGCGTTGCCGCGTCCACACGCGACCGGGTGCAAGGCGCAATTGCCGAACTCGGCTACCGTCCGGACCTGTATGCGAGCAATCTCGCGCGCCGGCAAACGCAGGTGCTTGGCGTCCTCGTGTCCAATCTGCAAAATCCCTTTTTCGCCGAAACCGCACAGGCTATCGAGGAGGAGGCCATGCGCCATGGTTTCCAGGTTTCCCTCATGGCGAGCAATTTTTCGCCCGAGCAGCACCGCATAGCCGTCCAGCAGCTGCTTGGAGCGCGCATCGCAGGTCTCGCCGTCATGACATCGGAACACGACGAGCTTTCGGGCCGGCTGATCGCCGCGAGCGGCGTGCCCACTGTTTTTCTCGATGGCGGCAATCCGAAAGGGAACAGCCGCATTATCCGGGTGGATTCGCGCGGGGGCATGAAGGCCGCCGTCTCGCACCTGCTTGAGCTTGGGCACCGCGATCTCCTCTTCGTGCGCAACTCCCGGGCGGCAACCACGGGAGAAAAGCCGGTGGGAGCCCTGCTTTCGCATAAGCTGCGAAACCAGGGTTTTCAGTCCGCGGTGCGGGCCTATGCGACTACGGACCTGCGCACAACTGTGATCGATGTGCACGGCGCCGCGGCGGACGCCGGAGAGCTTGCCATCGCCTCGGTCTTCGGTAAGACCCATTTCACTGCCGTGATTGCCGTAACGGACATGGTGGCCATGGGCGTCTACCGCGGCTTGCAGGCGCGAGGCGCGCGCATTCCGCAGGACATTTCCGTAGTCGGTTTCGACAATACCTACTTCAGCCGCTTCCTCAATCCACCCCTCAGCACTGTGGACGTTTCCCGCGCCCATCTTAGCAAAATGGCGGTTCAAGCCCTGCTCAACAAAGCTGCGGACGCGCCATTGTTGATCCACTTGAAAACCAACCTGGTGTTGAGGGAGTCCACTGCACCCCCTCCAGCGCTGCGCGGTACATAAGGCTTTGCGGTTGGCGGGACCCGCTGTTACGAGTTTCAATGCATCGAACAAAGCGTTGCCGCCCTGGCCCTGCTGTCGAGCGTGCGCCAGCCCTCCATTTGCTCTCCCGCATCCGAAAACTTGTGTGGACAGCCTTATTGGCAAGCTGGTCCCAAGGCACCATTCAACATTCTTCGGCTGCGCTCGAACCTCCGGGACGGCCCCGGTCTTCACCAAAGCCCTCGTTGGTCAGTACCGGACCCACCTGCTCGACCAAGGCCTTAGCTCGGCCACAATCAACCTCCGGCTTTCGCCCATCCGGCGGCTGGCCGCGAGATGGCCGATGAGGGGCTGCTCGACCCGGCAGCAGTCGCGATCGAGCGAGTGCCCGGAGTCGAGCGCCACGGCACGTGAGTAGGGAACTGGTTGACCAGGAGCAGTCCAACGAGCTTCTAAACACGCCCGGCCCCGCGACGCTTACCGGCAAGCGTCGCAGGGCGATCTTGGCACTCTTGAACGGCTGCGGGCTGCGCCGGGCTGAGGTCGTGAACCTGGCTTTCGGAGATGTGATACTCGGAAAAGAATCTCCGGCGTATGATCCGGTTCGCCGAGGCATTTCCAGAGGAGATTGTCGCGACACTGTCACGACAATTGAGC
>CAXTKZ010000098.1:0-2314 GCA_964244985.1 uncultured Acidobacteriaceae bacterium
GTCTGGCAAGCTACGTGCAAGCTACAAGGCAGGAACCTCGAAAAGCACGCAGGTGCAGAACCGACGCTCCGCAGGAGCTGTCCATGTCTAACCTTCTCGCCGATCTCCGCTATGCCCTGCGCCGCCTGCGCGCAACGCCCGGCATCACTTTTGCCGCGGTGCTCACGCTGGCGCTCGGTTTAGGCACGGGCACGGCCATGTTCACCCTGACCTGGAACATCGTGCTCAAGAGCCTGCCCGTCCCTCGCGCGCATGAGTTGGTTGAATACACGTTGTCGAACGGAGTCGCCTCGCCCGGCCTCAGTTATCCCCTGTACACGCTGCTCAACGAACGGCAGCGGACCCTGACCGGGCTGCTCGCGTTCAAAGATTACACAAACGTGATCGTCCGTGAGGGTGGGCATCGATCGCTCCAAACGGTCGAAATACTCACCCCGGGCGCCCTCAGCCTGTTGGAGCTTGCGCCCGCTGCGGGGCAGGTTTTCAGGGGTGAAGCGACTGCGGTGTTGAGCGATGCCTACGCACGGCAGCAGTTCGGCAGCCCAGCCCTCGCCCTCGGGCAAACACTCGCGCTCGCAGACCGCACGATCACGATTACGGGGGTGCTCCCGCCCGCGTTCCGGGGCTTAACCGCGAATCTGCCCCCGGCCATCTACCTGCCCATCGGCTTTGCCAAGCTGCTCGATCAACCTGATGAGCTGACACGGGTGGGTGACATTCACTTTTCCGTTCTGGGCCGCCTCAAGCCCGGCAGCACGCTGCCTCAATCGCTCGCCGAGGCGCACGCGCTGGAGGCGAACCTGCGCCGGGATGCCGACCCGACCGGCATCTACCTCGGCCAGTTCTTTAAGGAGTTCCGCCTCACCGTGCGCCCCGGCAACAGCGGCAACTCCTGGCTGCGCACCACATACGAGACGCCCCTGCTCGCGCTGCTTGGGCTGGTCGGGCTGCTCCTGGTCCTGTGCGCGGCGAACGCGGCCCTGGTGATGGCGGCGCGGGTGAGCGGGCGGCGGCACGAGTACGCCGTCGCACTTGCGCTTGGGGCACCTCGCCACGCCTTGTTGCGGCAGGTGCTGGTTGAGTCGTTTGTTCTCGCCCTGCCCGCGCTCGCTCTCGGGCTGCTGCTCGGCTCGCTCGGCGCGCACACGCTTGTGTCCATGCTCGGCGGCAATTGGGATCCTTCGCTCAACCCACAAGCCGTTCCGACCAGCCCTGATGCCGTGGTCGTCCTGGTCAGCGCCGGACTTACGCTCCTGCTCGCGCTCGGCACGGGCTTTGCTCCGGCATGGCAAGCCGCCCACCGCGAGCCCGCGCTCGACCTCCAGGCCGGGAGCCGTACCGTCGCTTCGCGCAAAGCGGGCACGGTCTCCATCGCGCTCCAGGTCGCGCTGTCGCTCGCCATGGTCAGTGCGGCATGGCTGCTCGGCGGGGCGCTGCTGCGCTTCGCAAACGGGCACTCCGGCTTCGATCTGGACCAGGCCTCGACAGCCACTATCGATCTGTCGCCCCTCCAGCCGAAAGGTTCGGACGGCAACCAGATGCTGAAGCGCTTCGCCGATGCGCTCACGGCGCAGCCCGGCGTCCAGGCTGCGGGCTTCGTCAACACCCTGCCGCTCTCGGGCCACTACCCGATCAGCCGCGCTTTCTCCATCGACCGCGAACATCGCATCCACTCCGAGCCGAGCCTGTACTTTCAAAATGCCACGCCGCAGTATTTCCGCGCGGCGGGCACCGCTGTTCTTGCCGCGGAGCCCTCCTTCCCGTCGATGAAGCCCGAAACAGCCTCGCAAACCTGCGCTCTCAGCCAGAGCCTTGCCCGGCTGTTCTTCCCCGGCGAAGACCCGCTCGGGCAAAGCGTGTACTTTGCCACCAACGGCGTCCCGGACGGCACGAACCTCGATCCCAAGGCTGCCTGCCGCGTTGTCGCCGTCGTCGAGGACGCGCGCTACATCTCGCTTCGGCAGCCCGCGCCGCCCATGATCTACCAGTTCTTCAACCCCTTTGTGCACTCGCAGTATGTCGACGGCAGCGGGGTTGAGGTGGTGGTCCGTGCCGCTTCCACGCCGCTTGCGCTCGCCGCCCTGCACACCGCGCTTGCGGCAACCATCCCGCGCGAGGCCATCGTCCGGGTGCAGGGTTTTCGCGAGCGCGGGGAAGCCGACCTGGGGCGGGAACGCGTGCTGCTCCTGATTTCAGGCAGCTTCGCCGGGCTCGCCCTGTTGCTCACTGGCCTCGGCCTTCACGGCCTGCTCATGCGCTCGGTTGCTCTCCGCCAGCGCGAGATCGGCATCCGGCTCGCGCTCGGGGCGCCGCC
>CAXTKZ010000098.1:2414-8066 GCA_964244985.1 uncultured Acidobacteriaceae bacterium
GCCGTCGCCCTTCGATCGGAGTAACCCATGCGCGTTCTTTGGCAAGACTTGAAGTACACCCTTCGCCGGCTTCGCAACGCCCCCGTTTACACGCTCACCGCCGTGCTCACGCTCGGGCTTGGGCTGGGCGCGGTCACGGCGATGCTTGCGATCGTTGACTCCGTGCTCATCCGGCCCGTGGCCCTCCCGCATGCGGAGCAGCTGGTGCATGTAGGCAAGCTCACAAGAGGAGTGCATGAGGACATCTTTCTGCCGCGCGACATCGAAGCGCTGCAATCGGGCGTGAAGAGCTTTGCCTCGGTCGCGGCGTACACCAGCCTGCCGAGCCCTGTCACCACGGCAAGCGGGACGCGGGTTGCCATGAACCTATCCGTGCTGCCCGGCTTCTTCGACGTTCCGGGCGTTCCGGCGCGCCTCGGCAGGCTGCCTTCAGCAAAGGAGGGCACACTGCCCTGGGCAGTGGTCAGTGATACATTCTGGCGCGAAACCCTCCATGGCGATCCGCATGCGGTCGGAACCGGGATTACCGCGGCGGGACGCCCGCTGACCATCCTGGGCGTACTGCCGCCCGATTTCAGATTTCCCGAGTCGGTCAACGGCAGCTTCCTCATCACGCCCCTGGTACTCGGCGCGGACGGCAAGGATGCCAACCATCTCAACGCAAACTCCGAAGTTGCCGTCCGGCTCCGAGCGGGCGTGACGCTTGCAGCTGCCTTGAGTGAGGCGAAAGCCGTCTATGCCCATCTCCCGCCGGTACAGGAATACGATCGCGGGGTGCTGACGTTTTCGCCGTACCGGGACACGGTGGTCGGTGGCTTCCGGCCCGCGCTGTTCGCGCTTTTAGGGGCGTGCTCGCTCGTTTTGCTGATCGCCTGTGCCAACGCCGGGACGCTCCAGATCGCGCGTGCGAACGCGCAGCTGCCGGAGATCAGGCTCCGTGCCGCCCTGGGTGCAACACGCCGGAGACTGTTCCGGCAGGTGGTGACCGAGAGCCTTACAGTGTCGCTTGTCGGCGCGGGCGTGGGTTTGGCGCTCGCGGCCGCGGCTCTCCACGGCATGCGCGCGACCTACAGCTTGCAGTTTCCACGCTTCGATGAGTTGGCGATCCACCCTGCCGCTTTCGCCGCCTGTGCTTCGCTCGCCGTGCTTGCCGGTGTCCTTGCCGCGCTTGCTCCGGCCTGGGCTGCCATGCAGACAGCCAGCGGGGCGCCACTTTCGCAATCGACCCGGGCCACGCGGCGCTCGCGTTTGCCCGGCGGCCTTGTTGCCGCTCAGCTGGCGCTTACCTGCACCCTCCTGTTTGCCGCCGGTCTGTTCCTGCGCACGTTCCTCGCGCTCCAAGCGGCCCCGCTCGGCTTCAACCCGCACGGGGTTACCGAGCTGACGCTCATGCCCGTGAATCCGCGCGAAAGCAGCGACGCCGCCAAACAAACACGGGAGAGGCTTCTCGGGCGGCTCGGCAGCCTTCCCGGTGTCGAGGCTGCCGCTTCGGAGCTTTCGCTGCCTTTTTCGGGCTTCAACCTGGGTGTGTTCGGCGCATTCAGGATCACGGGCCATCCCGCGCGCAAGGGCGACCAAACCAGCGTTTCTTTTCTCAGCCCCGGGTATGCGCGGGCTCTGGGTGTGACGCTGGTAAACGGTCGAGACTTCCTCCCCAACGACCGCGCCGGCGCTCAAACCGTCGGCATGGTCAACCAGGCTTTTGTGCGCCGCTTCCTGCCGGGCAAGCCTGCCGTGGGGCAGTCGCTTGAGTTCGTGGTCGACGCGACCGACGGTATGGACAACCGGCTGCTGAAGACGCCCGTCGCGCTCGTGGGCGTGCTGCCCGACCAGCTCGGAGGAAGCCTGAGCGAAGAGCCGGATCCCGTGCTGTTTCTCCCCTATGCCCAGTTCCCGAGCAGCGGTCCGCTGGCCCACTTCATCTTCGGCATCTCGCCCCAGTTCGCCGTGCGCTCCACGCTTCCGCAGGCCGCCCTGGAGCGCGAGCTGCGCGGGGCGCTTAAAGAAGCGGCGCCTGACATGGCGGAGATGCAGATCGGGTCGATGGAAGCCAACATCGCGGCTTCGCTCACCCGGCAGAAGCTTGCACTGCGGCTTGCGGGCGGGTTTGGGCTGCTGGCGCTCGCGCTGGCGGCGGTCGGCATCTACGGCGTACTCGCGTCTTCGGTCGCACAACGGACGCGCGAGATCGGCATTCGCATGGCGCTTGGCTCTTCGCGCGGGCGGGCCGTCGGGCTTGTGCTCCGGCAAGCCGCTGGAATGGTGCTCGTCGGCCTCGGCGCGGGGTTTGTGTGTGCCTGGCCTGCGGGCCGGGCCGTCAGGGCGTTCTTGTTCGGAGTCGCGCCGCTCGACCCGCTTACGCTTGCCCTCTCCGCCTGCACCCTGCTGCTTGCCTGCGCCCTGGCCGCCGCCGTTCCGGCCTGGCGCGCGGCTTCGGTCGATCCGGTAATCGCTCTGCGCTCGGAGTAGAAACCGCGCACTTTCGGGCACAGCTTCCCCTCCGCCCTGAATGCGCCCGACACTCTGCTTTGGGCGTCATTCCTGACTTGGTACAAGAACAGAAACGTAGCCGCACGGTTCACGCCCATCACGCCTCCCGTGCGGCTTTTTGCGGAAGACATGTGGAATACGAGGGCAATTCGTCGCGCGCACGCCTTCCAGATCAAGGCTGCTGATATTTGAAGCTCGCGTATTAGCGATCGAACTCCTGCAGGCCTGGCTACCATGGCTACCACTTTCGCCCGGTTTCGCCCACTGCAAGCCGGTATGAAGTACTATGATCCGCTATGCTGGCACTGGAAGGAAAGCCGCGTCATTGCTGTCTTAAAACGCATTTTGCGCTGATTCACGTGGGTAGGCCGAGAGCTGGATTTACGAATCCCCCACTCTCCGCCATCTGCTTGGAATCTACTGCTATAGCGTTTAGCTGCCAATGGCGCGCACGGCATTGCAGCTTAGCAAGATGAACCACCGGAGAGCACAACGGATGGCCATGGTCTTGACGAACAGAAATTCGTGCCCACCTTTCCGATTCATCCCGTCAATTTCTCCCGCAGACCGGCTCCATGCTCCTGCTGAGCAGTTGTTTTGCAGCTGGTGAAATGATTCTAAGTTTTTCACTCCAAAGTAACGTTTTCTTTCGCATGCCTCTGGGGTAAGTTCCTTTCATGACAAATGCCGAAAGTATGGATTTCCGTCTTTTGGCGGAATACAGTGCGGACATTATTTGCCGATCCGGGTTGGATCGCCGAATGAAGTACGTCTCTCCTTCTTCGCTGCCTATCCTCGGATGGACTCCTGAAGAGATTGTCGCGATGCCCGCCTTCGGTCTCGTTCTTCCGGAGGATATCCCGGTGCTTGCCGAAACGATCAAGGAGCACCTGACCCCGGGTGTCACGCCAAAGCCGTTCGCTTTCCGAATTCGTAAAAAGCAGGGCGGCACGGTGTGGATGGAGGTCTCTGCCCGCGTAGTACGCGACCCCCAAACCGACGAAGCCATGGAGACTGTACTGGTGATGCGCGATATCTCCGAGCGCAAGCTGCTCGAAGACCGTTTGTCCGCGCTCGCGCACACCGACGGCCTGACCGGCCTGGCCAATCGGCGCGCCTTCGATGAGGTTCTTGCACGGGAATGGCAGAAAGCCGCGCAATCAGGTGCGCAGCTGTCGCTGATTCTGCTTGACGTCGATCGGTTCAAGCGGTTTAACGATCGCTATGGGCATCAGGTCGGCGATGATTGTCTGCGTTCCATCGCCCATGCAGTCCAGAGTGCGGTGCGTTCTCAAATCGACACCGCTGCAAGGTACGGAGGCGAGGAGATTGCCGCCATCCTCCCCAGCATCGATAGCTCGGACGCACTGATTGTGGCGGAGCGTTTGCGGCAATCCATTATGGATTTGCGCATCCCTCATGCCGGCAATGAAGAATGCGGCAGTGTGGTCACAGCCAGTATCGGTCTGGCTACGGCACTTGCCCGCAACGGGGGCACGATACGAATGCCGGAAGGGCTGCTCATGTCGGCCGACCATGCCTTGTACAAAGCGAAACATGAGGGGCGGAATCGCGTAGCCGACACAATTCTTGTCGCTTCAACGCTTCCATAAAGGTAATTGGCATAGTCGTTGCCGAGGCTGACCCTTTCTCTTCCAACAACCGAACTTGCCGCGCAGTGATGCAGGAAGATCGCTGATGCAGGATTCCTGTTCTCGCTGAACTGTGGCAGCCGAACGGTTTTGTTCAGTGTCGGGGTGCGGCAGGCGCAAGCACCGACAGTGGCAGGTAGTCGGATTGCACGGTGATTGGCCAGCCGCGCTCGGCGACCTGCGCGGCGAATGCCATGGGCCCGAGGGCGATGAAGGAGGGTGCCACATTGGGCGCGGGTGAACTCTCGCAGTCGCGGCGGTGGCCCTCCAGCGCCCTGCTTAGGGCAGTGTTGAACGTTGCCGGGTCCAAACCGGTGGCGATCAGCATGTCTGCTTCCGCGCTGTAGACCTCGGTTTCAGGGTTGTCCACCTTCTCATCGCGCAGCCGCAACTGCGCCAGGGCATTCACGTACGCGCCAACCGCCCCGTCCGCGCCAAGGCAAAAGCCTTGCAATGCCCGCGCCCTGGCATATAGAAACTCAAGGTAGTAAGGCGGATGCTTCCCCAGCACGGTCAGTGTATCCACGTCGATCCGCGCCAAAGTCGCAAGGGAGGCTTCGTCACCCGATGCCAGCGCGGCGAACATGCCGTTGATGAACGGGTTCACATAAACAAAGGTATTTTTAGCGACGCGCGGCGTTACCAGCGGTGCATCCATGATGTCGAGCACCACGGCTCCAGTACCCTTCGAGATGAGGGTGCAACAAGCCGCCATCGCCCGGGCGGCGCGGCGCAGGGCGTCTACGATTACCGGGGAGTCCGGTTCCAACATCTGCAGCAAACCAGCCTCATACAGACTGTACGTGTAGATTTTCATCGCGCTGTCAGGCGCATGCGGCAAATCCCTGCGGGCTTTGTGAATGCGCTCGCGCATGTCTGCAAGCATGCCGGTAAACCTTGCCGTACCTCCTTCCGTTGCATGCCGGGCGATAAAGCCTTCGGGCATGCTTTCCGTACTGATGACTGGAGCACCTTGTTCGGCACGGATCGGTGAAGCATTTTGCTTGTCGGCTTTGAATAAGTTAAGCCGCTTCAATAGATTCGGTAACATTCCGTCGTCTGATCCTTAAAGTTAAATCCCTAAGTTCCATGGGCAGCGCGCATACTCTGTGAAGCTGCGCCACCCATTCCTAGCTGTTAGGAATACATACAACCATTTGCGCGTGGACGTGTATATTCAGTGCAGAAGCTAGTATGGTTGCTCTCCCAGCATTGTCTTCATTGTCTCTCTGTGCAGGTTGTAAATTTGCTGGTTCATCAAATGCATGTACATGATCTCCTCTTGATCGGACACGCCCATATGGTGACCATTCTTATCAAGGTAGTCGAATGCTTGCTTCACCATAAGAGCAGTGGCGGCTCCTGAACCGGCTCCCTGGGGAGCTTTCGTCAGGGAGGCCCGGATAAATGTTTTCTGTCCGGTGTTCAGGAACAACATATACATGTAGGCTGCCGCATAATTCCGCTTGAGCTGCGCGTAAGCCGTCTGCAGCTCGGGGGAAAAAGAAGA
>CAXTKZ010000098.1:8076-12864 GCA_964244985.1 uncultured Acidobacteriaceae bacterium
TCCGACGTTCTTCCTGAATGAAATTGGACGGGGGCGGCGGCAAACCGGCAGCGGCATTGGCCCAGGTGACAGCCTGAAGCAACGTGCGCAAGGAAGACTCGCTGACTACCCCCGATGGCACCTTGCTGTCCTTTGAATCAAAGATTGTAGCGAGCGTCGGGTCATGGCGTTCCAGAATTTGACGGTAGACGAGGGGTTGAGCGGGTGAAGCGAGTAACACACGCCAGTACTGGCGATTCAACATCTGCGGGTACATGTTGTTCTTCCCGGCTGCGTAAAATTTCGTACCGTCGAACCACTGCAGGCTATTTTGCGCATTTGCATACCCCTGCGCCCAGCCTTTTGGGTTGTTCTGCACCTGAGCCGCAGCGACTTCAAGAACCTGTTGCTTCTCCGTGGGTGAAAGCGGAGACTCCCCGGCAATCTCCAGAAGATGGATATCGGCATCCCCTGCTTCGGCAACGCTCGGAATCGGCTTTTCTTTGCCGGCCTTGTATTCCCCCTGCAGCATCAGAGCCACGGAAGCTCCCGGACCGGACCTCGCCGGGGTCTTCGCGGCCAAAGCAGCCTGGATGCGGGCTTTGTCCTCCGCACTCATGGGCCTCATCCACATGTACGCCATGGTGTAATTGCGCCCAATGTGGGCATACGCAGTCCGTAACTCCGGGGTGAAAGTGGACCAGTTCGCCTCGATCGTGCGCCGCTCCTCCGCGATAAAATCCGGAGACGGCGGCGGCAGGCCGACAGCGGCGTTGGCCCAGCGTACCGCTTGGAGCAGCGAGCGGAGTGAGGACTCACACACCACCTCGGTTACAACCTTGCTTGCGTTGATGCTGGATGCAACTGTCGGATCGTGACGCTCCACGATCTGACGGTCGACGTTGGTTGGAGCCTGGGTGGCAAAAACGTATCGCCAGTACTCGCGAACGTTCAACTTGGTATAAATATTGCTTTTGTCGGCGTCGTACTGGCTTCCCTCAAGGCTTCGCAGGGACTTCCGTACGGCTGCATACCCTGGCGCGTAGTCCTTTGGATGGTTCCGGAGGCCGTTCGTGTCATCGTCGAGCACCTGCTGTTTCTCGGCAGGGGAAAGCGGCGACTCCCCTACCAACTCCAGGAGTTGAACATCGGCATCAGCGGCCTCGGCGGCAGTGGGCACCTTTGGAGCTTCAACGACAGCGGGAGTGGAGGCGGTGGCACCGGGGGACTTCGCACATCCTCCCAGAACACAGCAAATGCATAAAAGCACAAGTCGGCGCGGCATAGATACCAATCTACAACGTCGCGGTGCCGAGTCTCGATGCTATAGTCGGTATGTCCCGCCATGCGCTCTTCCCGCCGGCAATTCCTAACAACAGCATTCGCAAGCTGGCTCGCGCATCCCACGGTACGCGCGACCGCTCAAGGCGTTGTGGAGCGGCACGTCAACCCGCAGCCCAAAGCTCCAGGGTCGGGACTCCCTTTTCACTCCAGACTTGTAGATGTGGCACCGCAGGCTGGGCTGCACATGCCGACGATCTATGGGCCAGTCGGCCATAAGGATTACATCCTGGAAGCGGTAGGCTGCGGCTGCGCCTTTATCGACTACGACAATGACGGATGGATCGATATCTTTCTGCTGAGCGGAACCCGGCACGAACTGCCGCCCGCCGAAGCAACCAATCGACTGTACAAAAACAACCGGGACGGCACCTTTACCGATGTAACCCACCAAGCGGGTCTGGCGGCGACAGGATGGGCTTCCGCGGTATGCGTAGGAGACTACGATAACGACGGTTTTGAAGATCTATTCATTACTTATTATGGTCAGAACCGATTGTATCGCAACAACGGAAACGGTACTTTCACTGATGTAACTAAGGCAGCCGGATTGGCAAACGATCCGACACGCTGGGGCTCGGGCTGCACCTTTGTCGATCTGAACCGCACAGGCCATCTCGACTTATTTGTCGCCAACTACACGGGCTTTGATTTTGCGACTGTCCCCCGTCCCGGGAGTGCGCGCAATTGCACCTGGAAGGGCGTTTCCGTGAGTTGTGGACCGCGCGGACTGCCCAAGGGCAGCCACTCGTTGTACCGCAACAATGGGGACGGTACCTTTACCGATATCAGCTGCGAATCCGGCGTGTCCGAGCACAAGGAATGCTACGGGATGACCGCGGTCGCCGCCGATTTTTCAGGGAAAGGCCGGCAGGATATCTACCTGGCGTGCGATTCCACGCCCAGCCTGCTGTTTGCCGGCTCCGGCAAGCCGAAGCTGGACGAGATGGGCGTGGAGCGCGGCGTGGCCTTCAGCGATGACGGCATGGAGCAGGCGGGCATGGGCATCGGCGTGGGCGACTATAACCTGGACGGCCGCCTGGATATCTACAAAACGCATTTCTCGGACGACAGCAACATACTTTACCGAAACGACGGCGGCGGCAGCTTTACCGACGCAACCTTTGCCGCGAAGATAGGTGTGGAAACCCGCTTTACCGGGTGGGGCACGGGCATCGTCGACCTCGACAATGACGGATGGCCGGATATCTTCATGGTGACCGGCAATGTATACCCGGAAGTGGAAAAGAAGGTGCCGAGTTACCCCTATGCAACGCCGCGCGTGGTTTTCCGCAATCTCGGGAACGGTAAATTTGAAGAATTGATTGAAGAGGCAGGGCCCGGGGTGGCGGCGGCGCACTCTAGCCGCGGTTGCGCCTTCGGCGACTTCGACAACGATGGGGATCTGGATGTTTTGATCATCAATCTAAACGAGCCTCCTTCGCTGCTGCGCAATGACGTGAGCGGCGGCAGCCACTGGATCAAGGTGAAGCTGGTCGGGGTTGCTTCCAACCGCAGTGCGATCGGCGCACGGGTGCTTGTGCATTATGGGGGCAAGACGCAGGCCCAAGCTGTGCTGAGTCAGTCGAGCTTTTACTCGGCGAGCGACACGCGCCTCCACTTCGGTCTGGGAGCGGAGGCGAGCGTGGACATCGATATTTTTTGGCCGAGCGGAGCCCATCAAACGCTCTCCGGGATGCAGGCGGATCGCCTGATTACTGTAAAAGAAGGAACCGGCATTGTGCCCAACGCCGGCTGGGCAAAGTAGGGTGAAGCCGCCTACTTGGAGGACGCTTGGGAATTTGTATCTCCCGGCGATCCGTCGGCTGCGCCACGGTGGTTCGCGCGTTTCACTTCAGCCAGGCGCTTTGCCGTTGCGCTGCTTTTTTCCGCGTCTCCCAGCTTGTCATACGCTTTCGCGAGCAAGTAGTACGGCTGCTCCGAGGCCGGGTTCTCGTCGATGGCTGCGTTAAGCTGCTGTACTGCTTCCGGCACCTTCCCTTGATTCAAAAGAATTCTTCCCATCTCCGAATGCGCCAGAGCGTAGTGACTATCCACGGCAAGGGCGTTTTGGAGCGCGTCCTCTTCGCCGGCTTCATCCTCTTTCGCCCGCAGCGTGAGCGCAAGTCGGTACCAGGTGCGGGGCTGTTTCGGGGCGAGCGCGATGGCAGCGCGGTATTGCTCCACAGCTCGGTCTAAGTCGCCTTGACCGGAAAGTACGTTCGCGAGTAGGTAGTGCGCCTGCGGGAGACGCGGTTCCAGCTTGAGCGCCTGCTCAAGATCGGCGCGGGCGGGATCGAACATCTTGGCGTCATATTCGCTTTCCGCAAAAGTAACAAGAAAGGGGGCCGACTGTGCGTACTTCGCGCGCTCCCCGCCAAGCAGGGTAAGCACATCCTTATACTTTCCTTCCAGCTGCAAGGTATTGGCAAGCAACAGGAGGGAACTTACCGATGGATAAGTGGTGTAAGCCACCTGCGCCACGGTTTGCGCCTGGGCGAGCTGCTGCCCCGCCAGTAGGATCACGGCGGCCATCTGGAGCTCTTGAGGTGGAGTGGCCGGCGTTGCTTGGAAGTGGGCCAGCGCCTCCGCGGCCTTGCCCGTCTGCCGGCTGGAAAGGTAATCGCGGGCGAGTGAAACGGCGAGGCTGCTGTTTGCAGGCCATGCAGCGTGACCCTGTATAAGCGTTTGCTCGGCGCTGCCACTGTCACCCTCGCCTTCGAGAGCGGCCGCAAGCAGCAGGTGTACCTTGGGATCGCAGTGCAGAGTGGAAAGAGGTGCGAGGGCACCGGCAACCTCCCCATAGCGGGCTTGCCGCAGGCGGTCGCTGTTTTCGGCGAGAATGGCATCGAGCGCGGCTGGAGCGGGGCAACCGGCAGGGGCACTAGTGGGAATCGTTTGTGTTGCGTTTAAATCCGGGGTCCTTGCCGGAGCCGCGCTGCCTGGGAGGCAGGCTGCAAAGGCAAGGACCACAGCTGTCGATAACTCTCCCGCCCGTGTTCCGCGCGGGGAGAGCCTTCGCTTAGAACGTGAGCCGCAGGCTGAGTTGGATTTCCCGACCTGGTTCAGCATTGGTGACGAGCCCGAATCTTGCACCGTCATTTACGTTGTTGTCCAGTCCGTAGAAATTGGCGCGGTTGAACACGTTGAATGCATCCGCCCTGAAGTCCAAAGTATACCGCTCGGCAAAGGTCCACCCCTTATAGCCGGAGAGATCCCAGGTTGCCGCTCCGGGCGTTTGCAGTTCCTGCACCGCAGCATTGCCCTGTTGGGCAACTGCCGTGACAGGAACTACGTTTTGCGTGTTGAAGTATGGTCCCAGTCTCCCATGCTTGCCAAGGCCGGAGTGCAGTGAAGAGTTATTGACCGGGCCGGTAACGTTTGGAAGTGCGTTGACGAAGATACCAAGGTTCTGGTTGCTGGCCAACGTTGTCCAGGGGCCGGAACGCAGGGAAGCGATCGTCGACA
>CAXTKZ010000099.1:0-12698 GCA_964244985.1 uncultured Acidobacteriaceae bacterium
CTTGGGCTTGCCTCCGCCGGCGAACACGTGCAGGTGGAGGCAGCCTCCGCCATTGTCGACGCGCAGACCATCACGGTCGGCCAGGTGATCGATCGCAGGACCGTGCAGGAGATCCCGCTGAATGGGCGGCATTTCCTCGACCTTACCAACCTGACGCCCGGAACGGTTGTTCCGCCCGTGACGGGCGGCCTCACCACGGCGAGCCGGGGGCTCGGCGCGAACTCGTTCGATACCGCCGGACAGCGCGAGGACTCGGTCAACTTCCTGGTCAACGGCATCAACCTGAACGACCTGACGCAAAACCAGATCACCTTTCAGCCCTCCATCAACACTACGTCCGAGTTCAAGATCGCGAACTCGACTTACTCGGCCGAGTACGGGCGCTCGGACGGCGCGGTTATCAATGTCGCCACGCGCTCAGGCACGAACAGCTTCCATGGCGAGGCGTTCGACTACCTGAGAAACAATTATTTCGATGCGCGCAACTACTTCAACCGCAAGGGACAGCGACAGAACCAGTTTGTCCGCAACAACTTCGGCGGTGCGTTTTCCGGGCCGGTGCGGCGCGACCACACCTTCTTTTTTCTAAGCTATGAAGGTCTGCGCCAGCAGCAAGCTTTGCCGCTGACGAGCGGCGTGCTGACGGCAGCCCAACGGTCGACGCTTGCGGCAAGTCCTATCCCCGGCTACGCCGGGCTGCTCGGCTTGATCCCGGCGGCCCCGGGTACGAGCAATGTGGTCACGGGCTCCTCGCCGGGGCCGGTCCGCACCGACCAATTTTCGGGCGATCTGTTCCACGCCTTTTCGCAAGCCGACAACCTCCACGCTTACTACGCATGGCAGCAGGACGCGCGCACGGAGCCGAATCTGCAAGGCAATACGGTCGCCGGCTTCGGCGATCATCGGACGGCACATCGGCAAATCGGGACCCTCAACGAGGTCCATATCTTCTCGCCCAGCGTCGTCAATGAAGCACGGCTCGGCTTCAATCGCATCGCCATCGCCTTTACCCCAAACACGCCTGAAAATCCCGCGAGTTTCGGCATCCAGAACGGTGTGGGCTTTAACGCGGGGCTCCCGCAGATCACGGTTTCCGACATTGGGCTCAACTTCGGCGGTCCGGCGGGCTTCCCACAGGGCCGCTTTGTCACGACGGGCATCTTCTCCGACACCCTTTCCATTACACGCGGCAAGCACACCCTGAAGGCGGGCGGCGAGTACCGGCGGGCCATCGTCGACAGCTTTTCGCAGACACCGGGTACGCTCAACTTCGACACCGCCGCAAACTTCGTTCGGGGCCTGGCGAACACCTTCAGCGTGACGCCCACCCAGGTGGCAAGCCGCATCTTTGCCAACGCGGTCGGCGGCTTTGTTGTGGACAACTACCAGGTCAACCCGCGTCTGAATGCGGAGATCGGCTTCCGCTACGAGTGGAACGGCACACCGACCGACGGCGGCAACCGCCTCGTAAACTTTCTGGCTGCTTCAAGCACTCTAACGCCGGTACACCAGCCCTACACGCAAAACTATAACTATGAGCCGCGCGTGGGTTTTATCTACGACTTTGGCAATGAGCGGACGATCCTGCGCGGCGGCTTCGGCATTCAGTCCGACCAGCCCGTCACGGGCGTCGCAAGCTCGCTCGCCGGCAATCCACCGTTCGCAAACCCGGTCAGCTTTGCAGCGTCCACGGTGGCCGGCGCGCGGCAGTATGCGCCGGTCAGTGCCGTGTTTTCACGCGCGGGGCTCGCCGGCACCTCGCCCTCGGCGGTCAACCCGCTCCTGACCAACGCTTATGTTGAAAGCTATAACCTGAACCTGCAGCAGCAGTTCGGTGCCGGCGTGGTGGCGGAGTTGGGCTACATCGGCTCGGAGGGCAGGCATTTGCGCGTCGCGCGCAACCTCAACCAACTTATCTATCCAAACGGCATCACGACCGCGGGTGTGCGCCCGTTCGCGCGGCTGGCTCCCAACAGCCCGGTGCGGCCCGGCTCCCCGGTGGGGGCGATCACCGAAATCGATTCCGTGTCGGAGTCGAACTACAGCGCGCTCTGGTTTACCGTGCGGAAGGCGCTCGCGCGGGGCTTGGAGTTCAACTCGACCTATGTGTGGTCCAAATCGCAAGACTTCAACTCGCTCGGCTCGCAGGGCGGCCTGTCGCTGCAGGACAGCAGAAATCCGCGCGGCGACTATGGGTTGTCGGATTTCGATGCGCGCAACCACTTCGTTTTTTCCGGGATTTGGAACCTGCCCCTCGGTCATGGGTTCGGAGGCAGCCGCCTTCGCGAGGGCTGGCTTTTGGCAAACATCACGCAGCTGCAGACGGGCAATCCTCTGAACGTGGTGACCACCTCCGCTTTCGACGGCAACCCGTCCACTGGAACGATCCGGCCGACGCTGCTGGCGCGGCCCGCAGTGGGACGCAGAACGACGCTTGCGAACGGGAGTGTACGCTTCATCGCCGGGCCCGCGGGCGGCCCGCCCACGGTGTGCACGGCCCCGACCGCGGGCTGCGTGTTCTATGCGCCCCTGGTCGGCTATGGATCGCTGCGGCGCAACGCGTTTACCGGTCCCGGATTCTCGGATGCGGATGTTTCTCTTGAAAAAACAACCAAGATCACAGAATCGACCGCGCTTATTTTGCGGATCGATGCTTTCGACCTGCTGAACCATGCAAACTTTTACAACCCCAACCTGACCGCGACAACATCGGCGACCAGCACCTTCGGGCAGATCACTCAAACGCGCACGGCAACCGGCGATGCGGGATCGTCGCGGCAGCTGCAGTTCGCGATGCGGTTTGCGTTTTAAATGGCAATTGCTCTAAGTAACTCGACTGAGGCATCGCCGCCCGTCCTGAAGCAGCGGGACGGGTGCGGGAGCGCCACCCAACCCGGACGTGCCTTCTCATTCGTTCAGAGAATTACTAAATACCCATCGACGCTGCCGGGTACTCAGGCACGGAGCAGCGAAACCTCGTTGTTGTCAACGCGTTTTCTCTGGCGGGCGAACTGTAACTTAAGCACCTTCAGCCTCTCCAACCTTTCCGCCATCGGAGTGCCGCAGGCTTTCCGCCAGCAGAACCGCTTCCGCGATCTCGCGCATGGGGCGGCGGCGCGCTCGGCTTTCCTGCTGCATCTTCCGGTATGCTTCCTGTTCCGTAATCGCCAGGTCGCGTTGCAGAACGCCTTTGGCGCGGTCCACCAGTTTGCGGGTTTGGAGCTGCTGCTGGAGCTCGGAGTTGGCTGTTTCCAGGCGCGCCCGCTCCATTTCCGCCCCCACAAGCGTCCCGAGGGTGGAAAGCAGCATGCGCTGGAGATCGGTGTGGGTGTACGGCTCGCGATGTTGGACATTCAGCACGCCGACCACGCGGTTGGCGCACAAAATGGGCACGCAAAGCATGGCCTCGAAGCGGTCCTCCGGCAGGCTTACAAACAGGCTGAAGCGCGGGTCCTCGGAAGCACGCTCGGAGATCGCGACAACTTCGCGCCGCGCCGCGACCCATCCTGTAACACCCTCGCCCAATGAGATCTTGAGCCGATCCACAACATCCTGATGCGCGTTTTTCGAAGCGCGAAGCACCAGTTCGTCGCCTTCCAGCGTGTACAGGAAGCACGAATCGCACGGCAGCACCGTTGCGACCAGATGCACAATCCGCTCCAAGACCATATGCAGCGGATCCGCAGTCGCGATGCGGCTTGAAACCTCGTGCAGGAGGTCCAGGGATGCCAGGCCGTCGAGGAATCCCGCCATCGTCGGTGCCGAGAGCTCGACTCGCGGCACACCGTTCCCGCCTTCAGCCCGCTCCGGTACGGGCGTACCGTCAAGCCGGGTCTTCGCCGGATGGAGGCCGCGCGGAGTTTGCGTTTTCTGCTTGGCGGCCAGTACCTTCCCGGCGTACTGGGCGGCTTCGTTGATCATGAAGCCCATCTTCGGGCGGGAAGGCTCAAAGTCCGGCGCGATGCGGTACTGCTGCAGTTGTTCGGTGGTGGTAGGCCCGATAGAAACGACCACCGCGGCCCCAAGCCCGTGCCGCAGCTCGTCGATGAGACCGATCTCCGCGGCAACCTCGAAAAGGTGAATGACCTGCACCGCGGTCATGAAAAGAACGACGTCCACATCGCCCCGCACAAGGGAGCGCACGCTGTCGCGCAAAGGCTGGAGATCGAGCGGCAGCCCCCACTGATACACGGGCACCCTGGTCACCTCAGCACAACGCGCGACCAGCGCCGCCAGCAGCTCCGGATTCGAGGCTCCGTATTCCTGGACGGCCACGCGAAGAGAAGGCAGCTTGTCCCCGAACTGGGCGTCCAGCGCCGCGATGAGTTCGCGCCAGGTCGCGGGTTCGGAAGCGGTCGCCGCGACCGGTACGGCCAGCTCGCGCAAAACGGCAGCCGGTTTAACGCCCCGTGCGACAACGGCTGTCCGGCGCAGAGCATCGATCACGGCATCGCTCGACAGCGCCGTTTCGAGTGTGCTCATCATGGCGCGGACGCCGACCCCGGTCAGAAAAAGAACGACATCGAAGTCGCCCGCCAGCAGACGGCGGCCGAACGCGATGCACGCCGCGTTGGAGCCCAACGGCAGCTCGCGCATCGCCGGCACAACCGACGGCTCGCCGTTGTAGGTGCGGATCAGCTTTTCAACCTCGCGGGCGCGGCGGGATTCCAGCGACAAAACGCGAAGTCCTTCGAAGCTCGCATGGGGCATCGCACCTTCCGTGATCTCATGGTGGCTGTTTCGATCCCGGAGCCGAGCGTTCCCTACGGCTTAGAGGACGATTTTGGATGAGATAGCCCATACTACGATGGAGTGCCGGAAGAAGTGAACCGGCCTTACGCTTTTACGCGTTCACCCCACAATGGACGGCCTGAAACGTAGGTCCGCAAAGCCTCTGCTTGCGCCGCGGCGGACCTTATGCCTATACTCGCCTTACCGAGAGCTGAAGCCATGCTTCACCTTTCCGGCCCTGAACCGTTCGGCCCCGTGACGCGCCGGACTCCTTGCTGAAAACCTGCTGATCCTCCATAGGCGACGTCCGTTTGCGGACGCTTCGTCTTTTGGTCGGCTGTTTCCCCGCGGAGGCCTTGCGATGTCGTCGACTCACTTATTTGAAAGTCCCGCCGCGGCCCCGGCCTTCTCGGGCGCGTTCAGCGAACAGCAAAAGCAGTATCTTCAGGGCTTCTTCGCGGGTGCCGCGCAGAAAGCACCGTTTGCCGGGCGCGGTCCCGACGGCAAGATCACCTGCTCGCCCGGAGCCGGGATAGCCGAGCTCACCGCTGCCGAGCCCGAGGAGCCGACGTTTTGGGGAACGCCTGTTTCCGAGCTGTGCGCGGAAGAAACGTGGAAGTACCAGCGCAATCCGCTGGACTGCTGGGACGATCTCCTGGCGCATGCAGCTGAAAACAAAGCGCCGGACGGGGAGTTCCGGTTTCGCTTCAAATACTTCGGGCTGTTTCATGTGGCTCCCACGCAGGATTCGTTCATGCTGCGCCTGCGTGTGCCAGGAGGCTGTCTCGAAAGCCGCCAATTGCATGGCCTGGCGGCGATCTCGGAGACGTGGGGCTGCGGCCGCGTCGACCTCACCACCCGCGCGAATGTTCAAATCCGCGAACTGCGGCCCGCCGATATTGTCAATGTTCTGAACGCCCTGCAAAAGCTCGGGATGCGCTCGCACGGCTCGGGCGCGGACAACATCCGCAACATCACCGCTTCGCCCATCAGCGGGTACGACGAAGGGGAGCTGATCGACGTGCAGCCATTCGCGGATGCGCTTCAAAATTACATTTCCAACTCGCGCGACCTGTTCGATTTGCCGCGTAAATTCAATATCGCTTTCGACAACGGCGGACGCATCTCCGCGCTCGCCGACACCAACGATATCGGGTTTGTCGCCGTGCGCGTTGGGGAAGGAAAGAGCGTTCCGCCGGGCGTGTATTTCCGCGTGCTCCTGTGCGGTATCACCGGGCACAAGCAGTTCGCGTCCGACTGTGGCCTGCTGCTTCGCCCCGATCAGCTTGTTGCAGTGGCGGGAGCGATGGTGCGTGTTTTCGCGGAGCACGGTGACCGCACGGATCGCAAAAAAGCCCGCTTGAAGTATCTAATCGACCGCTGGGGCGCGGCGAAGTTTCTCGAAGCTGCAGAGCAAAAACTCGCTTTTCCCCTGCTGCGCGTCCCCGCTGCGGAGTGTGAGCCGCGCGGCCCTGTCGACCGCACGGCGCACCTCGGCGCGCACCGGCAGGCGCAGCCCGGCCTGTGCTATCTGGGCGTTTGTGTGCCCGTGGGCCAGCTTTCCGCCGGGCAGGCGCGGGCTCTTGCCGCAGTCGCCGACCGCTTCGGCTCCGGCGAACTCCGCTTGACTGTGTGGCAGAACCTGCTGATCCCGAATATCGGCACCCAAAACTTGGGGGAAGCTACGGAAGCCGTTCGTGCCGCGGGGCTCGACGACACGGCCGGCAGCGTGTTGGCCGGCACCGTCGCCTGCACGGGCAGCCGGGGCTGCCGCTTCGCGGCCACGGACACCAAACTGCATGCGGTGGAGCTTGCCCGTTCGCTCGATGCCGCCTTCACGCTCGAACAGCCGGTGAACCTCCATGTCACCGGCTGCCCCAACTCGTGCGCGCAGCACTACATCGGCGACATCGGTCTGATGGGCGTCAAGGTCGCGGGCGAAGAAGGCTACCAGGTGAACTTGGGTGGCGGTGCCGACAACGACCAGGGCCTTGCGCGCGAGCTTTTCCCCGCGATGCGCTACAGCGAGGTCGAACCGGCGCTGCATCGGTTGTTCACCTGCTTTACCGGCGATCACCATGCGGACGAGAGCTTTCTTCAGTTCGCGCGCCGCCACTCCGTCGAGGAGCTGCGGGCGATGTGCGCCGCATAAGAATCCGACCATAACTATGCAGATGACGCCGTACATCCCGGACAACGCACCGTTTTCACCCGAACAGCGTGCGTGGCTCAACGGCTTCCTGGCGGGGCTGTTTTCAGAGGCTCCCCCCGCCGCGCAAGCCACGGCGGAGAAGCGGGCGTCGCTGCGCTTCGGGGTGTATTTCGCTTCGCAAACCGGCACCGCCGAGCGGCTCGCCAAAAAGATGGCCAAGGAGCTGAAGACGGGGGGGCACACCGCCGAGGTCGCCTCGCTTGAAACGGTTTCCGTCGCGCGGCTTGCCCGGGAGACGCATGCATTGATCTTCGCCAGCACCTACGGCGAAGGCGATCCGCCGGACACCGGCAGGAGCTTTCGCGACGCGCTTTTTGCGCCCGATGCGCCGGTGCTGACGACGCTGCGCTACGCCGTTTTCTGTCTGGGCGACCGGCATTACGAGCACTTCTGCAAGTTCGGCATTGAGCTCGATGAACGCTTGACGGCCCTTGGAGCGACCCGCCTGATCGGTCGGAGGGAAAGCGACGTCGATGTGGACCAGCCGTTCACGGAGTGGAAGGGCGCTCTCCGGACGCGCCTTGCGGAGAAGCGCCGGGAGGGAGATGCCGCGCCCGCGCCGAACCCCGCTGCCCCTCAAGCGCCCGAAAACATCCATACGCGCGACAATCCATATCTCGCACCCTTGAAGGAGCGCCGGGCCCTCACCTCGGGGGTTTCTTCCAAACTCACGATGCATCTCAGCTTCGCGCTTGAGGAGGCGGCGCTGCACTATCAGGCCGGCGACGCCTGCGGTGTCATCGCACAAAACGACCCGGTGCTCGTGGACTCGCTTTTCGAGCATCTGCCGTTTGGGGGCAGCGCCCCGGCCACCATGCCGAAGACCGGCATCCTCACGGCGCGGGAAGCCCTGCTGCACCACCTGCACTTTACGCGCGCCACGCGGAAGATGGTGCAGGGTTTCGCCGAAAAAAGCGGCAGCAATGTCTTGAAAGCGCTGCTCGGGCCCGAACAGGCCGTGCATCTGGACGCCTACCTGCATGACCGCGGCTTGATCGATCTTCTCGCCGAGTACCCAGGGGTGCTCACCGAGCCCAAAGAGTTGGTGAGCCTTCTTCCACGGCTCGCTCCCCGGCTTTATTCCATCAGCTCCAGCCCCGCGGCACACGGGGGCGAACTCCACTGTACGGTGGCTGTTGTGCGCTACCGCTCGCACAATCGCGAGCGCGGGGGCGTCGCTTCGACGATGTTTGCCGATCGCGTTGAAATCGGCTGGCGGTTGCCGTTGTATATCCAGCCCAACACGCGATTCCGCCTGCCCAGGGATCCCGCGACGGCGATGATCATGATTGGCCCCGGCACGGGCATTGCCCCATTCCGCGCGTTTCTGCACGAACGGCAGGCTTTGGGGCACGGGGGGCGGAATTGGCTCTTCTTCGGGGAAAGGAGCGCGGAGACCGACTTCCTGTACCGCCGGGAGCTGCAAGCGATGTGCGGCACTGGACACCTCACACGCCTCGATACAGCTTTTTCGCGCGACCAGCCCCACAAGATTTACGTGCAGGACAAGATGCTTGAGAGCGGTGCCGACCTTTGGCGATGGCTGAACGAGGGCGCGCAGTTGTTTGTATGCGGCGATGCCGCCCGCATGGCCAAGGATGTCGATGCGGCCCTGCAGGGCATCGTCGAAGCGCACGGCGGCATGGACGCTGAAGCGGCCCGGGAGTACATCGGCGACATGCACGACACTGGCCGCTACCACCGCGACGTGTATTAGCGCCGCACGAAGGAAAACGCAGCAAAGAACGGACGGGACAAGTATGGCACTGCCGCTTCAGCAACGAGCAATGGAAGAGAACAGCGAAGAGTTGGTGCGCATGACGCTGTTCGGCAGCGGCACCGCGCCCCCGCTGGGCCCGGCGCTCATTCCCGAGCGCCCGCTCGAAGAGGGCGAGCAGTACCGGTTTCACTTCGACATGACCAAATGCATCGGCTGCCGCTCCTGCGAGGTCGCCTGCAATGAGCAGAACGGCAATCCGGCGGACATCAAATGGAGGCGCGTCGGGGAGCTTGAAGGAGGCACGTACCCCGATACACAGCGCAGCTATCTTTCCATGGGCTGCAATCACTGCCTATCCGCGGACTGCCTGCGCGGCTGCCCGGTGAATGCCTACACCAAGGATCCGCTCACCGGCATCGTGCTCCATTCGGCGGACGCCTGCATCGGGTGTCAATATTGCGTTTGGAACTGTCCCTATTCCGTGCCGCAGTTCAACCCCGAGCGCGGCGTGGTGGGCAAATGCGATATGTGCCAAGGCCGCCTGCTCGACGGCTTGGAGCCGGCATGCGTGAACGCCTGCCCTGAAAATGCCATTCAGATCGAGATCGTCGACACGGCCGTGTGGCGCGACAACTTCGCCGCGGCGGACTCGCCCGGGCTGCCGCCCGCGGGCCAGACCATCTCCACCACGCGCTTGACCCTGCCCGACAGCTCGCGTACATGGCTCGAACGCGTCGACACAGGCGAGATACCGCTGGAACACGCCCATCCGTCGCTGATTCTGATGACGACGGCAATGCAGGCCACCTTCGGCACGCTCACCGTCCTCGTTTTCGCCCATGCATTGGATGTCGTCAGCGTCACCCTGCTTACCGCGTTGACGGTTGTGGCTTTAAACATCTCCGTGTTTCACTTGGGGCGTCCGGCGTATGCGTGGCGCGCTCTTAAAATGTGGCGTCGCTCGTGGTTGAGCCGCGAGGTGCTTTGTTTTTCCCTTTTCTTCGCGGCCATCGGTTTCTGCGCCGTTTCCGCGTGGGCCGGCGTGTTGGCTTCTCACCCTGTTCTGGCGGCTCACGGGCATGGAGAAGGGCCGCTCCGCCTCCTGGCCGCCGCCATGGTGCCCGCGGCCGATGCGGCCGTGTTTTTCGGGCTGTGCGGCACGCTTGCCGGCGCGTATATCTACCTGGTTAAAGCCCGACCGGCCTGGAACATGCTGCACACGCCCATCGACTTTCTCCTGTCCGCGGGCTTGATGGGCACTGCGCTCGCCGCCTCCATGCAGGAGCCTGCCGCGGCTCTGGCAGCGTTTGGGGAGCGCTTCGGTGTCGCCCTGCCGCACATGCCCGCGATTGCAGGGGGCTTACCCGCCACGGTGATGGCGGTTGCGTGGGTTGCGAATCAGGCTGTGCGCTTGATCCGGCTGCGGGCTTCGACCAATTTCGAGGAGCGGGCCACCTACAACCACCTGCGCGGGGAATCTTTGTGGTGGGTGGTTGCCTTGTCGTGGCTAGCCGCGCTGGCTGCGCCGCTTTTCTCGAGCGCCCCGCTGCCGTTTCTGGCCTTGGGGGCGTCCGCTGCGGCGGTGATGCTGGGCCGGTATTTGTTCTTTGTTTCCGTGGTGCCGCTTTCGATGGGTTTGACTTTTCTTAAGCACCGGCCCACCCACGGAGCGCACGCATGAAGCCTTCTTTGCGCGCAGCAACGCTCGACAACACGCCGGGGCCGGGCGTCGCCAACGCGTCTTCTGCCGCCGAAAAGTCACTTTCGCTGGTCCGTCGCTTGCAGCGCATGCTGGGCATCGACACGGCGCGCGAAAAGTACGCGTACGGGCGCGATCCGCGCTTCGGCTACCTCGCGCAATCCCGCATCGCGGACGCCTGGACGAAAACCACCTGCGGGTACTGTTCCGTGGGCTGCGGCATGCTGATCGGCACAAAAAACGGCGAGCCCGTCGCTGTGCGGGGCGATGGAGACCACCCGGTCAACCGCGGCAAATTGTGCCCCAAGGGATTGTCGGAGCACCATATCCTGAACGCGCCCGGCCGCGCGGTCACGCCGCTGCTGCGCGTCGGCGGCCGCGGAACGTCGCTCGTCCCCGTGAGCTGGAAAACAGCCCTGGACGTAATGGTGGAGCGGATCACCGGATTGCAGCGGGAACACGGCCCCCAAACGCTCGGCGTCATTGGCACCGGGCAGCTACTCACCGAGGAGTTCTACACCCTCGGCAAGCTGGTCCAACTCGGCTTCCGCTCCTCGAACTACGACGGCAACACCACGCTGTGCATGGCCAGCGCTGTATCGGGCTACAAGCTCAGCTTCGGCTCCGACGGACCGCCCGGCGCGTACAGCGACATGGAAGAAGCCGACGTGGTGCTCCTGATCGGCGCCAACATCGCCGACAACCATCCCATCCTTTGCGGGCGGCTCAGAAAAAAGCCGGGGCAGGTGCTGGTTGTTGCCGATCCGCGCGTCACCAAAACGGCGATGATGGCCGACCTCCACCTGCCCGTAAAGCCTCGATCGGACATCGCCCTGTTGAACGGCATCGCGCATATTCTGCTGCGCGACGGGTTGTTCAACAAGGAGTATGTGGACGCCCATACCGAGGGTTTCCAGGAGTTCGCCGCGTTTGCCGCCGAGTTCACGCCCGAGCGCGTTGGGGAAACCACCGGGCTTTCCACCGCGACCATTGAGCATCTTGCCCGGCTGTACGGCACCGCGAAAGCCGCTTTTATCGGCTGGACCATGGGCGTCAACCATTCCACGCAGGGGGCGGTGACGGTCGCCGCCATCAACAATCTCGCCATGCTCACTGGCAACATCGGCCGCGCGGGTGCGTCGCCTTTTTCCATCACGGGCCAGTGCAACGCCATGGGTACGCGGGAAAGTGGTTTTACCTCCTCAATGCCCGGGTATCGCAAATTTGAGGAGCCCGCGGACCGCGAAGAACTCGCGGCGCTTTGGGGCATCGGCCCCGAGCGTTTGCCCGCCAAGCGGGGACTGGCCTACCCGGACATCATTGAAGGGGCGCTCGCCGGGGACGTAAAAGCACTGTGGTTTATCGCCACCAACCCCGTCGTCAGTTTTCCCAACCACGATCTGCTCACCGCAGCCCTGCGCGCTGCCGAGTTCGTTGTGGTGCAGGACGGCTTTCATCCGACGCCCACCGCGGAGTATGCCGACCTTGTGCTTCCGGCGGCCATTTGGGGCGAAAAAGAGGGGACCTATACCAACTCCGAGCGCCGCGTCAGCAAAGTCAACGCGTTTGCCGTCCCGCCGGGGAAGGCGCGCGCCGACTTCAACATCTTCCTCGACATTGCGGACGCCTTGGGCGTCAAGGAAGAACTGTATCCGGGCTGGACTTCGACGCACGATGCCTGGGTTGAATGGCAGCGCGTTTCCGCCGGACGTCTTTGCGATTACAGCTCGGTAAGCTGGCAGCAAATTGAAGCGGAGGGCGGCGTGCAATGGGGCGGCGAACGCCTGTATGCCGATGGTGTTTTTCCGCGTCCCAACGGGCGCGCTCTTTTCCATTGCGTGCCGTGCCTGCCCTTTGTTGAGCAGCCCGACCGCGAGTTCGACCTGATCCTCAACACGGGCCGCACCGTGGAGCACTGGCACACCCGCACTAAAACCGGCGGGGTGCCCATGCTGCACGGCATGGTGCCGAACGCGTGGCTGGAGATGAATCCGACGGATGCCGCGCGACTTTCCCTTCGACCGCACGACCGCGTCACCGTCCGGTCGCGCCGCAGCGCTGTCGGGGGCGTTGAGCTGCGGGTCACCAGTATCGTCGCTCCCGGCCAGGTGTTTATGCCGTTTCACTTTGCGGAGCACAACTCCAACCTGGTCACGTTGGGCGCGTTCGATCCCATCAGCCGCGAACCAAACTTCAAGCAGTGTGCCGTGTGCGTCGAGCGCTCCGGCCCGTCCTGATCGACCAAAGGCTTACTGATCCGCGACACCACCTTTTACCGAGGAGTTCACACCCATGGCGAGTCCCAGAATGTTTCTGAAGTCAGGCCACCCGATGAC
>CAXTKZ010000100.1:0-11890 GCA_964244985.1 uncultured Acidobacteriaceae bacterium
GTAAGGCTCAAAGCGGGCTTCTAAACCGGCCGCTTAGCTTGCGGGCCCGTCTGTACGCAGGATTCCTGCGAAAGTTGAAGCTGCACCGGCATTGACAAAACTACTCAGCCCGCCGCCTCCGGTCCCAGCTTCTTCCAAAGCCAGGCGAGATCGAGGTACATGGGAGAATCGATGGCCTGCAGCGCTTTCGTAAGCCGCCAGTTCCCGTCTGTCCAGACCTCCGCTGTGCGCTTGGCAGGGTCAATGAGCCAAATGTTGCGGACGCCCATTGTTTGGAAGTCCTCCGCACGATCGCGCAGGTCGGCATACGTATCCGATTCAGAAAGCACTTCAATTGCAATCAAAGGTGCTTCTGTGAGTGCCTTATGGGGCAGGGGTCCCGCAGCGGTGATGGCGACATCAGGCAGCCTGAAGTTGTTCCGCGTCACCCGCGTGCGTACCTCGACCATGCCCTGAATACTCCAGTCGGCCTCGTGAATGCCGAACCACAAGCCAATTAAAAATTGCACTCTGCCGTGCGCGGGGCTGACCACAGGCTTCTCCCTTAGGTATCCATCCACAAGCTCGAGGTCCGGCCGGTACTCAGCATTCAGATACTCCTCAACAGACACGCACCTTGTGTCCGAAACCACTGCCGCATGAGCCGCCATCGCCGTCTCTCCCTTGCCCGCTTGCTTATGCAAGATTACAGCGGAACTGCCGACCTCACTGCACCGGAAGCTCATTCGCGGGCTGCCAGCCATTATGGGTCAGCTCCAGCGTAGCTTTGCTTTTTTGCTCCTTCTCATCGTGCCCATTCGCCAGTCCGGGGAGGTGGCCGCGGACAGACTTCTCCTGAGCCCACGAAGGAATGTCGGTCAGCTTGTAGGTGTAATCCACTTCTGAAATATGGTGGCCGAAGACGTCGCCCGGCTCGGTGAAGTTATCGACGCCTGTTACCTTGACCTGCCCATAGCAAAGTTGGCGGCCCTGATGGCCTGCCTCATCGGCAACCCAAACCTCGTCATGCCCGGGTGCGATGGTGTAGGTCTTAATCTGTTCGGTCGTCGCAGGCATAAACATGTTTCCGGGCGTATGTTTTGTGGACTCGCTTACTTTGAGCAAGCCTGCTTTCACAAGCGACTCTTCCAACTCAATGTCCGATGCGATGCCGGCCGGTTTTCCATTGCGGTCGAGAATGACTTCCATGGGGAAACCGGACATAAAGAACTGCTCACACGCAGGGTGCTTGTCGAAGTATTTCTGCAGCGCGGCCTCGAAATTGCCAGTAGTCGGTTTCTTTGAATCGCAGCCCAGGAATACCGCAAAGATTGTCACTGTTGCGAAAGTTTTTGCAGATTGAAGGAAAAAAGCTCGTGCCATCATCACCATCCTGTTTGGCACGAGCCTACCAGAAACCTCCGCAATGAAAGCACGCCGGGAGCCTACAGGATCGTGAGGGTTTGCAGGTCCATCTGCACCACATCGAACGGCGTCGCTATGCCGCAGGCCTGGTGGTATTCAATCCGCATCGTGACCGGGTCGACGGTTACACGCAGAAAACCGTTTCGCAGATGGAAGGGGGGAGCGCCAGCAAATTCATGGGACGGTGACCTTCGTGCTTGCTCCGGGCTTCTGCCCGTGCGAAGGTGTGAAACACGATCCCAAGAAAAACGCGCACAGCACGACGAAGGAGGCCCATCATGATTTCGCCCACCCACCCGCTCCGCCGTATCTTCCACGAACTGGTGCGCGACTGCTTCCGCGATGCGCTGCCGCCGAGCCGGGGCAAGGGCGACGGCGAAATCGCCGCCTATGTGGCCGATATGCTGACTGAATTTTCTTCAACCGACAACCTGTACCCGGTGACGGATGCACAGGGCAGACCGGTGCGGGAGATTGAAGCGCTGCTGCGCGCCGCCGACCCGGTGCACGGGACCGCGCCCTCGTTCGACGCGGAGCGGCGGATGCGCAAGCACATCGGCGACTATCTGCTGTTTTCGGCCGGCATGGCACCACGCAATGCATCCAGCCCGGAGCGGGTGCGGGTGATGGTGCGCGCCGGGCAGGAAAGCTATTGGGTGGTGTCGCAGTTCAACCTGTTCGAGTACGAGCGGGAAGCTCCCTTGTTCGCGCGGCTGAGCACGTCGTTTGAGCCCTGCATGTTCGGGCTCAGGGAGGTGTACGCGCGCCTGCAAAGGACCGGACCGCGGCTGCTGATGTAGATTTCAGCATGGATCCTGACTTGGGAATGAGCATCCCCCGAAGTGTGCGCCGCAGGTGCACTTTACGGTGCCGTCGTTTCTCTCCTGCTTCGCTTGCCGAACAAGGAGCAGGTGGAAAACTACGTCTGCTATATAAGGTGTATGTCGACGGTTCCACAGAGTGACCGGAAGCACTTGTCTCTTCACGGGCACATTCCCGGGCTCGACATTCTCCGCGGGGTGGCGGTAGCCGGGGTGGTAGTGTTTCACGGATTTACCAACGCCGGTTATGCCGTTCCCGCAACGGGGCTGAGCGCGCTGTTTGTTCGTCTCGCCGTGCTCGGCAAGCTTGGGGTTTACCTGTTTTTCGTTCTATCGGGTTTTCTAATTACCAGCATCCTGCTGAAGCAGCGAGAGCGGCCCCGCTACTACCAAAACTTCTACACACGCCGCGCGCTGCGTATTCTTCCTGTGTACCTGCTTATGCTTGCCATTCTCCTGGCGTGCGGCCAGGTGCATTGGCGCTATGCCGCGGCCTGCATGCTGTTCGTTGCCAACATGAGTTGGCTTTTCGGCGCGCACGCGAGCGAATACGGCGTGTTCTGGACCCTTGCGGTCGAGGAACAGTTTTATCTCCTGTGGCCGACCTTTGTACGGAGACTGCGCAGTACCAGAGGGTTGCTGGTTGTCATCCTGGCTGGATGCGCTCTAGCGCCGCTGTTCAGGTTCAGTCTTGTTTGGCGTGGTATCGGCACTTACCTGCTCGCTCCCACAAATATGGACGCGCTCTTTTATGGAGCTTTGTGCGCTGTATTGATACAGCATGGAACCATCCATTTGGGCAACATCCGCCGCATCTGTCGGGTGCTGGCAGTGTTCGGATCGTTGTTGCTTGCTCCGTTTGTCTATCTATACTGCTTTCCCACAGACCATGGACCCATATTTTGGGCGATGGATGACGCCTGCGGGCGCTTTGTTCCATTTTGCTTCTTTGTCGCGGGAGTGTTGTTCTCAGTGGTACGGGCACAGGCACAGGCAAGCGCTCTGTCGAGAGCGGCAAAGCTCCTCAGCTTTCTCGGCTATATCAGCTACGGACTGTACCTTGTGCACCCTGTTGTCTTTACGGCTTACGACAGGCTCTGTGCCGGCACTGGATTGGCCGGTTTTCGAACCAGCTTTCTCCTGCTGAGTTTACGATTTTCCATAGTCTCTACTCTGTCGATCGCCTTGGCGGTGTTGTCGCGCCGCTACTATGAGCAGCTCTTCCTCGAGCGCAAACGACGGCTTGCACCCTACGCGGGAGAAAAAGGGCTTGCCACGGAGACACTGCCCTGAGCTGTTTGCTGAACAGCCCTACAGGATGTACCGGCTTAAGTCCTCGTTCTTGACGATGCTCTCGACCATCTGCCGCACGTATTCGGGGTCGATGACCACCACGCGCTCATGGCCGGTGGGGATTTCGCGGTCCACCACCGGCAGGGGAACGGTCGTGCCGCCGTCTTTCGCGGCTGCCGACAGGTCGTATACGCCTTCGGCATTGCGGGGCGCTTTCAGGAGGTCGGGGGCGACGAAGGAGATCTCGTCAAGTACGCGCTCCATAATGGTGTGGAGCCGGCGTGCACCGATGTTTTCCGTCTGCTCGTTGACCTGGAAAGCGAACTGGGCCATCTCGGCCAGGGCTTCCGGAGTGAACTCAAGCTTCAGGCCTTCCGTTTCAAGCAGCGCGATCTGCTGCTTGGTGAGCGAGGCCTTTGGCTCGGTGAGGATGCGGATGAAATCTTCCACCGTGAGCGACTGAAGTTCAACCCGGACAGGGAAGCGGCCTTGGAGTTCCGGGATCAAGTCCGAGGGTTTGGTGACGTGGAACGCGCCCGCCGCGATAAACAGAATGTAATCGGTCCGCACCATGCCGTAACGGGTGTTCACCGTGGTGCCTTCAACAATGGGCAGAATGTCGCGCTGCACACCTTCGCGCGAGATGTCGGGCCCATGGCCGCCTTCGCGCCCGGCGATCTTATCGATCTCGTCAAGGAAGACAATCCCGGAGTTCTCCACGCGATCGACCGCCAGCCGTGTGACTTGGTCCATGTCGATGAGGCGGCCTTCTTCTTCCTGAACTAAATAGTCGAAGGCTTCGGCGACTTTCATCTTGCGCTTTTTGGTGCGTGGGCCGAACAGCTGCGGCAGGATGTCCTTAAGGTTCGACTCAGACATGTCACCGGAATCGGGCGCGTTGCCGGTCACGATTTCAATTTGCGCTTCGCGGCGCTCACGTACGTCGATCTCGACCGTGCGCTCGTCGAGCTTGCCTTCGCGGAACTGTTCGCGCAGCTTTTCGCGGGCGCGGGTATGTGCATCGGTATCGGCGGCGGCGCTTAGGCTTTCACCCGGGCTTTCAGCGGAAAGGGGCATGACCGCCACCTCCGCCGCGGGGGTAGGCAGCAGGAGATCGAGCAGACGGTCTTCCGCATTCAGCTCGGCTTTGTCTTCCACTTCCTCCAGTTTTTCCTCGCGCACCATGTCGATCGCAGTCTCGACCAGGTCGCGGATCATCGACTCCACATCGCGGCCCACATAGCCGACTTCGGTAAATTTGGAGGCCTCCACCTTTAAAAATGGAGAGTTGGTCAGCTTGGCCAAACGCCGGGCGATCTCGGTTTTGCCGACGCCCGTCGGTCCGATCATGATGATGTTTTTCGGCATGATCTCGTCCGCGACTTCCGGCGCGAGCTTTTGCCGGCGGGTGCGGTTGCGCAGGGCCAATGCAACGGCGCGTTTGGCGGCGCGCTGGCCGATAACATACTTGTCGAGCTCGGCGACGATTTCGCGCGGAGTCAGCTCTTCAAGCGCGAGCTCCTGATCGTCGGCGGTTCCGGGGAGATAAATGGCCATGGATGCGTTTCCTCCGGGCGGGCGCTACTTTTTGGTTGGGGCGGTAAGCTCTTCGAGCACGATCGTGTCGTTGGTGTAGATACAGATTTGCCCGGCGATGCGCAGAGACTTTTCGGCGATCTCTCGCGCGGGCAGCTCGGTATTGTCGTACAGGGCACGCGCGGCAGCCAGGGCGTAGGAGCCGCCGGAGCCGATCGCGGCGAAGCCCTCATCGGGCTCAATCACATCGCCCGAGCCGGTCAGCAAAAAGCTTTGCTGCACGTCGGCGACCAGCAGCAGGGCTTCCAGCGAGCGCAGCATTTTGTCAGTGCGCCAGTCCTTGGCGAGCTCGACGGCAGCGCGGCCAATGTTGCCCGCATACTGTTCGAGCTTGCCCTCAAACCGGCTGAACAAGGAAAACGCATCGGCGGTGGAGCCCGCGAACCCCGCCAGGACCTTGTCGCCATGAAGCCGACGGACCTTGCGGGCTGTGTGCTTCAGGACGGCGTCCCCGAGCGTGACCTGGCCGTCGGCGGCCATGACGACCGAGTTGCCGCGCCGCACACACACGACGGTGGTGCTGCGGACGCGGCGGTTTGCGGAAAGGGAAAGGTCGCCTGGAGGATAGGGGAAGCTGTTCATCGACAATCTCGTAAGTATAGCCCAAGGCCTTCCACCGTTTGGTGGGGCCGCCGCGCTCGACAAAATGCCGAAACGTGCATCGGCTGCGGTATGCTTCCCCTAGCTTTCTGCTGTCGATTCGGGGCGCGCCCTCTTTATGGAGTTGACTGGTGCTGAACGGGCTTGGGCTCCGCGACCACCAAATTGTGACGACCATGGCAGCGGCGGCTGCCTGTTTGGGCGGTGTGGCCTGGTATATGGGGACACGCAAGCGTGTTACCGAGGAAGAGCTGGAGCGCACGCGTCGGCAGGACCTGGTGCTGGGCGGCCGCATCATCGACGGGACGGTGCTCGATGTTCTCGACCGCGATGCGTTTGAGGCAGGCCGGGCGGAAGGCATGCAGCTGATTCTGTACAAGTACGAGATTGCCGGGGTGGTGTATGAGTGCTCGCAGGACATCACCCATCTCAAGGACCTGATCGGCATCGCCGATGTCCGGGTGGGTTTCCCCTGCTCGGTGCGCTACGACACGCGACAACCGGAAAACTCGATTGTGATCGCGGAAAACTGGATCGGACTCAGGGATACGGCCAACTCAGTGCCGGTGCGCCGGGCGAGCCCACGTCGGCGCTGGTCCGAGCCGGTAGGATAAGACCTCTTTACATGGCAAAAGTGACAAAGATCGCCCGATTCGTTGCGGCGGCCCTGCTCCTGTTGAGTGCACGTCCAGCATGGTTGCAGCAGCCCTCCTTCACGCCTCCGGGCAGCCGCACGCTGCTGCGCGGCGGAGTGGTGCTCGACGTCCATACCGGGCATGAAACACCGAACATGACTGTCGTTATCGGGGGCGACAGGATCATGGACGTAGCTCCAACAGCGAGCACCCCGAAGCAGCCCGGCGACCGCGAGGTGGACCTGCGCGGGTACACGCTGCTGCCCGGTTTGATCGACGTGCATACGCACCTGACCGGCGTCACGGATTTCGACCCCTACTTCGAGCTCTCGATGACGCCCGGCAAGGAAGCAATCCTGGGCGTTGAAAATGCAAAAACGACGCTCGAGGCAGGGTTCACCACCGTGCGCAACGTGGGTGCGAACGACTTTACCGATGTGGCCCTACGCGACGAGATTAACGAGGGGCATATCCCGGGGCCGCACATGCAGGTTTCCGGGCCGGCGCTGGGCATCACGGGCGGGCATATGGATGAGAACCTGCTGCCGTACCAGTACCATGTGCAGGCTGAGGGCGTGGCCGACGGCATCCCGGCGGTGCAGCATATGGTGCGGCAAAACATTAAGTACGGGGCGGACCTGATCAAGATCGGCGCGTCCGGCGGGGTGTTGTCGAAGGGCGACGACCCACAAGCCTCGCAGTACACCCGGGAGGAAATGGCGGCGATTGTGGCCGATGCGCACCGGCTCGGCCGCAAAGTCGCCGCGCATGCTCATGGCGCGCAGGCGATCCTGTGGGCGACCGAAGCCGGCGTGGACTCGATCGAGCACGGAAGCTACATCGACGACGCGGGCATCGCGGCCATGAAGCAGCACGGAACGTACCTGGTGCCGACCAGCTACCTGTACGACTGGTATCGCGAGAACGGCCATCTGCCTGCCTTGTACGCGCAAAAGATGCACGACGTGACTTCCGTCGCGCGCGCGAACCACAAACGGGCGATAGCGGCCGGGGTCAAGGTGGCGCTCGGCACCGACGCTGCCGTATACCCGCATGGCTTAAACGCGCATGAGCTTGAGGTCTACGTCCGCGCCTACGGCATGAGCCCGCTGGCGGCGCTCCAATCGGCAACGCTGAACGCGGCCGACCTGATGAACTGGAGCGACCGTGTCGGCGCGCTCGATGCGGGCAAATGGGCGGACGTGATCGCCGTGAAAGGCGATCCGCTGACCGACGTTCGCATTCTCCAACACGTAACGTTTGTGATGAAAAGCGGGGTTGTGTACAAGGACGAAGGGCAGCCGGGCATGGTGGATCGCCTCCCCGCGGTCCATTAGGCGGTAGAAAAGGAGCGGGTATGGACCGTCGCATGTTTCTGGCAGGCTCTCTCGCCGCAGCGGGTGGGGTTCTGCTGCCTCCCGGCGCACAATTTGCTTCCATGACTTTTCCCAAGGATTTCCCGTGGGGTACGGCCACCGCCGCTTACCAGGTGGAAGGTGCCTGGAACGTAATCCATCAATATTTCGTCCAGTGTATCTCCAAAAGTTCAGAATCCTGATGAAACCAGCCGCCGAGAAGATGGTCGAGTTAGGGATAGCTCCACGAGCTTTCAATAGTATTTTTCATCGTCACTCAGTTAATTCGAACGCTCAAGATAATCGGCTACATATTCAAGCCATTGGCGGGTGGTTCTGCCATCCCAGCCCTCTATACGAACATCAGGATTGAAAACGCGCTCAAGGGAATCGGCGAGCAGCTTGTCGGAAGCACCGTACCGGGACATGAAGCTGCGTATCTCGGAAGCGGTCTGTATTCGATACTCTGGAGGTGCCTCAGCTCGGTACTGATTCAGAACATCTTCCAATAGCGGTCCATACATGTCATAGTCTTGGTGAAACCATCCGCTAAAAAGTTCTGAGAATGCCGGGTACTGCAAGCTCTCTTTAGATTCTGGCAACCTGGTGCACTCCTATCAGGGTACTGGATAGCTGGTGACTAGAAAGTACGTTTTCCCACCCGTTACTTGCCTTTTTACTACGACCCGCACTTTTGTAAAATCAGCAACTTTTGATTTACTTACAGTGCCTCTGCCAATTGTGAACCCAGTCTCTAAGTCTTTGGCGAAAGTTGGTGCGCTACTCATGGAAGTCCATGCGGCTATCTCGGCTTTGTGAGCACGTAGTGCTTGCGAGATCACCAACTCAGCAATTTGCTTGGATGAGAAAGTGGAAGCAGCTTTTGCCGGTTTCACCGGAGCGGTAACACGCGCAATCAACTCGGCGTCCGTTTTGCCGACGTGTTTAAGAATCGTGTGGCCGCCCGCAGCCTCCTCCACATCCAGAAAGATACGCCCGCCGAAAATAAAGCGGATGCGGCGCGCGCCCCATACGCCACTTACCTAAAGCGGTACGGCGACTTCCAAGCCGAGAGCGAAACTACTCGCCGTGTCGAGACCCACGCCCGCCAAGTGGGAGGCCCGCTCACTTGCCCCCAAGACTCGCGCTGAAGCTTCGCCCGCCTTTTGCGTAAAATCTTCCGTCGTCTGCCCGGTCCACAACTGCCGGACCGCGGCTTGGCCCTGGTCGAAGCCGTGTGCCGCAAGCAAGCTGCCTGTGACCTTAGTGAGCATCGTAGGTTCGGGGGTGGCGAGGAGCGCGCCCGCCAGCTGCGCGGCGACGACCAACAGGTTCCCGAAGGCTCCGACGCGGTTGATCAGCATCTCGTGGGCCGTGATCTGGGAGTTCACGAGAATGGCGGCGAGCTGGACAGGGGTCAGGATGATCTTGAGACCGTCCTCACCCGAGCCGGCGTCTCCGCCTCCCGACGGAATCGGGGAGGCAATCGCTTTGGAAGTGGAGGTCAAATCCTGTGCGGGGATGGGAAAAGCCGACATTGAGGCCTCACTGACAAAAGGGTTGTTCTTGACGCGCTGCAAGCGCGTTCCGTCGCGAGTACGGCACGCTAGTTGCCGAATTCAACCGTCATGTACTGGTTCGCGCCGATGATGGGCTGCACGCTCAGGTGAAGGGTGTGATTTCCTTCACCGCCGCTCCCGGTACTGTACTGACTAATCCAGCCGTCGAAGGAGTAGGTGCAGATGGCGTCGGTTTGCGACTCATCGGTCCAGTACTCGATTTTGATGGGGACGATTTTGTCGCGCGTCATACTGTGCGAGAGATTGAAGAGCTGCCCGAGAACGGCGTTGGGCAGGTTCATCGTGTCGTGGAGATCGACTGTGAACGCGATGGCAACCTGAGTCTGACCCAGGTTCGGCATGCCGGTGTGGTCATGATGAGTGCCTAGACTGAAATGAGCGCTCTCCGCGTTGAACTTATTGCCGTCGATGGTAATTGTTGAGTTGGACGGTTTCGCCATGAATCGCTCGCCTCCAGCCGCGGGCACCTGATCGGGGCGGCATTACGGAATCTAGCACGCAAAGAGCGGCTTTCCGATATGGTGAGCTCGGGTTTGCCTTGAAGAACAAAGTCCGGTCGCTGGTATGCCGAGGTCGCGGCGACAAACAGGATTTCCTGAGACGCTAAACTAAAAGCAATGCACACCCACGCACACCCTTCGAGCAGCACGCGGAAAACGCAAGTCGTATTGCAGGTATCGCTCGCGGCGACGCTGTTGTATGTCGCGGTATGTTTCGTGGTGGGTCTGCGGGCGCACTCGTTGGCGTTGGTCGGCGAAGCAGGACACAACGTATCCGATGCCGCGGCGCTGCTGCTGTCGTTTGTGGCTGTGTGGCTTGGAGGGCGTCCCGCGAACGAGGGCAAAACCTTCGGCTATCAGCGGGCGGGGGTGTTGGCGGCATTCTTCAATGCGCTCGCGCTGGTCGCGGTGTCCACCTGGATCGCTATCGAAGCATTTGCGCGCTTGCGGCACCCGGCGGCAGTCGCGGCCGGGCCCATGATGGCGGTCGCGGCGGCGGGCGTCGTTATGAATGGATTGATCGCCCTGCTGCTGTGGCGGACGAGCGCAAGCGACGTCAACTTGCGCTCGGTCTTCATCCACATGCTGGGCGACACGCTTTCCACCGCGGCGGTAATCGTGGGCGGCTTGCTGATCCGGGCCACGGGGCTGAACTGGATCGACCCGGCGCTGTCTTTGGCAATTGCAGGCCTTATCTTGTGGTCGTCGGTTTCCATCGTGCGCGAAACGCTGAACATCCTACTTGAAGGCACGCCGGAAGGTATCGCGCTGCCGGAAATCCGCGCGACGTTGAGCGGGATCGAGGGCGTCGAAAATGTGCATGACCTCCATGTATGGTCTCTGGGCTCGCAAACGCATGCGCTCAGCACGCATCTCCGCATTGCCGACATCCCGCCGTCGCAAAGCAGTGCCATCCTCGATCGCGTGAAGTCGACCATGCGCGAGCGGTTCCGTATCGTGCACACCACCGTGCAGTTTGAGCACCAGGACTGCGCCACCGAGCACGGCTGCGTGATGGCGCTGCAGGAAGCGGAGGCCCATGCGGGTCATGATCATCACGGCCACCACCATGGGCACCACCACGGGCACGCGCATTAGAAACGCGCTTTGGTAGACTGAGCCGGTTCTGCTGCGGGGTTGAAAACAAGAATGCGTGTAGCGATATTTTCCCCGACGCTGTCGGGAACCGGCGGTATCGAGGCCGCGACGCGAAACCTGATGACGGGTTTCCAAACGCTGGGGGACGAAGTCCGTTTGTTCCTGTTCGGCGGTTCTTATGACGAGGCCTGGCTGCAAGGGCTGCCCTACACGCAATACGGCGCGATTCGCGACGCTCGGGCTGTAAGACTTGTCCGCTATGCGGCAGGGGCCGTGCGCGCGTTTGCCGGCTGGAAGCCTGATGTAGTGATCTGCTCGGATGTGACCACAATCGAGATGGCACGGCTTGGGCGGCGAATCACCGGGCGCAGCCGCGTTCCCATTGCCTCGTGGATTCACTTCCCACTGAAAGAGATTCGATTCAAGGAAAAGCTGGGAGGCGCGGACCTGCACCTCGCCATCAGCCGAGTGATCGCGGACGACCTCGAGGTCTATCTCCCCGCGCAGAAAGACAGGGTTTTTCTTACCTACAATGCCGTGGATGTGGAGGCTTGCCGGCTTGTACCGCGGGCCTCCAGCGCCTCTTTTCTTTACGTCGGACGCCTCACATATGACGACCAGAAGCGGGTGAACGACCTGCTGTCGGCTGTAGCCGGTGTGCGGGGTTCGTGGAAGCTGAAGATTGTCGGGTCGCCGCTTCAAACAGCGGAAGACCATGGTCCTCGGCTGAAGGCGCTTGCGACGGAGCTGGGACTGGATGAGCGGGTGGAGTGGCTCGGCTGGCAAAAAGACGCCTGGACCGCTGCGGGAGCAACGACAGCGCTGGTGATGACCTCGTCCCGTGAAGGCTTCCCGATGGTTTTGATCGAGGCGATTGCGCGGGGTATCGTGTGCGTCAGCAGCGACTGCGCCAGCGGACCTTCGGAGATTCTTGAAGAAGGCGTGAACGGCTGGCTTTACCCGGTCGCGGATGTCCCAAAATTGACGGAGCGCCTGCAAGCGATTGCC
>CAXTKZ010000101.1:0-11870 GCA_964244985.1 uncultured Acidobacteriaceae bacterium
ATCGACGCCGACACCTAAATGTGTCGCCGCGTGAAAGATGCGCGCGCCGTCCAGATGCACGGGCAGACCCAGCTCGCGCGCCTCTTCCCAGATTTCCTCAAAAACCGCAAGCGGCGTCACGATACCGCCCGCCATGTTGTGGGTGTTTTCCAGCGAGATAAGGCCCGGCTGCTGGCGGTAGTACAGCTTCGGCGCAAACAGGCTCTTGATGTGCTCCCAGCGGAAGATGCCGTCCTCGGCACGGGCGGTTCGCAGCTGGCAGCCGGCAAACGCCGCGACCATCGCCATCTCCCAGTCGACCAGGTGTGCGCGCGCTTCGCACAGCACCTCCTGTCCGTGCTGCGTGTGAAGGCGGATAGCGATTTGATTGCCCATGGTGCCGGTCGGCACAAACAGCGCCGCTTCGCGCCCGAATACCTCTGCCGCTCGGGCTTCAAGCGCGTTTACGGTCGGGTCTTCCCCATATACATCGTCGCCCACCTCAGCCTCAGCCATGGCGGCGCGCATGCGGGCGGTGGGTTTGGTCACGGTGTCGCTGCGCAGGTCGATCGCGGCAGCCGTCGGGTGTTCAGCAATGAGGGGCGGAGCGAAGAGTGTTTCCGTTGCCATGGTTGTTCCTATTATCCACGCCCCTCAGGCAGAGGCAGGTACCGGAGTGTGTGAAAGCAGGGCGGTAAACACCTCATTTGAAAGCAGGCGGCCCCGGGCGGTAAGCGCAGCCCTGTCCCCCCGGAGGGCGAGGAGGCCCATTGCGGCTACTTCGTCGAGCGCGGCCCCATACGCCGCCACACGGTGAGGGCCGAACTCCCGCCGCAGTGCAGCAAGCGAAACACCCGCGTTCCGGCGCAGGCCGAGGAACCAGGCTTCTTCAAGCTCCTGCTCCGTGGTAAGCCGGTCGGGTTGGTCGAACGCAGGTTGGGCGAGGTAGCCGTCCAATGCATCGCCGGTCGCGAAGCGGGCGGCTTGCCCATTCGCCGTGCGCAGCATGGAATGCGCATCCACGCCCAAGCCCAGATAAGGCCGGCGCAGCCAGTAGCGCTCGTTGTGCCGGGAAGCTCCGCCCCGGCGGGCAAAATTCGAGATTTCATACTGTTGGAGTCCGCCTGCTGGGAGCCGGTCGCAGGCCATGGTGTACCAGTCGGCGACGGCATCGTCATGCGGCAGCAGCGCGGCCCCGTAGCGCGAGCCGCCGCGCAGCGCTTCCGCGCCCAGCCGCGAATCCTCATCCAGCTCAAACATATAGATGCTGGCGTGGTCCACCGGCGCACCCACAAGTGCTTCGACGGACTGCGCCCAGCTCGCGCCGGTTTGCCCCGGCAGCCCGGCGATCAGGTCGGCGGAGATGTGCTCCACCCCCGCCGCGCGTACGCGTTGGAGTTCGGCCAGTGCTTCAGCCCCTGAATGGGTGCGGGCGGTCGCGCGTGCTTCCCCGTCCACAAACGACTGCACCCCGAACGAAACACGGTTTACCCCCGCCCGCATCGCCGCTTCGAGTGTTTCGGGTGCGATTTGCAGCGGCGCGGCTTCGAGCGTGATTTCTGCGTCCGGATCGATAACGAACTCCGCCCGGATCGCGCCGAAAAGCTCCGTGAGCAAAGCGGGCGGCAGGAGCGAGGGTGTTCCTCCGCCGAGATAAATGGTGTCGATCTGCTCCGGCAACATAAGCCCTTGCGCATCGGCCCAGGCCCGCGCCGTCTTGAGCTGGTTCACAACCGCGCTCAGATACGCAGGCAGGGCGGACAGCGGATATACCCCCGAAGCGAAGTTGCAGAAGGTACACTTCGCACGGCAGAACGGGACGGAGATATACAGCCCGAGCGGGTCCACAACTTTACCGGCAGCGTCTATTTGTAGCGTTCTTTCAGGTTGGCGCTTTCAGCATCGTGCTTGCGCTGTTCGCCGTAAAAGCGCGTCATGTCCGCTTGCATTCCTTTTTGGGCATCCTCAATGCGGCTCAACCTGGTCATTACGTCGTCCAGCCGCTTGTTCGTGGTAAACGCGCCGAAGAAGACGCCGAAAAGAGAAAGCAGCGAAGGAGCCAACAAAATATAAAGCTGCATATTCGACATCATGGCTTTGACTTTACACCCGGTGGCTCAAGCGCAGCCCGGTAGAATGGAAAGTGAATGGCAGAGCAGGGTGAGGACGATGTAGTCGGCAAGGCATACGACGGACGCCTGATGCGGCGGCTTCTGGTCTACCTGCGGCCATACAAGGCGATTGCCGCGGCATCGCTCGTTGCCATCCTGTTCAAGGCCGCAATCGATGTGCTGGGGCCGTATCTATTTAAGGTCGGGCTCGACCTGTACCTCACGCCGCATCAACCGGAAACCAAGCACTCCTTTCTGTCGCGCTACCTGAGCCGGGACGCGTCGCGGGGCATCACCGAGCTGGCCGGGGTGTACTTCGGCTCGCTGGTGCTGGGCTATCTGCTCGAATTCATGCAGACCTATGTGCTGCAGTGGATGGGCCAAAAGGTCATGTTCGATATGCGCCGCGAAATCTTCGGGCATATGCAGCGCATGCACATCGGCTTCTTCGACCGGAACCCGGTGGGGCGGCTGGTGACGCGGCTCACAAGCGACGTGGACGCGCTGAACGAAATGTTCACCTCGGGGATCTTCGCGATCTTCGAGGATGTGTTTGTGCTGATCGGCATCGTCGCGGTGATGCTCTCCATGAACTGGTGGCTGGCGCTTTTGACCTTCGCCGTGCTGCCGTTGATTTTTCTCATCACCCGCATCTTCCGCAAGTACGTGCGCGAGTCGTACCGGCGGATTCGCGCCGCGGTCGCGCGCATCAATGCCTACACGCAGGAGCACGTGAGCGGTATGGCGCTGGTGCAGCTGTTCAATCGGCAGCGGCGCGCGCAGGACGACTTCGAAGCGATCAACCGGACGCATATGCTGGCCTTCAAGGACTCGATCCTGGCCTATGCGCTGTACTACCCGGGCGTGGAGCTCTTGAGCACCATCGCGATCGCGCTTGTGGTGTGGGTCGGCGGCGAAGGGGTGATGCGCGGCACGGTGACGATCGGCGTCCTGGTCGCGTTTATCCAGTACTCCCAGCGTTTTTTCCGGCCCATTCAGGACCTGAGTGAGAAGTACAACATTCTCCAGGCGGCCATGGCCGCGAGCGAGCGCGTGTTCAAGCTGCTCGACACACCGCCTGAAATCGGTTCGCCCGCTTCCCCTGTGACTGCCGCGAAAACCGGGGCGATCGAGTTCCGCGAGGTGTGGTTCAGTTACCAGCGGCTCACGCCGGAGCAGGAAAGGCAGCATCCGTCCGCATTGAAGGATGTAGAGTGGGTGCTGCGCGGGGTTTCTTTCCGGGTCCTGCCCGGCGAAACCGCGGCGATCGTCGGCCACACGGGCGCGGGCAAAACCACCATCATCAGCCTCATGATGCGCTTTTATGACGTGCAGCATGGGGCGGTGCTGATCGACGGCGTGGATGTGCGCGCGCAGGATTTGCATGCCTTGCGGTCACGGTTCGGGGTCGTGCTGCAGGATCCGTTTCTGTTTTCGGGCACCATTGAAGCCAACATCAAAATGGGCTCGCCGATCACCGCGGAGCGGGTACGCCGGGCGGCTGAAGAGGTTAACCTGCTGGACTTCATTGAAGCGCAGCCCGCCGGATTCGACGAGCTGCTGCGGGAGCGCGGTGCCGGACTTTCCACGGGCCAAAAGCAGCTCATCAACTTTGCCCGTGCGCTTGCGCACGACCCGGCGATTTTGATCCTCGATGAGGCTACCTCCTCGGTCGACACGGACACAGAACTGCGCGTCCGCAGCGCGCTCGAACGCATGGTGACCGGTCGGACCTCCGTGTTGATCGCGCACAGGCTTTCAACCGTGCAGCGGGCCGATACTATCCTGGTGATGCACAAAGGCCAACTGCGCGAGCAAGGCCCGCACCAGCAGCTGCTCGCGCAGCGCGGACTGTATTACAAGCTCTACCAGCTGCAATACCGCGACCAGGAAGCCGGGGTGCCGAGCGAGTCATTCGCGCCGCCGCTGCCTGTCGGCATGGACTAGGCTTCGGTGGCGCGCATGTTTCTTTCCGCCGGTGAGGCCAGCGGCGAACAGTATGGGGTGCAGCTGATGGCTGCCTTGCGCCGGTTGCTGCCCGATGCGGAGTTTCTGGGACTGGGGGGCACCCGCATGGAGGCCGCCGGGCTCCGGCGCATCGTCCGCGCGGAGGATGTCGCGGTGATGGGCATTACCGAAATACTGCGCCATGTGCCCCGCATTTACCGCGAGTACCGCAGGCTGCGCCGGGCGCTCGCGACGGAACGCCCGGACGTCCTCGTACTGATCGACTTCCCCGACGTCAACCTGGGGCTGGCCCGGCGCGCAAAGCAGCTTGGGATCCCGGTGGTCTTTTTTGTGAGCCCGCAGGTATGGGCCTGGAAAAAGCACCGTCTGCCGCGCATTCGGCGCGATGTGGACCGCATGCTTGTGATCTTTCCATTTGAGGAGACCTGGTATCGCGAGCGCGGGGTCCGGGCGGCGTTTGTGGGTCATCCGCTGGCCGAGCTGCCACGACCGTCCGTTTCGCGTGAGGCATTCGCGGCCGAGCACGGGCTTGACCCCGCGAAGCACTGGGTGGCGCTGCTGCCGGGCTCGCGCCCGCATGAGATCGCCCTGAACCTGCCCGCGATGCTGGGGTCGATCCCGCTCCTACCCCCTGGCTTGCAGTACGTTCTCCCGCTCGCCGGGACTTTGCATGTCAAACAGCAGGCTGACGTAAAAGCGCTGCTCGGCGATGCACCGGTCACCCTGACCCACGATGCTCGGGCGGTTCTTCATCACGCCCGAGCAAGCATCGTTGCGAGCGGCACGGCGACGGTCGAAGCCGCGCTGATCGGCAATCCCTTCGTTGTTGTATACCGCTTATCTCGGGTGTCGTATGCAGTGGCAAAGCGGGTGGTGAAGGTTCCGCATGTCGCCATGGTCAACCTTATCGCCGGCCGCCGTGTGGTGCCCGAGCTGATCCAGCATGAGTTCACTCCTAAAGCGGTTGCCGCCGCGCTCCGCCCGCTGCTCGAAGACACCGCCGAGCGCAGGGCCATGTCGGATTCGCTGCATCAAATCGGCATGGCCCTGCAACACGAAACAAGCGCCATTGAGACCGTGGCTGCGCACATCCTTTCCATCCTGTCCGGGTCTAAGCAGAAGAGCCAGCCACTGAGCCTCGCCCTATGAGACTTTTCCGCACGACCACTGCTGCCCTGCTGTTTGCCGCCACCCCTGCCCTTCCCGCGACTGAAGCCAAGCCGCCGATTGAGGTCACCGGGTATTCCATTGACGCGCAGGTGAACCCCACCGCGCATACCCTGACCGCGCGCGCCCGTGTAACCTTTACCGCGAACCAGGCAGCGGATGCGGCCTCTTTCGATCTGCACGGCGCGTTGAAAGTGTCGGAGGTGCGCGACAGCAGCGGTGCGTCCTTGAACGGCGAGCGCGGCGCGAACGCTCAGGTGCGTGTCACGGCGGCGCAGCCTCTGGTCGCGGGGCAAAGCTATACGTGGACGTTCTCCTACTCGGGCGCGCTGATCGACGCCGAGGGCGGCCCAGTCGAGGGTTTAAAGCTTGCCTCGATTGCCGACCCCCTTTCGTACCTGTTGTACGCGGGCAGGTGGTTCCCCATGGTGGGCTACACTACCGACCGGTTCACCGCGGACATGCACGTTTTTGTGCCCGCCGGGTACACGGTGATTGGTTCCGGGGCGACTACTGGTTCAAGCGCGCCGACCACGACCGTCAGCGCCGAGCAGGCGCACCGCGAAGCCACACCGTCTGCGGCGCAGGCGGGTGGGGGCTCCCCGCAGCTGCAGCGCCGGGGCGACGCGGTGAATGAGGCACCAACCACCGCAAGCGAGCAGCGCCGCAAAAACGGTACGGCGGTGCCGGGCGAGGATGACGCATCCGACCGTCCGCCTGTAAATGCAAAGCCTGCCGCGGCAGTGAAGACCACACCGGCGCGGGCAGCCTTGCAGGCTCGCCGCACCGCGCGCGCTACCGCTGTCGCGGCAAAGGCTGCCGCTTCCCCAGTCCAAAAAGCCGCGTCACTGGCGGTACCCGGCGGGCAGGAGTTCGACTTTTCCTGGGGCAAGCCCGGCTTTCCCGGCACACTGATCATCGGCAAGTTCCTGCCGCCCGTCACGGAAGCGGGCTCACCCAACATTCGGGTTTATACAACCGACGCGCATAAGGATTCCGCTGCGGCCTACGCCGATACGGCCAACCGCGAATTCGCCTTTTACACCAGCACCTTCGGTCAGCCTGAGTCGAACCACATGAATATCGTCGAGCTGCCGGACGATACGGTGCCCGCGGCCTGGGCACCGGAGATCGCCGGGATCGCGGGCGCGCGCATGGCGAATAAATCCGATGCGCGGCTGCTCGCCAACACCGTTGCGCACCAGTGGTGGGGTTCCGCGGTAAGCCCGGCGACGCTAAACGATACCTGGATCACCAACGGCATGGCGCGCTACTCGGAGCTCTTGTACGTCGAAGACCAGGGCGGCAAACCCGCGCTGCAGCAGGCGGTACTCGATGTGCAGGCCGGCGCGCTCGCCTATGACACGACCCCGCTGTCGAGTGTGGGCCGCCTGCCCGTGTTCTCCCCCGAGTTCCAATCGCAAACCCTTGAAAAAGGCGCGATGGTTTTTCATATGCTGCGTTGGATGGTGGGCGACGATTCGTTTCTGAAGATCGTGCGCGCGGCGCAGACGCAGTTCGCCGACAAGGGCGTCACCACCGGCGACTTTGAAAAGCTTTCCGAAGCGCAGTCGCAGCAGCAGCTCACGGCTTTCTACTCGGAATGGCTGGACGGTACAGGCGCGCCGCAGTTCGTGGACAAGTACGCTGTGTACCGGCTGGGCAATGACAAAGGATTCCGCACCATCGGCACGCTCGGGCAGGATTTGGATCTGTTCAATATGCCGGTGGATATCCGCGTCGATACAGAAGGCAAGACCGAAAACAAGCGCGTCGAGGTGGAAGGAACAAGCTCGCAGTATGTGGTCGATACGTTCGGCTCGCCGCGCCACATTCAGGTCGACCCCGATAACTGGATCCTGAAAACCACGCCCGACATGCAGGTGCGCGTCGCCATCCTGCGCGGGCAGCAGTTGGTCGGGCAAAACGACCTGACCGGAGCGCTGGCGGAGTTCCAGAAAGCACTGGCCGCGAACCCGGCCAGCTCGCTCGCGAACTATCGGATCGGCGAGCTCCTGTTCACGCAGCGCAACTACCAGGCCGCGACCAACAGCTATCGCGACGCCCTGCGCGGCGACGGCGAGCCTGCCTGGACGCAGGTGTGGAGCCATATCGCGATCGGCAAGATCTTCGACATCACGGGGCAAAGGGACCGCGCGGTGAATGAGTATCGACAAGCTGTGCAGACGAACGACAACACCCAGGGGGCGTTGAACGAGGCGCGGGCGTACCTGAAAGCACCGTACAAGCGGCCGGATCAGGCGGAGTGATCGTAGACTTGCACGGATGCCCATCAGCTACTTTGGAACATGGTTGAACTGGATGGAAGGTGAGTATGAGCGCGGTGCAGACAGTCAGCGTTGAGCAGTATCTCCGCACTGCTTATGAGCACGATCCGGAGCTGATCAACGGCGAGCTTAAAGAGAGGCCCATGCCGACAAAAATGCACGCCTTCGTTCAGATGCTGATCGGAGCTTGGTTCATTCAGCACATGGAGGACTGGGGCATCATGCCCCTTTCAGAGGTGCGGACACGGGTCACGTTCTCCGACTTTCGACTACCCGATGTGGCGGTGGCCCGCCGCGAGCCGATACGGGGCAAAACACAGGACGAGCCACCGTTGATCGCCATCGAGATTCTTTCCCCCGATGATAGGTTCTCCGACCTGCACAAACGCGCGCTCGATTTTTCACGCATGGGAGTAGAACATATCTGGCTAATCGACCCGGAAGAACAAGTGGCGTTCCTCTGGGGCGGGGACAGGGAGAAATCCTGGCTTTCGACTGAACGCCTTGCGGTCGACGGTACACCGATTCATCTTGATTTGCATTGGGTTTGGAGCAAGATTCCGCACGAGTGAGGTTAGGTTTTAACTTGCCGATATCGCCCTGCGACGGTGCGATCTACGCACCTGCAAACATGACACCATGAGAACCGGCTCACCCTGTGGAGCAAAGCGACGGGGTACCTACTCTGCTTATGTGCTTACAAAGGCAGGTCTTTCGCTTCACTCAGGATGAGCCCTACTCTGAAAATGGCGAACTTTGCGCGTTCTCTAAGGCAGAGCGCGCGCATCCTCCCGCGCTTCAATCTCGGCACCGAGCGCAGAAAAAAAAGACGTAACCCGCGAAAGCGTATCTAAGCCGACCGCGGGTGGGTGATGCAGCTCCAACCGCAGCGGCTCCATCGCGCGAAACCGCAGCCCGAAACACTGCCCCGGTCGATACGTGCACGAGGCCAAATCCGCGATGCTCAATGCCTCGGTCGGGGTGGCGAACAGGGTGTGCGGCGGAGCCATGCGGTCCAGCAGGCTCAGGATTTCAAGCTTCGACTCAAGCTCGTCCGGAACCGTGTCGATCACCAAATCTGCCTCGCGCACCGCATCCTCGATGCTTGCCGCATACCGCAGACCGGGTACCAAACCGAGCGCGGAAGCAGCCCGGCGCAGATTGCCGGGCAACACATCTTCCAGCACCGTATCAAACCCGGCACGGACACAAAGCAGCACGAGAAAAGAACCGGAAACCGGCCCACCCGCGCCCGCGCCGATGACGGCGACCCGGCGGATGGGCTTCAGCTCAGGGGGCAAGCTCAGGCCGTTTTCGCCTCGGTCAGCTTGGTGATTACGGACTGGGTGCTCGGCTCGGACTTGGATAGGTAATCGCTGACGCGGGTGCGCTCTTCCGCGGTCAATCCGGCTGACAGGGCAAGAATGCGGCGCAGGGTGGTGGACACATCGTCAACATAGTTCATCAAGCGAATGGCTTCGCCGGAAAGCGGCATTGGGGCTCCTTCTGTGCGCCTGGGGGAAAGATCGTGCTCGCTCCAGTATAGCCGCGCCGGTGCATCCTAGTGGATGCAGCCTGATCCCCCGGCCAGAACAAGCAAGGACAAACCCAACATCATTATGTCTTCCGACTGCCTTAGCACCACGCTCAACACCGACGCCCGTGTTCCCGGCTCCACCTACCGCATGCAGATGCACGAAAAGTTTACCTTTAGGGATGCGGCAGCCGTTGTGCCCTACCTCCAGCAGCTCGGCATCACCGATGCGTACCTGTCGCCTATCTTTGAGGCGCGGCCGCACTCCACCCATGGCTACGATGTGGTTCGTCACGACTGCCTGAACCCCGAGCTCGGTGGCGAGGAGGGCTTTGGTGCACTGACGAAGCAGCTGCGCGACCGCACCATGGGCCTCCTGCTCGACACCGTGCCGAACCACATGGGTGTGGGCAACCAGTCCGTGTGGTGGCAGGATGTGCTCGAAAATGGCCGCGCGTCCGAGTTTTCAGGCTACTTTGATATCGACTGGGAGCCGCTGAAGCCCGACATGCAGAACAGATTGCTGCTGCCCATCCTGGGACAACAGTATGGCGAAGCGCTGGAAGCGGGTCAGTTGCAGGTGAAGTTTGAAAACGGCCGCGCCCTGATCGCCTATTTCGATCACATGCAGCCGATCGGCCCGCGCACCCTGCCCATGGTGTTCCCGCGCGAGCACGACGCGGAGTGGGGCATTATCCCGCAGTTCCGGGCGCTGCTCGACGAGCTGTCGACGCTGCCGCTGCATGAAAGCACCGACCCCGGTACGGTTGCCGGCCGCCGTGCGCGTTTGCGCGAGTTGAAGCCCCGCATCGAGTCCGCGCTCGAAAACCCGGCCCTGCAGCCGGCCTTTGCAAGAGCCGCGGAAGCCATTAACGGTCAAATGGGTGACCCCGGCTCGTTCGACAAGCTGCATGCGCTGTTGGAAGTGCAGCCGTACCGCCTGGCGTACTGGCGCACCTCCAGCGAGCAGATCAACTACAGGCGGTTTTTCGACGTGAACGACCTGGTTGGGCTCCGCATGGAAAACCCTGAGGTATTCGCGCGCACCCATTCGCTCATCCGCAAGATGCTGGCCGACGGCGATGTGACGGGGCTGCGAATCGACCATTGCGACGGGATGTTCAACCCCCGCGTGTACCTCGAGCGCGTACAGCAGCTGTTTGTCGCGGCAAAATGCTTTGGGCCGCATGAGAACGCGGAAGAAGCAACTCCGGTCGGGATCGAGCAAAGTGTGCTCGACGGCTCGCGCGGACACGACTGGACTCGCGGCACGCTGCCACTGTATTGCGTCGTCGAAAAAATTCTTGAACCCGGTGAAACGCTGCCGCACATCTGGGCCGTGCAGGGCACCTCCGGCTACGACTTTGTCCATTTCGCGAATCAGTTCTTTATACAACCCAAAAACAAAAGCCGGTTCGACCAAATCTATGCCGACTTCATCGGCGGCCCCGTCAATCCGTCGCAGATTGTGTATCAGGCCAAGCGCAGCGTCATGTTCAATGCGCTGTCGAGTGAAACGCATGTGCTCAGCAACCTGTTGTCGAAGCTTGCCCGCAAAGACCGCCGGGTGCGCGACTTTACCGACAACCTGTTGGAAACGGTTATCCGCGAGACTATCGCCTCTTTCCCGATCTACCGCACGTATATCGACGAGCGTGGGCAGTACTCCGAAGAGGATAAGCGGACGATCCGCACCGCGATCCGATTGGCGAAGCGGCGCAACCAGGATGTGGATGCATCGGCGTTTGAGTATTTGGAGCGCACACTGCTGCTGGAAGGCCGCCCCGAGGACGACGAAGAGCAGATTTACTTCGCGCTCAAATTCCAGCAGCTTACCGGGCCGGTGATGGCGAAGGGCGTCGAGGACACGAGCTTTTATGTGTACTTCCGGTTTCTCTCGTCGAACGAGGTAGGCTCGGCAATGGACGCCTTCGGTCTAAAGCCAGAGATGCTGCATAAGGCCAATGCCGAGCGGCAACAATACACGCCCCATGCCATGCTGACCACCTCCACTCATGACACGAAGCGCAGCGAGGATGTCCGCAACCGGCTGAATGTGTTGTCGGAGATGCCGGATACGTGGGAAGCGACGGTGAAGCGCTGGGCCGAGGCGAACGCGCCATTCAAGACGACGCTCGACGATGGTACGGTCGCGCCGGATGCCAACGAGGAGTACCTGATTTACCAGACTATCGTCGGCGCGTGGCCCTGGCTGCCGGTCGATCAAGAGCAGTTTGCCGGGCGCGTGAAGCAGTATTTGGAAAAAGCCCTGAATGAGGGCAAGGTCAACGTCAGCTGGATCAATCAGCGGCCTGAGTATACGGAGGCCGTGCAGCGGTTTGCGGAGCAACTGCTGGGGTCCGATCAGTTTGTCGGCGAACTTGAGGCATTGCTCAAGGGAGTCCGGGTGCACGGTGCGGTCAACTCGCTCGCTCAGCTGGTGCTGAAAGCCACCTCGCCCGGTGTGCCTGACTTTTACCAGGGTACGGATATGTGGGATTTGAGCCTGGTGGACCCGGATAATCGCCGTCCGGTGGACTACGAACATCGTTCGCGAACGCTGGCGGCGCTGACGGCCATGTCGCCGGAAGATGCCATCCGAGAGGTGCTGGGAACGTTGGAGGACGGCCGCATCAAGCTGTTGGTGATGCAGAAGCTGCTTGCACTGCGCAACACACACCGCGCGGTCTTCGACGATGGCGCGTATACGTCGATCGAAGTAAGCAACCCCGAGCATGCGTTTGCCTTTCTGCGCGGCGAGGATGTGCTGGTGGTGATTCCGCGGTTCACCTATACGGTGTCGGGCGGCAAACCGGAGATCCC
>CAXTKZ010000102.1:0-11794 GCA_964244985.1 uncultured Acidobacteriaceae bacterium
CGTCCGTGCTCCTCGTACCACTTGGTGAGGGTCGAAGTCATGTGCATCTTCTCGATGATGTTGCGCCAGCCCACGCCCGTGTTATAGGCGCAGAAGGAGATTTCACCCTCCTGCGTCGCATACGGGATGATGCATTGCTCCGTGCGGCGGAAGTCGTAGTTGAACAAGTCTTGGAACCACATGCCGGCGATGAACAAGAAATTCCAGCGGTCGTTGCGGCGCTTCTCAATGTCGGCCATGGTGCGGTCGGCAGTGACTTTGCCATAGTTGCGGCCGGTTGCGCCGAAGCACTTGTCGAACTTGGCCAAGAGGTCGACGATCTTGAAGTGAGTCGGCGACTTGGTCGGATCGTAGTTGCGGAGCAGCGCAAGGGTCACGCCGATCACCGAAAGCCACTTGCCGCGTGCCGCGTCGTTGATCTTTGCAACATCCTTCGCCAAGCGGTCGGCGTTCAGGAACGCGGTGACCGGTACAGCTTCCTTGGTTTCCTTGTCGATCATTAGCGCCATGCCGATACCGCAGTTCGGGTGGCAGCCGCAGGACAGTTGGCCCCAATCGCGGTCGGGCCCGTGCACCAGGTCGGCCCAGTCGGAGAAGGTCGACATGAACGAAATAGGGAACCAGTCGCGGGTCGGCTCGCCGAGGCCGGTTTGATTCTTCACATCGTGCGCCATGTGGGACAGCGTGTAGCGTTGTGCCTCGCGGCGCTCATCGGAAACCGCTTCATCGCGTCCCGTGAAGGAAACCGGCTGGAACGAGATAAAATTGATGCGCTTCGGGTTATCGAGCGCAAACTCGATGATGCGCCCCACCTGCTCGTTGTTGATGCCATTGATGATCGTCGTTACCGGCACAATATCCACGCCTGCTTCATGCAGGTTGTGGATGGCCTGGAGCTTCACATCAAACAGGTTGCCGACCTTGCGGTGCGAATTCGCCGCATTGCCGATGCCGTCGAACTGGAGATAGGCATAGCGCAGTCCGGCCTCGCCCGCGGCGCGGCACAGCTCCTTCGACTTCGCGAACTCGATACCGTTCGTCGCAGCCTGAACCGAGGTGTAGCCGACCTTGCGGGCATAGGCCACGGCGTCGAGGAAGTACGGGGACAACGTTGGTTCGCCGCCGGAGAACTGGACCGACATCTGCCGGCGCGGCTTGATGGTGATCGCGTTGTCGAGCATGGTCTTGATCTCGTCCCACGTCAGCTCATGGACGAAGCCAACCTGATTCGCGTCCATGAAGCATGGATCGCACATCATGTTGCAGCGGTTCGTCAGATCGATCGTGAGCACAGACCCGCGACCGTGCGTTACGGTCGATGTTCCATGGTTGTGCAGACCTTCGTCATTATGTGCGCGGATATCGCGGCCTGGAAATACCTCTTCCAGATGACGGAAGAACTCGGTATCGATCGACATCACATCTTCAAAATGACCATGCTTGGGGCAGTCCTTCACCATAAGGATCTTGCCGTCACGCTCGACGATCTGCGCCTTGATCTCACCGACTTTCTCGTTGAGCAGGATCTCATGCGGCAGCTTGCCGTCAATGATCTGCTGCCGGATCTCGGGCACGCATTTGGGGCAGAGCGAATCGGTTGTGCGCGGCCAGCCGAGCGGCGGCTTTTCTTTTTGGTAGCTTTTGAGCAGCGGCTTATCCGACCACTTGGGCGTGAACGAAGGATTGGGCTTAATGCTGTTGAGCTTTTCAAAGACTGTCCATGCGCCCTTGGCGGCAAAGGTCAGTGTGCGCTCGGCGTACTTAATAGCTTTCGGCATAGAAGAAAGACGCTCCTGAAGGTGTACTGGGGATCGGATATGTGCGCTGTATACGGACGCAAGCGGCCCGGAAAACGATGCAGCGATGTCGGGTCCAAAAGGAAAAGTTTAGTTCACACTGGCGCAATCTCTGCGCTGCCTGCCGCCTTTGATGGCGACAGATAAGTGTTCTGATGCAACCATACTGAGGCTGGGTGTAAAAACCGTAGGGGTACTCGGCGAACGGTTGCCGTGCGTGGTTGAACGGGCGTGAAATCAAGGTGAACGGACGCGCGTGAATCCGGCTTTTCCGGCCAGCCACGCACGGGTTCAGGCTTCCGCGTCAGCCTGCCAGCAGGAGCGGCCTTCCCGGCAGATCGAGCGGTGAACGTAGTGATCGTCTGGGCCTGCCTTTGCCATGGTTTGGAGACACCAGTAGGTGGTAGTTGCACCCATGATTTCGACGAGCTCCTCGTGAAAGTCGCCGAAGTGTCCGTAGGAGGATTTGCTGCGAAGGGAAGCGCAGCGAATCTGCACAAGTTGTTCAGACATGGAAGCCTCCTGTGGCTAGCCGATCGAGCTGGGGTCGCGCTGCATCTGTCCGGCGGCAAGCAAAACCGTGCGATAGATCGCGGTTTGAAAAAGCTGTGTTTTATAACCGTTTTGCGAGAGCGGGGTAGCGCCCTGCATGGCGGCTTTCGCGGCGGCGCGCGCCAGCGGTTCATCAATGTGCTTACCGGTTAGCATCTTTTCAGCCGCTTCCGCGCGAATCGGCGTGGGTGCCGCAACGCCCAGCACAATTGAAGCTTTCCTGCAGTGTGAGCCGTCCATCACCAGCACAACGCCGGCATCGGCCAGCGGCCAGTCGAAGCTCTCTTTTTCGCCGTACTTCTGGTAAGCGGAGCGCGTACCGTGCTCGGGCGCAGGGATAAAGATGCCGGTGATCAACTCGCCCGGTTGTACGGCGGTTTCGTTGATGAGGCTCACTTCAGGCGGAACGTAAAACTTGTCCATGGCGACGGTACGCTTGCCGCGCTTTGAAGTGAGTTCGACTTGCGCGTTCATGGCCAGCAGCGGCACGGCGGTTGAGGACGGATGCACCATTGCGCAAGTTCCGTTGTTGATCACGGCGTGATACTGGTTCTCACCCTCATGCGCATGGCAGTCGCTGCTGGTGCCGCCTTTTTTCTTGCAGTCAAAATCGGAGGACCGGAAGTACCAGCACCGGGGGCGCTGCATAATGTTGCCGCCTAACGTCGCCATGTTGCGGACCTGCGGCGTCGCCGCGTGGCCGGCTGCATCGGCGAGACCCGCATAGGTGCGCTGCACTTCTGGATGCTCTGAAACTTCTGTCAGTGTGGTCAGCGGGCCGATACGCAGCCCGTCTTTGCCCGCGCTGATGCCACGCAGCCCATCGATGTTGCGGATATTCACCAGCTTCGGCGGCGCGACGATGTCGTCTTTCATCAGGTCGAGCAGGTCGATTCCCCCTGCTTTGACCACGGCATCGGGGGTGAGCGCGCCAAGAGCCTCTTCTACGGTGCGGCAGTCGACAAATGCGAAATTGTTCATGCCTGGGCCTCTTCCGAGGATGTTTTGCCGAGCGCGGCAAGTACGCGCGCGGGGGTCATGGGGATGGAGCGCATGCGGACGCCGGTTGCGTTGTAAAACGCATTGCCGATGGCCGCCGCGAGCGTGATGATGCCTGCCGACTCGCCGATGCCGGCCGCGTCGGTGGAGCTTTGCGCCAGGTAATTCTCGACCAGCTGGATTTCGATCTCGGGTACTTCGCGCGCGCCCAGGATTTTGTAGTTCTCGAGGTTTGCGTTCAGCATGTAGCCCCTGTTGCGGTCCATAATGCGCTGCTCGAATAACGCATACGAGATGCCCTGGAGCACGCCGCCATTGATTTGCGAGATGACGCCGGTGGGGTTGATGGGCCGACCGCAGTCGTGTGCGCCGAATACCTTGTGGATGTGGACGCGGCCTGTTTCCGTGTCGACGGAGAGCTCCACATAATCGACGCCGCCGTACACCACCTTCTCCTTGGAATACTCAGGCACACGCGTGGTGCGGACGGAAATATCATCGGTCGGCAGCTTGGCCGTAAGCTGCTTGAGCGTATAGCTCTTCGACGGGTCGTTTTTAACCACAATCCGTGAGTTCTGCACTGCTAACTGGTCGGCAGTTGTGCCGAGCGCGGGAGCTGCCGCGGCAAACAGCTTCTGCTTGGCTTGCCAGGCAGCATTGCGCACGGCAGGGGTAATCGAGCCGGCTGTGACCGATCCACCCGAGTCCGGCCCGATTGGGAACCGAGTATCTCCGATGCGGATCACAACTTGCTCGGGCGGGATGCCGAATTCTTCCGCCATCACAACCGCAAGCAGCGTTTTCGTGCCGGTACCCAGGTCCTGTACGGCGGACATCAGCTCGACCGTGCCGTCCTTATGAACCCGCACCTCGCAGGAAGACTTCAGGTTGATAAAGCGGTACCAGACGGACTGTGCGATGCCCATGCCGTGCTTGATGGGGCCCTGGTCGGCACCGGCTGGGCGACGGTTGCGCCATTTGGTTTTCTCAAGGATGAGCTGCCGTTCTGCCCGGCGCGCCGGATTTTCATCGATCTTGTCGCGCAGCGTCATGGGGTCCATGTTGAGCTTGACCGCCAATTCATCGACCGCCTGCTCGAGCGCAAAGCAACCCTGCGGGTGGCCGGGCGCGCGGAAAGCAGCCCCAGGACCCGCGTTGATGAACACGTCATACTCTTCAGTCAGCAGGTTTGGCGACTTGTACATGTTTGTCGCCGGCCCTGCCGTACCCGCGCCGGTTCCCACGCCCGCGGTGCCGTAGCTGGTCAGCTGGATGGCGGTCAAGCTGCCGTCGCGTTTCGCCCCAATCCTGAGTTTCTGGTGCGAGTCGGGCCGGTTGGAGACGATATGCTCCTGTCGACGGTCGAGCATCAGTCTCACCGGCGCATTCGCCTTTTGCGAAAGGCGTGCAGCGACGACGCCCTCATTGCCCGCGCCGAACTTGGCGCCGAAGCCGCCGCCCATGTACTCGGTAATTACCCGAACCTTCGTCTTGGGCAGCTTGAACACATCGGCGAAATCGTCGCGCACGCTCGAAGTCCCTTGCGTCGAGGCGTACACCGTCACTTCTTCGGGCTTCCAGTCCACAACGAAACCGTGCGTTTCAAGAGCTGAATGTGTTTGTACCTGGGTAAAGTACTCGCCTTCCACAATCACGTCGGCTTCAGCGAAGCCTCTTTCCACGTCGCCCTGTGTTTTACGCTGCGGGCCGTGGACGTTGCCCTTCTGCGGGACGTCTTTGGGTCCACCGCCGCCGCCTGCGCTGCCTGCTGCGTCCGCCGGGCCGGGGAATACAACGGGCGCGTCGTCGGCGCGGGCATCCGTGCGGTCGACCACGAAGCTCAGGGGGTCGTACTTTACCTGCACCAGCTTCGCGGCATCTTCCGCGATCTGCGGCGTGGTGGCGGCCACAGCTGCAATGGGCTGGCCGGCGTAGCGCACCACCGGATAGCGCGAAGGCGCTTCCTGTTTGGGGTCGCGCAGCTCGGCGGAGCCGTATACGTGCTCAATCACATGGACGGCACGTACACCGGGCAGCTTTTCCGCCGCGGAGGTGTCGATCGCGAGAATGCGCCCGTGTGGGATGGTGGCATCGATCATGCGCCCGTACAACATCCCGGGCAGATTTACATCAGCGGTGTAGCGGCCGGTGCCTTGCGCTTTCGCGGGCCCGTCGTAGCGTGCGGTCGGCTTGCCGATATAGGTGAGCTCGGCATTGGGCGCAAGCGGCGGCGGTTCGTCAAGCAGCACAAGACGCTCTTTCTTCGTCAAGCCGTCCTGCGGGATGCCGAAGTAAAAACTGTCCGTGCGTGTCGGCTCAGCGTGTGAGGAAGCAGTCGAGGGTGCTTCGCCGTCCGCCTTCACAGCCGGGTCCTTCGGTTTCGCCACCTGCTGCGTGGTCTTGTTTTGAACAGCAGTGCCGGTCTGCTCGCTTTGAAGAAGGGCTTCGGGTGTCATCTATGCCTCCCGGTCCGCGCCGAGCGTGACCAGCCCGGCGACATTTTGCTGCTTGGCTGCATCCAGCGTTGCCGCGAATATTTTGGGGTAGGTGCCGCAGCGGCACAGGTTGCCGCTGGTCGCGTGCTTTACGTCGTTGAGGTTCGGGTTGGGATTGCGCTTGAGCAGCGCGGCACAGCTCATCACCATACCCGGCGTACAAAAACCGCACTGGATGGCATCGTGCTTGACGAAAGCAGCCTGCACCGGGTGCATGGCTCCATTTGTCGTCAAGCCCTCAATCGTGGTGATTCTGCGGCCGACTACGTCCACCGCGAGCGTCATGCAGGCGAGCGAAGGAACGTCATCGATCCAGACCGTGCAAGCCGAACACGAACCCCGGTCGCAGACCACCTTGGTCCCGGTCAGCCCTAAATTGTCGCGAAGGGTGGCAGCCAGGGTGTAGCGGGGCTCGACGGTAACCGCGTGCTCGCGGCCATTGATATGAAGCTGGATGGGCAGCGCTGCCGGCCCGACCGCCTTGGCGGCATCCGGCTCTTTCAGTTCGCGGGCTAGGGCGTTCGTTGTTTCAACGACGCTGGCTGCCGCCGTGACGCCGGCACCCTTCAGAAAACCGCGGCGGCTGAAACTCGTTTGGGGGAGATCCGGCATGGCAACCACCTTCCGGTCAGGGCGGAAACGACTCGCCCTACCGATCGAGTAAAAGCCTACACAGGAAAGGGTACTTTCGTCATCTCCTGGCGCTGGGCTCAGGTGACGTTGTAAAACTTGACGGTACAGCGCGCCACAGTAAACGCCTCAGGAGTATTGACTTAGTGGATCAATTCGCCTTGTGGAACAGTGCCTGCTTGACGTCGGGCCAAAACTCGTCGAAGAAGTTGGCCCCGGCCAGCTGCATCAAAGAGACACCCCAGGCTTTGAACACCACATTGGGTGCAATGCTGCTTTGGGGGTAGTAGGTTTGCGTGAGCGAGGCTGAAATGCCGCGTCCCAGCACCTTGGAGTAGTTGAAGCCGGTACTCCCGTTATCGCGCTGTGTAACCAGGATGCGGCTGACCGAGTAAAGCGTCCGCTTCGGGTAGCTGCCGTAGGCCTTGCGGTAGTAGCGAGGATCCTCGTGCAAAAGAATGGGAAGAAAGCCGTCCGAGAAAAAGCGCGAGCTTTCCTGGCGCGCCGCCGCGGCTCCCACCCGCTCCCCGAAGCCGGGGGCATCCACGCCGAAATGCGGGTTGTTGTCCGTGAGAATGCCGTACCAACCGGAAAAGAGGACGGCGGACGGCGTGGACCAGCGAAAGGTCTCATGCACGGGGAAGAGCAGCTTATCGCGTTTGGTAAGCGCCGGCACCTTTTCGCCCGGTTCCACAACATCCGACCAGTGGCGTTTTGCAACCGCGGCGGCGGTGGGCGGCCGAGTGGCAGGCACTGTGACGTGAGTATTGTCCTGCACCGGTGGGTTGGGCGCATCGGGCAAATCTTCGGCGCGGGCTGCCGCGGTGCAGACAGCTGCACACAGCACCAAAACGCGGCTCAATCGAGTTGGGAACATGTATTGGGGAGGCCTCTTCCTTGTTCTAACGGGTTTGAGTGGGCAGAGCACAGAAAGGTAGCGCTTTTCTAAGCGGGAAACCTAAAACGGGAACGCACAACTTCGTATTTACCGTTTTGGGACGACATCGGCAGGGAACTGCCATTCGCCCGTTGCTTTGCTGCTTCCAGCGCGGCTATCGTGAATCTGGGAGCCGGCCATGCAGCAGGGAAGTGTTGGGGAAAAGTTGAGGGTCGCTTGCGCAGCGGAGCAGCGTGACACACGTCCTGCTTTTACAGTGGTGCCGGCCCAAGGGGCATGCCGGCTGAACTTCGGAGCTGCGGAGCATCTTCCAGGTGTATCCGGTTGAAGCGTATCGCGGCATGGATGCTGTGTGCGCTGATGCTTGGTTGCGGGCACAAGCGGCAAGTGGCTTCGTTTCCAGCACCGCCCTCATCACCTCGACCTGTTCCGCAAGGACCGCCGCCCTATAAGACTTGGCCGCCGTCGAGCGCGGGGAACCGACAAGATCCCATTGCGAAGAGCCCCGTGTCTGCCGACTCCGTGGACGACCTGAAGTACGTGGCCACGCACCAACCCATCTGGACGCAAACCGGGATCGCGAGCTGGTACGGGCCTCCATACGACCGGCATAAAGGCGCGAACGGCGAAATCTTCGACCAGAATCTCCAGTCGGCGGCGCACCGCGAGCTGCCCCTTGGCTCGCTGCTGCGCGTCACCAACGTCCGCACGGGCCAGCGCTCGGTGATGCGCGTGACGGACCGTGGCCCTTTTGTGCCGGGCCGCGTACTCGACTTGTCGCTTGCCTCGGCCAAGGCCATTGGGGTGTGGCAGCCGGGCGTCGCCACGGTGGAGATTGAGGTATTTTCAACGCCCAAGCCGATCGGCGAAGGCGGCCGTTGGTGTGTGCAGATCGGAGCTTTCCACAGCGAAGGAAAGGCACTGGCGCTGCAAAAGTCCCTCCAGCGGCGCTATGCGCTCGCAAACGTCATCGAGTTCACCGGGCCCACAGGGCATTGGGTGCGCATCCGCCCCTCGGGCGACAACAAAGAGCGCGCTGAGGAGATTGAAGCGGCGGTGCAGCCGGAGGAGGGCGCGGCGTACCTGACGCGGTTGGATTGAACTTAGGCTTCGATAATTTTGAGGATGTCCTTCAAAAGCACAAATAAATGAAGCGGGTCCGTCGGCGAAGGAACAAAGTCGAACTGCTCGTGGAAGCTGCGCGCTGCTTGATCTTTTGCGTGGACCATCAAAGCGCGGATGCCGGCGATCTCGGATGCCTGCGCGGTGCGCAAAACGGCATTTTTTATCAAAGAGCGACCCACTCCCTTTGCCTGCCATTGTCGGTCGACTGCCAGCCGCGCGAGCAGCATAACGGGAACGGGATGCTTTGCCAGCCCTTTCTGCACGCGCTCCGGCGCGGCAGCATGCTCCACTTGGCCGACTGAGAGGCTGTAGTAGCCGACAACGCGGTCCCCAACCCGACCGGCATACGTTTGCGCCGAGCCGGAGCTGCCACTTTGGAGCGTGTACTTGGAGAGCCAGCGGTTCAGGTCGGCTTGGCCGCAATCGAAATCGTCAAACGAGTGGTCGCGCCGCAGCTTCTCGATTCGGCGATCTCCGCTCACTTCGCGGGGCCGTCGAAGAACCCCGGTGCACGAAGAAGCGCTTGCAACCGCGGCAGCGGCTGGACCGGCGCGTCCAGGGCGTCCTGAAATGCCTTCCACTTTTCCGGGCTGAGGGCAAACGTCCTGCGTTCCGCCAGCGTTTCCTCAGCTCGCGCAAACGCACTTTCCATTACAAAATCGCTCACGCTTCGATGGGAAGCGGAGGCAGCTGCCTGCAGCTTCGTTTTCGCGGTTGAAGAAATGCGCAGGTCCAGCTTTTCTGTACGGCGCTCCACGCTTCGCTTCGCGATCGGCATGGAAAAAGTGTCGCAAGCTGCCATGTCAACGTCAAGACAGTTTGCTGCCGATTCGCACCGCAGGCGAGCTCGGTGGGCTTGGCAATTTGCATGGCCGACAGGATCTTGCGGGAGTGGACGTAGTTCTGGCTGGGCAGGATGTCACTGCAGCACATCGGCGGCAGTCGAATGCGGAGCCAGCACAAGCAGGTCATAGCCGTACACGGCACGCTCCCACTCTGGGGAAAGATCGGCAACCTTGCCGAAGCGCAGCTTGCGCAGATCATACAGCGTCCAGCTATCGCTCACTGCGAGCTTTGCCGGCAATGCTGCCCAGTCATAGCCGTTCCCGAGCGCGGCCGACCTGATATCGAAGGTCTCACTCCGCCAAGGCCGCCGATAGCCGCCGTAAAAGCCATGCGTCCCTTCAATGCCGAGAACGAGGATATGCAAGGACGGACCGTCGGAAACATCGCCCAGCTCCGCGAGGAAATTCCCGAGGTCGCGTTGATGGTTGATGTTGAACCCTCGGTAGATGTGGTCGCCGCCGAACTTGATCAGCACGCGCTGGGTCTCGCCGCCCTTCGCTCGGTACCTCGCCAGGAAGTTTTGCTTGAGCACGCGCGTTCGATGGGCCTGCGAGGAGGGTGAGTCGACGGCGTGTTCGCGGTAGATTGCCCGACTTTCTGTCAGGTCACGAAATGCCTGTTGTACCTGTGCGCCGCCGTCTGCCTCGACCGCTCCCTGCGCGGCTGTGATTTGCGCGTCCGTTACCGCAAGCAGGTAGAGTCTGTTGGCATCCCCGGTGCGGGTAGCTTCCGCCTCATCGGTCCGCTCGTCGCCTTGCATTTTTAGAATGGCCGCACGCGCCTGAAGGCCGGGCTTGGCGGCAAGCATGCGGCTCAGTATCCAACCGGCGGAACCCACAAACTCCTGATCGAGACCCCACAGTTGAAAATCTTCTTTCGCGGCGGAAGCGCAGTGTGCTGCAAGATCGTCCTCCTGTCGGCTGTTCAGAAGAACCACACTGTCCGGAAACTGCTTTTGCAGCGCGGTCATGCGCGCAAGACGATCCCTCTTGCCGAAGCTGTCCTGCACAAAGCAAGCTGCCGCCGGGCTTGCTTCTACCGCTAATGCAGTCAGCCCGTGTGGGGCCATCTCGTCGCACACCGCCGCAGTGAACTGCGGGACCTCCCGTGTGAAGTGGTCTTCGCCCACAGCCACAAACTTCGCGCTGTCAAGCGCCGCGGTCAGGACCGGGGCACCGGGACCGGCGAAGCCTTTCTCTGTCACCTGCAATGGAAAGCGGGCAGCAGTGAGTGCATCGGACAGGCTCGACGCAGGTGCTTGTGCGTATAGGGCGGGTAAGGCGAAACACAAGGCGAGCAGGCTTAAGCGCATGGCCCACTGTAAGCCTGTTAGGACTGTTTGGCGATAAGAGGAAATCTGACTCTTTGGAATGAAACTTTTGCTCAAAGCATATGTGCAAACTGAACTGTAGACACCGAAACCGGGTCATCCAGAGGAGCGAAGCGACGAAGGATCTGCTTTTCAACTGACATGCAGCAAAAAGCAGATCCTTCGCTGCGCTCAGAATGACCCATTCTTAGAATGTAATTGTCTTTAGACGACTTAGCACACGCGCTCAGAAGGCCCCGCATCCTACCCACACAATGCTCCTCCCCGACCCCGCCTACACGCTTCCGCCCGACCTGCTCGCCAAGGCTCGTGCTCTATCGCGACTTGAAGCGGCGTTGTACTTCGGCGGCACAGCGTGGACGCTGCTCGCGCTTGGGCTTCTGCTGCGGTGGCGCATGGGCTGGCGCATCGCAGCGTGGGCCCGGCGCGTTGTCGGGAGGAAGCCGGGCCTGCTCGCCGCTCCCGCTTGGCTGTGCATTCTCGCCCTGATCGCCCTGCCGGGATCGCTCATCGGCCACCGGGCAGCGCTCCGGTACGGCCTTTCGGTCGAGCGTTGGCCGGCCTGGTGGGGCGATTGGCTCAAGGGCGAAGCGATCAAGCTCGCGATCGGCACCCTCGTCCTCCTTGGCCTGTTTGCGCTGCTGCGGCGCAGCCCGCGCCTGTGGTGGGTGTGGTTTTGGGTGCTGTTGCAGCCGTTCGTCGTGCTGGGTGTGTTTCTTGCGCCGGTGTTGATCGATCCCTTGTTCAACCAGTTCACCCCGCTGGCGCGCGAAAACCCGGCCCTGGTCGCGCGGCTGGAGCAGGTGGCCAGGCTGGGCGGCCTCGCGATCCCGCCCGAGCGCATGTTCGTTGAGGACGCAAGCAAGCGCTCGACAGGCATGAACGCGTATGTCACCGGCATCGGCGGGTCCAAGCGCATCGTGGTGTGGGACACGACGCTCGCGAAGGTGCCGCCTGACGAAATCCTCACCATCTACGCGCACGAGCAGGGCCATTACGTGCTGGGCCATATCTGGAAGGGCATTGCTTTTTCCGCCGTGCTGACCTTCGCGCTGCTCGCGCTGCTGGCTTGGGTTTTCCAGCGAGCCTCAAGATGGGGGCAGGACCGCTGGCACATTCCGGA
>CAXTKZ010000103.1:0-11483 GCA_964244985.1 uncultured Acidobacteriaceae bacterium
TTTTTTCAATCTGGGGACGTTGCCCGGCTTCAACCGGACCTGATCGTGACGCACCCGGATTTGGAAGAATCGTGCGTACCGCGAACGGGCTGGCCGCGCGCCTACCCCGATCGCTCCTGGCCGCACATGACGCGCAACCTGGTCCTGGGGGCCGGGGGTTATGAACTTTGGCTTGTGGGGTATGGTTCGGAGTTTTACCAGCAGCGCAAAGGGTGGAAGCAGCTGGGTCAGGGTGACCGTGAATGCTGGTTTGTGCGGGAAAACTCGCCGCTGCGCCCAGAGCTGGAGGGGGTACTCTTTAGGCACAGTGCCATTGAGCCGAAAAAGGCAATATTGATGGAGCAGGCTCGGACAGTGAACCCTTAAGAGGGTGACTGAAAAACGGTCTGATTCGTTTGTGGCGGAGCTCCTTATTCATTCAGGATGACTCGGTTTTCAGTGCCATTCCCCTGCGATAAGGACACGGTCTTACATTACGAGCGCGACACGCTCCAGCTCACGCTGCATTTCGTCGGTGTCGCAGCCGTCGTCTTCCATCCGAAGAACCGCATCCTGCACCAGGCGCGCGTCGGCACCGTAGCCGCGGCCGTTCAGAAACGCGGACAGAAGCTCAGAGGCTTGGCCTGTGTCGAGGTCGGCCTGCAGCAACACAGAACGCAGCGCGCCCAGGTCGTAGCTGTCGAACTTCTCCACTCGGTTTTGCTCTCTCATGCACAGTCTCCCCACGGATTTTGTCGGCACTGCTGAAATTTGCCTGTATTTCCAGGTAGAAGCGAAAAACCGGGGCAGCGTTGCCGCCGAATGTCATGTTTCTTACAGTTCGTTTCCATGGGGAGTGCTTCCTTCATCAACAAGCAGGATAGGAATGCCGTCGCGGACGGGGTAGATTTGCCCGCAACCCGTGCAGGCGATGGCGCTTGGGGAGCGGCCCTCCAGCGCCTCACGGCAGGCGGGGCAGACCAGCAGGGCCAGGGTGGAAGGGGGAAGCATACCCGTATTCTATGGGGGTGCTTCGTGTGGGACTGACAGGCGGGCTGGGTTCGGGGAAATCTTCGGTAGCCCGTGTGTGGGCGGAAGAAGGCGTGCCCGTGCTGGAAGCGGATGCGATGGGGCGCGCGCTGACGGCGGCGGGCGAACCGGTGTATGCGCGCATCGTGGAAGCGTTCGGCGGGGGCGTGGTGCTTCCTTCGGGCGAGCTGGACCGCGCGGCGCTGGCCCGGTTGGCGTTTGAAGGAGGCCGGGTGGGCGAGCTGAACCGAATTGTGCATCCGGCGGTGATCGCCATGCAGGAGCGGCAGCTCCAGGCATTGGCAGCGAGCGGGGAATGCACGCTGGCGGTGGTGGAGTCGGCGCTGATTTTTGAGGCCTCGGGGGAAGAGGGTGCGGTCCCCGGCTGGCGCGAACGCTTTGACCGCATCGTGTTGGTGGCTGCGCCCGAGGCTGTGCGGGTGGAGCGGTTTGCCCTGCGCTCGGGCGGCGGGGGCGAGGAGCGGCTGCGCGAGGATGCCCGGCGGCGGATGGCCGCACAGCTTCCGGATGCCTTCAAGCGCGCGCACGCCCATTATGTGATTGAAAACGACCGGACGCTGGTGCTGCTGCGGCGGGAGGCTTTGCGGGTGTTGGAGGCGCTGCGGCGGGAGGCGGGAACAACGCCCGGCGCTTAAGCTGGGCAAAGCAGAACAAAGCAAACCCCGGGCCCGTTCAGCGGTCTAACGGTTGGTACGAGGAAAAACCCGATGCTCCGTCGCGCCCTGATTACTGCCCTGATCGTTTCCGCTGTTTGGTATGTTTCCACCGGCCGCGCTTACTTGCCCGGCTTTTTACCGGTGGCGAAGATGCTGCCCGTAAGTCGGTCCAGCACGCCGCTGGTGCTCGAAGAAGTAAAAGCCGCGCCCGCCTACGATGCAGAAGAGCTGACGAATATAGGCGTCTACAAGCGGCTGCTGCCTTCGGTGGTGAATGTGACTTCGACGGTGATGCAGTACGACTTTTTCGACGGCCCGGTACCCAGCCAAGGACAGGGGTCAGGCTTTATCCTCGACAAACAGGGACATATCGCGACCAACTACCACGTGATCGCCGATGCGCAAAATATCGAGGTACAAACCTACGACAAGCACCGCTATAAGGCGCGGGTGGTGGGCAAGGACCAGCGGCACGATATCGCGCTGCTGCAGATCGACGCGCCCAACCTGCAGCCGGTGCTGTTGGCGGAGTCGCATGACCTGGTTCCGGGCCAGAAAGTGTATGCGATCGGCAACCCGTTCGGGCTGAACGGGACCATGACGACAGGGATTATTTCGGCGATCCGGTCGGTGCGGTCGCCGGAGGGCGGGCAGATTGAAAATGCGATCCAGACGGATGCCGCGATCAACCCCGGCAACTCCGGTGGGCCGCTGTTGAACTCGCATGGCGAGGTGATTGGGATCAACTACCTGATCGCCACCAACCCGAACGGGGCTGTGGACCAGAGTGCGGGGATTGGGTTTGCCATTCCGATCGACACGGCGCGGGCGGTGCTGGCAGATTTCCAAAAGTATGGGCATGCGCGGCGTCCGTCGCTGGGCGTGGCCTCGCTGCCGATCGGGCCGGAGCTTGCGAGCCAGATGGGGCTTGCGTCCTCCTCAGGCATGTTGATTGAGCACACGGTGCCGGGGGGCGCGGCACAGGCGGCGGGTTTGCGCGGCGGGCAGGAGCGGGCGTTTGTCGGAAATCTGCAGATCCTGCTGGGCGGCGATCTGATCGTTGCGCTGGACGGGCAGAAGATGACGTCGGCCGAGGATATTTCGGAGTTTATGGACAGCCACCAAGTGGGCGATCAGGTGACGGTGACGTTTTACCGGGGGCAGCGGCGGATGACGGCGCGGGTGACGCTGGGGGAGGCGGGGCAGCAGGGACAGCAGGCGTGAGCTGCAGGGTCGACAATAGGCAATGATCTTGCAACAATAATTGCAACAGTACCGCTCGATACAGCGCAAGTAAGCACCACAATGAAGGGCTCAGGATAAGGGATGTCTAAGAAAATTGGAGGACAGTTTCATTTCAGGATAGATGGGTTTACCCCTGAGAGCCTTCCGATGGCTCGGCTGGCGGTCTACATGTCCGATTTGGCAACTCTGCTTGGGCATGAAGAACGAGTTCACTTCGTGAGAGTTGCCAAGGGTAGCGCCGATTTGGTGCATGTAATTGAGAATGAGCAGATTCATGAAGTGAAGAACCGTCTTCATCTAGTGAAGAAGGGTGTAGGTCCCCGGCAAGCTCAACATGCTTTTCTAAAGCTCAACGAAATTCTTGCCCAGGATAAAAAGACAGCAACAATCTTTTACGGTCGCGGCAAGCTTCTCTCCTTTCCGGGAGCAGATGCAGTTCCTGCATCGTACGGACCGATTGCAATGCGGGGACAGCTTGACGGGATGCTGATCCGCGTCGGCGGCAAAGATGATACAAAACCTGTTCATCTTTTGACTAAAGATAATTATTACACTTGCAATGCCGATACTGAAACTGCAAGGAAGCTGGCGCCGTACTATGAAAAGCAAGTACGAGTTTATGGGAATGGCCGATGGTTTCGAGAAAGCGACGGCGGGTGGCATCTTGAAAAGTTCGACATTGATGGTTTCGACATTCTGGATGAAGCCTCTCTTCAGGACATGGTTGTTTCCTTGCAGTCCATACCTGGCAACGGCTGGAAATCTGTAGCCTCTCCTTTAGAGGAACTGGCTCAGCTTCGCGGCTATGAGGGGTCTACTGATTAATGGTCGGCATGGATTCCTCTTTCTTGCTCGCATTGTGGTTTCCGGATGTGCCCTGCTCCATTCCAGGAGCCAAGGAAAGCATTGAGCTTTTGGTCAAGGAGCTGGACGCGAGGAAGGAACGCATCCTGATACCTACCCCGGCTTTAAGCGAAATCCTGGTCAGGGCAGGGACAGCAGGACCGGAGTTCATCGCCCGTATTACGAAATCCTCTCAGTTTGAAATTGCCCCTTTCGACATATTGGCCGCATACGAAGCAGCTCTCTCAATCGCTTCTCTGACAACAGGCAAAAAGCGTGGAAACGCTCGGTCAGAAACATGGGCGAAGATCAAATTTGACCACCAAATTGTGGCTATTTGTAAGGTGCGGGATGTACGAACTTTATATTCCGACGACCGCAGATTGAGAACGTTTGCTGAAAGCCGCCGAATCGCCACTTTCGGCTTGAAAAATATCCCGCTTGCGCAGCCGACACTGTTCAGTGGGCTTGACTCGTAAGACTTACAAATTTACGAGGCTCGGTTAAAGCTTTGTTCAACAGCTTGTCCCGCCTGAAACACCGCCCGCGCCGCTTCCACCGTTGCCTGCACGTCTTCGTCTGAATGGGCGGTGCCGAGGAAGGCGGCTTCGTACTGGGAGGGGGGGAGCCAGACGCCCCGGTCGAGCATGGCTTGATGGAATCGTCCGAACCGGGCGGTGTCGGACGTGGAGGCAGTCGCGAAGTCGGTGACGGGGGTGGAGGTGAAGAACCAGGTCCACATGGCCCCGACACGGTTGGTGGTCAGCGGTACCCCGGCGCGGGAGGCTTCGCGGGCGACACCGTCGGCGACCGCGGCGCTCAAAGCTTCTAAACGGGGGTAAATCTCGTCGCGGTGTTGCATCAGGTGGCCGACCGTGGCGAGGCCGGCGGCCATGGCAAGGGGGTTCCCGCTGAGCGTGCCGGCCTGGTAGACGGGGCCGAGCGGGGCGAGCATCCGCATGATGTCCCGGCGTCCGCCGAAGACGCCGCAGGGCAGGCCGCCGCCGACAATTTTGCCGAGCGTGGTCATGTCGGGGGCGATGCCCCAACGCTCCTGCGCGCCGCCGAGGGCGAGTCGGAAGCCGGTCATGACCTCATCGAAGACGAGCAGCGCGCCTTCGCGCTCCGTGAGAGCGCGCAGCCCTTCGAGAAAGCCGGGCTGGGGCGGAACGCAACCCATGTTGCCCACAACCGGCTCGACGATCACGGCGGCAATCTCGCCGGGATGGAGCGCGAAGGCTTCCTCGACCGCGGAGAGTGCGTTGAAGGGCAGCGCAAGGGTAAAGCGGGCGACTTCTTCCGGCACGCCGGCTGAGCCCGCGATGCCGAAGGTGGCGACCCCGGAACCTGCTTTCACGAGAAAGGCGTCCGCGTGGCCGTGGTAACAGCCCTCAAACTTGACGATGTACTTGCGCCCGGTAAACGCGCGGGCGACCCGGATGGCCGACATGGTGGCTTCAGTCCCGGAGGAGCAGAAGCGAAGCATTTCGACCGATGGATAGGCTTGGTTGACGAGGGCAGCCAGTTCCCCTTCGGCACCAGTAGACGCTCCAAAACTGGAGCTTTTGGCGGCGGCGCGCTGGATCGCCTCAACCACGGGCGGAAAAGCGTGCCCGAGAATCATGGGCCCCCATGATCCGAAATAGTCGAGGTAGCGGTTGCCGTCCGCGTCCCACAGGTACGCGCCCTCACCCCGCTCCACAAAGGGCGGCGCGCCGCCGACCGCGAGAAACGCGCGTACGGGCGAGTCGACACCGCCCGGCAAGAGGCGCTCGGCGCGCTCGCGGAGTGCGGTCGATCGAGCCATGCTGCGCATATCAGTGGGCTTTCTTCGGCGCGGGTGCCGGTAGGGGCTTGTTCGGCGAAGGCGCGCCGGGGTTGACTACGGGCAATCCTTTAACGGCACGGGTGGAACCGTCGTCGGACGCAACCGATGCCCTGCCATTGGTGGTGTCGGCGGGGGTCGGCAGGGGGGCTCCCTCACTCCCATTAGTACTTTGGCCGCCGCTGCCTTGGCTGCCGCCCCCCTTGCTTGACGTATAGACCTTGCCGTCTTCCTTGGAAGACTCCTTGCCGGAAGCGTTGGACGAGGCGCTTTTTGAGCCTGCTCCACCCTTGCCGCAACCCGCCAGCAGCACTGCTAAAAGAAGACCCGCACACCAACGCATTAGTTCACCGCCCGGCGGCGGCCCGGTCGCTCATCACGCCCGCGGGCCGGCCGCCTTGCCATTCCCTATGAAAGTCGACATCGATCAATCCCAGATTGCGCGCGAAATTCAGTTTTGCCTGGTTGTATTGAAAAGTCGCGTTGACGAGCTGAACCTGCGCCTGTTGCAGGGTAGATTCGGCGGTAACGGAAGGCAGATTATTTTCCACCCCGGCGCGGAAGCGCTCGGTCGCTTGTTCGAGTGCCGTTCGGGCCAGGTCGGCGTTGCTGCGCGCGACGGCCACGGTAGCGGTGGCATTGGTGAGGTCGATAAGGCTGCCCCGCACATCCTGCCGGATCTGCTCGCGGGTATTGGCTAGCTGCGCGCGCGCGTTTTGGAGCTGGAACTCCGCCGTATCGCGGTCCGCGCGAAACCGGGCTTCCTGAAAGATAGGGATTTGCAGGGTTCCGATTGCCTGAAAGACGTCATGGTAGACGCCGCCCGAGACGCCCTGCACACCGTAGTTGGCATTGAAAACCAACGAAGGATAGCGCTCCCGGGTGGCGGCCTTGCGCTCCCATTGTGTCGCTTCCACCTGTTCAAGCGCGCTCTGGTAATCTTGGCGGCTCCGCAGGGCCTCCGCTTCGGCTTCTTCCGGGGGCATGGCTTCGAGATTGGCAAAGGGCGCAGCCTCGCTGACACGGACTTCCTGCTCCGGCGCGAGTCCGATAGAACGGTTAAGGGCGATTTTGGCTTTGGCCAAAGTGTTCTGGTCGGAGATGAGCGATTGCTGCTGCGTTTGATATTGCACACGTGCGCGCAGCTCATCGAGGTTGGCGACCGTGCCCGCCTGGTGCTCCTGCGTGGTCTGGTACAGGATGTTCGCGTCCGTGGATAAAAGCGACTGGTCAAAAGCCACCTGCGATTGCGCCGCGATAATCCGGAGATAGTCGATGCCTACGGCCTGCACCACCTGCCCCCGCGTGGAAGCGGAGGTACGTTCAGAGGATTTGACCAGATGGCCGACAGCATGGATGAGATCGAACCCCGCCCAGTCGAACAGGTACTGCGAGTAGGTGAACTGACCTTGAGTAACATCCACCTTGACCACCGTGGGGAAGCTGCCGGATAAACTCCCCGGCGGCAGGGCGGCGGCGAACTGCGCAATCGAGCCGGGGCGAAACCCCTGAGCCGCTAGATTGAACTGGTGAAAAGCCGTGCTGCCCGACAGGTCGATGTTCGGCAACAGCACATTGAACGCCTGGAGTCGCTGCGCCCGGTTGCCCAACTCGGTTTGCTTCGCGTACACCAGCGCCAGGTTGTTCTCGATACCCAATTTAAGAGCGTCGTCGAAGGGAAGGACAAGCACCTCGGACGTGGCCCGGCGCGCCTGCACACTGCCGAGCAAGGGATTGAACAGTGAACTTTGGCTGGACACCTGCACGGGATAGCCGCCGCCCGTTGTGCCGCCGCCGATAGTATAGGCGGGGGTTGCGGCCGTAGACGCCACCGTGGCGGTTGGGGTGGGGGCGGAGGGGAGCGCGGCATTTGTTTGCGCCGAGGCCGCGGCACCCAGTGAAAGCAACAGCCCCGCCGTCGCCCAGCTTTGCTTTGCCGTCATCCGCAACAGGAACTCTTTTCCATCCGGCTTTGCATCCTCTCAAGCCATTAGAGTCCGTCCCGTCCTCCTGGTTGCCGAAATCATGCAATCTCACTCTTAATTTGGGAAAGCCTGCCGCAAGGCCCTAGCGGGAGGCCCGCAGTGCGACAAGCAACGACCGAATGGAACCCTCGCTCCCGAGCGGCTGGTTGGCGCGAACGGTGCCCCCGCGGATGGCGATCGCTCCCGGAAAGGCGTTGGCGTGGAAGGTGTGCAGTGTGCTGTCGGGCACGAGGACCATCTTGATTTGCGGCGGCAAGCCTCCCTGCCAGGTACGCAGGGCCGATTGGAGCGCGGGCGACGGCGTGTCCGCCTCGCCGGTATTGGCGGCGTAACTGGTGACGGCGTAGATCGTCTGCCCGGGCAGTGACAGCGCAAGCGTGCGCAGGGTGGGAGCGGCGCTGGGCGACCAGAGTGTGAAAGGGACGAGAAGGACCGTTCCTCGTTGGAGGAGCACGGTTTGCGGGGTGGAAGAACCTGCGGTGAGGATGCGGGTGCCCTCCATGGCGGGCAAAGGCGTTGGCTTGCCGACCATCTCGGCCCGGAGAAGGGCTTCGCGCATGCCTGCGTAGTCGGCGGTGCCCTGCCACACAGGGCTTGCGATTACGGCCCGGAGCTGGTTCATGAGCGGAACCTCGGCGATGTCGCCTGACTGACGGGCCAGCGTCGCGCAGCGGACGGCGTCGGCAAACAGGATGTCCCCGGACGCGCTCGCGTCCTTGCCGGGCAGGGCTTTGCCGGCGACGAGCAGAGGGAGGGTTGCGGCGTTTTGTTTGCCGCAGAGCTCCAGCGCCAGCCGGTTCAAGGATTCGCCGGCATCTTCCGTGGCATCGATGACTTGGTCGGCGGCGAAGTGGATTTGGGCGTCGTAAGGGTAGTCGCGCAGAAGCGACAGCACTTGCGGCTGCGCGGAGCCGGGTGCCTTGAGGCCCAACAGCGCCCGTACCAGCAGCAGCAAGGCAAGTTCGCGCTCGGGCGGGTCGGGCAGGGCGAGTTAGCGGACAGCAGCGGCGCGGGCTGCCTCATACTGCCGCCCGAAGATGCACAAGCGGCCCAGCCCGATGAGCTGCTCGGGAGCGGCGGCCCACTCGTCTGTGTGTGCGTCTGTGTGTGCGTCTGTGTGTGCGTCTGGGCCCGGCTGGAGGGCGAGACAATCGCGCCCGGCATGGGCCGCGCCGACGCCCAGCGCGGCAGCGTCGGCTTCGGTCAGGTCGTCAGGCTGCGCGCGGGCCGCGTTGAAGGGCGCGAGCGCGGAGGCAAATGCCTCGGTAGGGGAAAGCTGCTGGGCATACCCGGGAAGTGCGAAAAGGAGCATAAGCAGGAGCGCACGCATACGATGTTTGTATCTGTTCAGCGTGTCACCGGCCATATGTGCAGCTCCGCCCTCCCAGGAGCCGAGCGTTTACGCTCGGCTCCTTATGAGCACTTATACCGGTTTCTCATCCTTCGGGGCATTGAGGATGTCATCCAGGGTGATGATCTTGCCGAAGAAGCCCCAATTGATTGCAGGAACGTCGCGTATGACGATGTAAACCGGGCGCCGCTCATCTTTCAGCAACTTAAGCGCATCGGCGATGGCTTCGGTCGCTCGTTTGATGAACTCTTTCTTGGCGGCCGCGTCCAGTCCGCCCTCATACACGTTCACCTCGAGACTCACGACATGGGTCCCCTCCGACTTACCGCCATGGAAGACAAGCTCTTTCGGATAAGGCCGAAAGTAAACCCATGTGGTACTGAATAGGTAAGGCGTCTTCGGTATTTTCTCTGCGTCTTCGCCGAAGTCGGTCAGTTGCAAACCAAGCTTGTTGATCGCGTCGGGCATGAAAGCGCCTTCCGGATAATTCACGTACATAAGCGGCATAATCGAGACCTTTTTAGTTGTTAGTTGAATTGAGTAATAAGAACGTAGCCGTCGGTCCTGAACTTAGGAAAGCGCTCGAAAGTCGCCTGCACTTCGTCGAGCGTCACTTCGCTCTCGATGTGCTTGCTCGGCACAAGAGAGCCGTTCTCCACCAGGCGAAGCAGATCGGGATACTCAGAGTGTGGATTACCCAGGGTTCCGATAATGGAGAACTCCTTCCCGACAACCTCATCGATCGGCAGCTCGATGATGCCTTCGTCTTCCTGGCTGGTCAGGCCGGCGACCACAAGGCGTCCGCCTTTCGCGAGGGTTTCGAGTGTAGGCAGCGTGGCTTTGCTGCCGCCTATGGCGTCGATTCCCACGTCCACGCCGATGCCTCCGGTAAGCGCCTTTACCCTGGCCCCCACCTGCTTTGGCGTCAGACCGTCGGAGTTGAGAACCGCGATAGCACCGAGCTTCTTCGCCGCTTCGAGAGCGCTGTCTTTTGTATCGATGGCGATGACCTGACCGCCGAGAGCGACTGCGATCTCGACCGCGGAACGTCCCACGCCGCCGATGCCGGTAATCGCGATCGTCTCGCCTGCACGCAGCCCACCCCGCGACCGAACCGCCCGGTACGCGGTCATGTAGCGGCACCCCAACGCCGAGGCATCCTTATCGGTAACCCGTGGCGGAAGTGGAACGCAGTTCAAAGCCGCATTCGGAACTCGTACGTATTGAGCGAAGCCGCCGGAACCCGGTGTCAGCATCGGCCACTGATAGTGGTCGCAGTCGTTCTGCAAACCCTTCAGGCAGTAAGGGCAGCGGCCGCATGCCATGTTGAACGGCACGCACACACGAGTTCCCGGAGTGAGGCCCTTGACACCGGCACCGATACGCTCGACCACTCCTCCAATCTCGTGCCCGAGAACGATGGGCTGAGGCAGCTTGACATCGATCCATGTCCAGTCCCCGTTCCACAAATGCCAGTCGGTACGACAAATCCCGGAAGCGGTGACGCGAATAAGAGCATCTTCCTCCCCAATGTCGGGAACAGGAATGTCGCGAACCGTCATCGGCTTACGCACTTTGTCCATCTGCACTGCACGCATTGTTTCCATGTCACTCCTTCGTGGCTGTTTATGCCAAAGCACCGGCACATACACCGGCCGCGCTTTTATGTCGGAGATTCGCACTTTTCCGCGCTTCCCTGCGTGTTCTCCGACTGAAACGAGCTTGCGCGTTTCATCGCGAAAACACCACGCACAAACATCGCAAACATTTGCCCGATTCCGACAGGGGGCGACTTTGCTGTGTTTCGACAGAAAGGAAAAGGAATCGTAGAATCTGCTTGCGATGAAGCCGATAAGTCCCGAACTACTTCAGCTCCAGAAGCTGGCAGATGCCATCCTCTATGCAGAGGGAGAACCTGACAGCACGCAAGAAATTAAAACCGCCATTGAAGCGGTCTCCATCGTTCGATCCGATCATCCAACGCAGCCACGCCACCGCGTGATGAAACCCGCATTGTGGATGACGATTCAGGGATCGAAATCGACCTTCCTCGGCGGCAAGCAGTTTTACTACCAAGCCGGACAAGCGTTTGTGATCACTGTCGAAGTGCCGTGTCGATGCAGCGTGTCGGCCGCTTCCGCGAAGGCTCCCTATCTTGGCCTTGTAGTGGAACTCGATCGAGCGATCACGCAGGAAGTCATGAGTGAGCTGGGCACAGCATCCGAAATCCCCGCGGAGCAGAGCGTACACAGCGGCTATGTACTTGACCTCAACAACCAGCTTGTCGACTGTGCTGTGCGCAGTCTGCGTCTGTTGGAAACTCCGGAAGCCATCAACACACTGTTTCCCGGCATCATGCGGGAAATATGCTATTGGCTGTTGAAAGGTCCCGGCGGGCGCGACCTTGTGCACATGACTTTGCGCAATGTGAACGATCGGCGGGTTTACGGAGCGATCCAATTGCTTCGGAATAATTTCAGAAGAAGTATGTCCGTCGAGGAGCTTTCTGAAAAAGCCGGCATGAGTACAGCAAACTTCCACCGGCAGTT
>CAXTKZ010000104.1:0-11349 GCA_964244985.1 uncultured Acidobacteriaceae bacterium
CCTGCACCTTAGTTGCCTTCGTCACGCTTGTGCAGGGTAGGCCGGTCGTCTCCTGGTTGCGCGTTGGGGTCGTTGGCGTTCGGGCTTTGGCTGCCCGGCGCATCGGCCTTACGCAGCGTTGGCCCTGTGCCCTTTTTCTTATCGTCGAGCTTGCGCTTGTTTTCAATGCGCGCCAGCCGAGCTTTTACGTCGTCGAACTCCGAGGTGGTCTCCAGGTATTCGTTGCGCGGCGGCAGCAGCGTCGCGATCTCCTGTTGTGTGTGCTCGATACGATCCGGGGTGGCGGGGTGAGTTTCAAACGCCTTTGCCACTAGGCCGGGCTTGCGCTTTTCCAGATTTTCAATCTTCTCGAAGAAGTTCACCAATGCCTGCGGATCGTAACCGGCGCGATAGAGGTATTGCGTACCCAGGAAGTCGGCCTGCGCTTCGAAGTCACGCGAGAACTGCAGAAAGGTCACTGGGATAGCCAGGCTCGATGCCTCATACAAGCCATACCCAAGGCCGCCGCCGACCATGATCAAAGGAATTGTGCTGATCTGGGCATAGTTCATGCGGGTTTGCTCGCGCATGGCATGGTGGGCGACCACATGCGAAATCTCGTGCGCCATGACGCCGGCCACCTCGGCTTCGGTGTCGGCGTTTAGGATTAAGCCGGAGTTGACGTAGAAAAACCCGCCGGGCAGCGCCATCGCGTTCACAACATCCGAATCGATCACCTTCACCGTGAACGGTACGCGCGCGTCGGAACTCTTCACGATGTTCTGGGCGATCCGATTCACGTACTCGGTTACCACGGGGTCAGTGATGAATTTCGTACTCTTTTCCAGCTCCATCGAGTACTGCTTGCCGACGCCGATCTCCGTATTAGTGGAGTACCAGTTGCCCAGGCCTCGGCCGCCAATAGTACGCGTCCCCACGGCGCTTACGTCGTCCTCACTGCCCGGCTTGATGCCCTGGACCACTCCATTGGGGCCTACCTTGGCTTCCAGCGGTACCGGTTTTTCGGGAGGAGCAGGAGCCGGGGCGGCCTTTTTCGTTTTATCGGGGTTCTTGTCAGGCACTGTCGGGGGTGTGATTTGAGGAACAGTCGAAGGCGTGGTCTGGGGCACAGTCGAAGGCGTGGGCTGAGGTGCGGTTTGGCCTGGAGACGTAGGCACCTGCGCCCACACCCGCACCGCGGAGGCTAGAAGCAAGCCGGCAAGGGGAAGAAGACGCTTTGGCATGGCGGGCACCTCAAAAAGAGACATATAACGTGTTAGACACAGTATGAACCTGTTTGTTCCGCTCGTCCGCGAGCCTTTTCAACCGCCTTTACCGCGGGGTCACAAGGGGGCATCGACCGAGCTGCCGGAAAAACTCTGCGCCCGTCGCCGCACAAAGGCGCGGAAGCCTCTACACTGATTCGGGTATGGACCTTATGGCGGAAGCACAACGGAGCAAAAGCTCGCAGAACAAATCGACCCACCCCCTCACGCTCGCCATCGACATCGGCGGGACCGGCCTCAAGCTGATGGTGCTCGATGGCGATGCCAAACCGATCACCGAGCGGGTGCGTACTGAAACGCCCATCAAGCCGAGCCCCAGCCGGGTGCTGGAAGCGATCGAAAAGCTCAAGGCGCAAGTGCCCCCTTTCGACCGCGTGTCGGTAGGCTTTCCGGGCGTGATCAAGAACGGCCATACTTACACCGCCGCCAACCTCCATCCCGAGTGGATCGGCTTCAATCTCCAGGGCGATCTTGAAGAACGTTGGGGCAAGCCCGTCCGCGTGGCAAACGATGCAGCGGTGCAGGGCTACGGCGCGATCAAGGGCGAGGGCGTTGAACTGGTTATCACGCTCGGCACCGGGATGGGCTCGGCTTTGTACACGGGCGGACGGCTCGCACCGGGGCTTGAGCTTGGGCATCATCCGTTCAAAAAAGGCCGCGAGTACGAAGACTTTCTGGGGCGCCGGGGGCTGAAGGAGTTCGGGCCGAAAAAGTGGAATAAATATGTGGCCAAAGCGATCGAGCAGACCGCCCATACTTTCAATTGGGACCACTTATATATCGGCGGCGGCAATGCCAAGCTGATCAGCTTCTCGCTGCCGAAGAATGTCAGCATTGTGTCGAACCAGGATGGATTGCTGGGCGGAGTCAAGCTGTGGGACGACCAGGGTTAACCGGTCGTCCCCCGTCGTCTACTGCTCGTAGTACTCCAGCCCCAGATGCGTGATCAGCTCCTCGCCCATCACATGTCGAAGTGTGTTCTTGAGCTTGATCAACTGGATAAACAGGTCGTGCTCCGGATACAAACCTTCCGCCGTTTGGGGGGCCTTGAAGTAGAAGCTCAGCCACTCCTGAATGCCCGCCGCGGCCAACTCGGGGGTGCGCTTGGCCAAATCCATAAATAGGATTAAGTCCAGCGCCAAGGGAGCGGCGAGGATTGAATCCCGGCATAGGAAATCGACCTTGATCTGCATCGGGTAGCCGAGCCAGCCGAAAATGTCGATATTATCCCAACCTTCTTTGTTGTCTCCGCGCGGCGGGTAATAGTTGATTCGCACCTTGTGGTACATATCCGAGTACAAGTCCGGGTAAAGCTCCGGCTGCAGGATGTACTCAAGCGCGCCAAGTTTCGACTCTTCCTTGGTTTTGAACGACTCGGGGTCGTCCAAGACCTCGCCGTCGCGGTTGCCCAGGATGTTGGTCGAGTACCAGCCTGCGACGCCCAACATGCGCGCTTTGAATGCGGGGGCAAGCACAGTTTTAAGGAAGGTCTGGCCGGTTTTGAAGTCCTTGCCGCAGATCGGCGTCTGCGTTTTCTTGGCCAGCTCGACCATGCATGGCAGGTCGACAGTCAGGTTCGGCGCGCCGTTCGCGAAGGGAACCCCCTCCATCAGCGCGGCATAGGCATAAATCTGCGAGGGCGCGATAGCCGGATCATCGTTGTTCAACCCTTGCTCAAACGCGGCGAGGGTCGTGTGAACTTCAGTGGGTGCCAGAAAGATTTCGGTCGACCCGCACCAAATCACGACCACGCGCTCGACCGTGGCCGAGAACTGCTGAATGTCGGATCGGAGCTGCTGCGCCAGGTCGCACTTGGAGCGGCCCTTTTTCACGTGCGTGCCGCTCAGCCGCTTGACATAGTGCTGGTCGAACACAGCCGGCATCGGCCGGATCGCTTCCAGGAACGGCTTAATGGTTTCCAGGTGCGCGCGTTCCAGAACGTTCGCGGTCGAGGCCGCCTGGTACATGTTCTCGTCGTAAATATCCCAGCCGGTGAACACGATATCGTTCAGGTCGGCGAGCGGCGCGAAGTCCTTGATCAAGGGCGAGTGCTCGTCGGTGCGCTTGCCGAGGCGGATGTGCCCCATCTGTGTGAGCGAGCCGATCGGCTTCGACAAGCCTTTGCGTACTGCTTCCACCCCGGCGATCAGCGTGGTCGCGACCGCGCCCATACCCACCACCATGACGCCCAGCTTGCCCGTGGGCTGCTTGGGCTTGTGTGTGCTTTGTTCCATTGCGTTTGGTTCCGTCCTTCTCGGGAGAATGCCGCACAGGCGCGCGCTCGCGAAAAGTTACGGAAGCCGCAACGCCAAACCGTTAGTGTCTCCTTTGTAGGCGGCTTTGGCAAACGGCTTTATGCCGCGGCTTCATCCGCGTGGCCGCGCCGCAGATGACTCCATAGGAACCAAACAATGCCCAGAACAAGGACCAGCTCGACCCCGACATGGAAGCGATGGAAGGCAGCCTTGAAGCGCGGATCGTTGTCCCAGTGGTCGCCCAGGCGTTCGCCGACGTAAGCCAGCACGAAGCACCACGGCCACGATCCGAGAAAGGTATACAGGTGGAAGCGCCCTTGCGGCATGCGCGCGATGCCCGCCGGCAGCGCGATAAAGGCCCGAACAACCGGCAGGAGGCGTCCGACCAGCACCGTGATCGAACCGTACTTTTCAAAGAAGCGTGTCGTTCTGTCCAGGTCGCGGGTGCTGAGCAGCACATAGCGGCCATAGCGCTCGATCAACGGCCTGCCGCCGACGGCCCCGACCCAATACGCAACTACCGAGCCCAGGTTGCAGCCGAGCGCGCCCGCGGTCGCAACGCCGATCAGCGAGAGGTGATGCAGGTACACCTGGTAGCCCGCGAACGGCATGATGATCTCGGACGGCAGGGGAGTACATGCCGATTCAATGCCCATGAGCAGGGCGATCCCAAAATACCCGGTCTTGGCAATCAAGGCAGTAATGAACCCAAAAAGCGCGGCGATGATTTTCTCTGACATGCTCCGGGGAGTATACCCGCTGCCACCGCTTGGTGGGCATCCCAATCACAATGGAGGGAAGCATGAGCGGCAACAAAAAGATTTCAGCGCGCAACCAGCTGCGCGGCACGGTGGAAGAGATCGTCCTGGGCCAGGTGACGGCCAAGGTGACGGTGCGTGTAGGCGAAAACCTGATTGAAAGCGTGATCACGCGGCAAAGCGTGGAAGAGATGGGTGTACAGAAAGGCGACTCGGTGACGGCGCTCATCAAGTCAACCGAGGTGATGATCATGGCGGATTGAGGTGTGGTGCTCCAGGCATCCGCCTCAAACTAGAAAGCTGCACTGTCTTATTTTGCAGACACTTCCAACTGGCGGGCCAAAATCAAACTGGTCGCGTCGGAGAGGATTCGCTCTAGCCGCCAGCGTAATGTGTGGCGGTGTCGCACCTCTTCCCAGCCCGCATAAGCGACTGCTTCTCGCTCCACCGCGTGTTCGCCATAGTAGGAAAGGATGTCGCGCAGCTCGGAAGGCCGGTTTTGGTCGTAATGGACCAAGTGCTTGCCGCTCTCAAACCGCGCCATATTAGCAAAGCCGCTGGGGTGGTTGAGCTTCGGGGTCACCAACATGGTGCGGCAAGCCATCACCTCTGTCACTTTAGTAACGAGCAGCCGGGAATACGCCGGAAGATTGACAAATATTTCCGCTGAGCTGTAAGCAGTGCAAAGGTTGTCGAACGATTTCACGAGATCAGGGTCGCTCGTCTGCGGCAGCAATTCGATCGGGCAGCCGATTGCGCGTATGTACTCCAGCCGCTTCGGATACAGTGTACCGAGAAACCACGCGCCGGGGCGCTTTATCCCCGGACGTGGAAAGAATAACTCAGTATCCACTCCAAACGGCAGCCGCTCGCCCCCGAACTCCGCGGCGTCCTGCGCTGCTGGAAAATAATGCAGATCGGCAAGGGAGCGGCATCCGGCGAAGTCGAAAGAACGGTCATCGCGGTAGGCCGACTCCGCGTACCATGCAATCTTCGGCGTTTTCAGGTCCATCCATGCTGCTCCGTAACGGGCAAGCAATGCATCGGCGTACCACTCCGGCGCGCCCAGCACAATCAAATCGGCTTGCAGCAGCACGTCGAGCGGAGGAGCATTTCGAAGCGGTGCCCAAAGTTCATGACCTCCAAACCGAGACCCGCCAAAGTTGTCGCGAGGCCTTCCGCGCAGCACCAGGCTGAACCGACTTGTGCTCCATTGTGAAAAACTGCCGCGCGGCGGATTGCCATTTATTTCTCCGGGAGCTGCGGGCTAGTCTGAGAATCCGGCCCGGGCACTATTTACGATCCGTAGTAAGAGTATTTTTGTGTTGAGCAGTAGGCTTGGCGTTCCTGCTCGGGTAGGAAATTCTGCCGGTACCAGGGCAGGTGCCGGCAGGCGTATCTACCCGCGAGTCGGACAGCATCGTAGAACCGTTCCGGCGTGAAGTATCGCTTGTTATACAACGCGAACGTAGTATCGATATCAGCCTTAAAAACCGGGTCGCCTCCCGACGTATGTCCCGCTGGCTTCGTCCAGAACTGCGCTTCCCACTCCCAAATCCGATGCCTGCCGCCGGCAATGGCATACGGCTCCTGCTTAAATGCAGCTTTGTCCTGGAGATCGAGCGCGAGGCCCGCCTTGCCCACCTTGTGCGTATGGGTAAGATCCAGGAGATCCATAAGAAACTCCTGAGGCATTTCCTGTTGGAAAAGTAAATCCGGGTCGGTGATGCAGAAGATTTCGGGCAAGCACGCGTAGGTTGCCGCATCCTTGAGCAGGAAATGCGGCCCGGCATTGCTTCCAAGCCAAACCACCTTGCATTGCGCTTCCATGGCATCGAGCAGCTGCACCATGGGGGCATAGGTGGAACCATTGTCCACAAGCGTGATGCAGCGTAGATTCCAGGTGTGGAGCTGTTCCACCATCATGCGCGTAAAGGTAGGGTTGTTGAAGGTGGGAATGTAGATAGGAATGTCGGCGGCGAGGCTTGCGCGCAAAGATCGAACTCGGCGCGCCGGGGCAGGTGTATTTTCCTTTATGGCGGGTGGAGCTTCGACCCCGTTTTTGGCATAGAGTTCAGGAAGCAGCAAATCAATGAAACTGCCATGGACAAAGGTGGTATTGAATTGCATGTTGCCGTATTCGCTGTCCCGCTCCAGGGGCAGAAATCCTTTGCCGATAAGCAGACGAGCTATCTCACCGCTTTGTTTTTGAGCTTTCCAGAAGCGGAAGTTTTCGGTCTCGATCAAAAGCGCGGAGGTTTTTTCCAGCGTTTCCAACGCGCCCGACAAGACTTCGAAAGCCGCACCCTCAACGTCGATCCACAACGCCGCGCTTCGGCCTTCCATGCCTTGCAAAGTATCCGCAAGCAGATCGTCCAGTCTGACGCCGGGAACGCGGACTTGCTCGTACTCAGTATTTTCGTCGCGCAGCAGCAGGGATGATTTCCCCGTTTGCGAAGACTCCTCTACGCGCATCGGCACAATCTCGCCGTCCACGCAGGCGCGGGAAAGAACCCGAGGGATGTGAAGTGTGACAGGGCCGGTTACTGAACAGGCGGCGATATTTAGAGATTCGACCCCGGCAGTTTTGAGTCGTTCAGCATGCGTGGCATGGATATGCGGATTGGCTTCGAGGCTCACCACGCGCGCTCGCGGAAAGATGCTTTTGGCTTGAACTCCCGCTGAACCATCGTTCGCACCGACATCGCAAAACAGGCTGACCGCGCCGCTGCGCTGAACCAGATTGAAAAAGCGCTGAATCAGCTGAGAGTTGCCGATGCGGCTGTTCCTCGTCCCCCCACCGTTCAGGTGGCTGACAAGCAAATATTCGATAGCTCGCTCGAGAGTATCCGGAGTCATGGGCGCATCCTGTTCTGGCATGTAGGTCGCTTACGGCGCCTCCTATAAACGGCGAACTGGAATCAGACCAAAGCATCCTGCTGTGTTGTGCGGTCGCCGCTTTGCGTTACTTCACCGTTCCGATCAAAGAGAGGTTGCAGTCTTTCAGGACGGCGCAGAAAAGTGTGCACCGCTTGCTGCTCCACCGTGCTCAGCAGCTGCTTCCGCAGCAGCACCCGCATGCTGTCGACCGCGCGCGGGGTGCGGATCAGGTCTTCCCCGGAGAGCGAACTTTTCAGCTTTTCACCCAACGGGCTCAGAATGAAGTCGAGTTTCGCGACCGAAAAGCGCGCCTCGGTCCAGCCCAGGTACCAGAACCACTCGGTGTAGTAGAGCCAGGAGCGTTCGTTGAAGGCGCGGAGGTGCGTCGGGTCCTGCCACGCACCGTGCGAAAGGTCATACGGGACGTGGATGTTGAAGATGCCGCCGGGGCGGAGCAGCCGCAGGGCCGCGGTCATGACGGCGGTCAGATTGGGGATGTGCTCGAGCACGTCATTGGCGAGGATTTCGTCGAAGCAGCCGGCGGTGAGCTCGATTTGCCCGAAACGCTCCGTGCTCAAGGGGATCGCGTCCCCAAGCCCCTGCGAGATGTCGAGAACGGCATCGGGACGCCAGTAGTCGTTGATGTCGATGTTGAGGCAGTCCGCACGCCAGTCTTTGCCGCTGCCCAGGTTCAGCCGCCGTGGGAACTTCGGCTTGTCGGGTAGGGGACTGCTGGCCGCCTCAAGGGCAGGCTGAAGAAGTTTAGATTGGTCGAGCTGCCGCCAAAACATCTTTGCGCGCAGTTCGAGGGTCTTGCGCGCATGCTCATCGGCCAGAAAATCAAGACAGCCCCGGACGAGGCCGTCATAGGGAAACGCAGCCACGCCTCCGGCTGTTTCGCCCAGGTCCGGCGACTGCTCCGTGATCACAGCTTTGCCGTTGGCCAGCAGGTACGAAACCCGTACGATCTCGAACAGCTTCGACTCGTAAAAATGCACATTCAAAACGAGCTTTGCGCGCCCGATCAGGGCGTCCCGCTCTTGCCCGTACACGCCGAACACGTGATGAACTTTGACGCCCGCCGCTTCGAGCTGAAGCAGGATCAATTTGCGGCGTTCGTTCAGCGATCCGTAAAAAAGAACGTCGATATCCTGCCTGGATGCTTGCGGGATTTTTTCAAGCACCGGAGCAAAGCCGACCGGCACCACCTGCACCGGCACGAGGCATTGCACGCGTTTCCAATAGGGCAGGTTCAGCTCCGAGTAGTCCCACACCCGCACTCTTTCCGCCAGCACCGGGTACCAGGCAGGCAGCTCCGCCGCACCCAATTGCTCCAGGTTGTACACAATGCTGTTCTCCGGCAGTGCGAGCGCTTCGGCCTCGGGCAGCAGGTGTGTCCCAAGAACGATATTGATCGCACGCGGGTCCAGTGTGTTTTCGCCGATCGCTGCCGTATGGCCCAGCTCGCGCAGCGCCCATGCGAGTCCTTCGGCAATCTCTCGAAAACACTCGCTGTGCTGATACCCGGCCGGCCGCACGATCGTGATATGGAACTTCTGCATCGGGTTTCTTCCGCTTGCTGGATGATGACTTGTTCAGTCTGTTGCGAGAAGGGCAGTCCCGCAACGGTACCGGCGTAACTTCCCGGACTGAAAACGCGTTTTCCCGAGCCGGACAGGCCCTGCGATAAACTTGGGGGAGAGGAAATCGGCATGGCGGAAGCAGTCGCGACACCTGAGGTTTTGGAAGGTACGGAAGCAGGAAAGCAACAGGCACGCGGCGGCGACAAGCCCGCCCGACGCCAGATCATCGGCTTCACCTTCTACAAGGTGTTACCGGAGTGGCGCCGCCTGCCCGCCGCTGAAAAAGCGGAGCAGAAGCGGCAGTTTGCCGAAGTTGTCCAGCGCTGGAACCAGCCCAGCCGCATGCTGTCCTTGTCCTACTCGACTGTCGGCATGCGCGGGGACTGCGACATGCTCCTGTGGACGATCTGCTATTCGGTAGATGACCTGAACCAGGTGCGCGCGGATCTGCTGGCAACGCAGCTCGGCGGCTATCTCCAGACCGCCTATAGCTACCTGTCCATGACCAAGCGCTCGCAGTACCTCATCGGCCATGAGCATGAGGGGCAAGCCGATTCGCGCGGTTTCCTGCGCCCCGGCGGCCAGCGCTACATCTTTGTCTACCCGTTCTGGAAAACCCGCTCCTGGTATTTGCTGCCAATGGAAGAGCGCCAGCGCTTGATGAACGAGCATATCCGCGTCGGCCACGAGTACCCGCGCGTCAAGCTCAATACCACCTACTCTTTCGGGATCGACGACCAGGAGTTCGTGGTCGCGTTTGAAACCAATTACCCGGAAGACTTTCTCGATCTCGTCCAGCGGTTGCGGGAAACCGAAGCCAGCGCGTACACGCTCAAAGACACGCCCATTTTCACCTGCATCCGCATGACGCCCGAGGACATGCTGGAGCGCCTGGGTTGAGCCTGCCGTTCGTTGACCTCCAGGCACAGTACCGTGAACTGAAAGCCTCCATCGATGCACGGATTCACGCCGTGCTCGACCATGGACAGTACATTCTCGGGCCGGAGGTGTACGAACTGGAGCAGCGTCTGGCCGCTCGGGTCGGCGTACGGCACTGTGTCTCCTGTTCGAGCGGCACAGACGCGCTGCTGCTCGCGCTGATGGCACTCGGGATTGGGCCCGGTGATGAGGTCATCACCTCGCCGTTTACCTTCTTTGCGACCGGCGAGGTTATCGCGCTGCTCGGAGCAATTCCGGTGCTGGTCGATATCGAGCCCGATACCTGGAATATCGACCCCGCGCTGATTGAGGCCGCAATCACGCCTCAGACCCGCGCCTTGATGCCCGTTTCGCTCTATGGGCAGCCGGCAGAGATGGACGCAATCAACCAGATTGCAGCGCGCCACGGCCTGCCGGTCATCGAGGATGCCGCGCAAAGTTTTGGCGCGGTGTACCGGGGGCGGCACTCGGGCGGCCTGAGCACGATCGGCTGCACCAGCTTTTTCCCATCCAAGCCGCTCGGCTGCTACGGCGACGGTGGGGCCTGCTTTACCGACGACAACGCGCTCGCGCTGAGGATGCTGCAAGGACGCAACCATGGGCAGGAAGCCCGCTACCGTCATTCCTCGATTGGGATCAACGGTCGGCTCGACACACTGCAGGCGGCGATTCTGCTGGCAAAGTTGGATGTATTCGACCGCGAGCTGATTGCTCGAAATGAGAATGCGGATGCATATTCGGGCATGCTGCTTGCGTCGGCTAAGAAGGGCAAACTGCGGCTGCCGGTACCGCGCCAGGACCGCTCCTCGGTGTGGGCACAATACACGATTGAGGTTGACCATCGTGACGCCGTAGCAGCTGCACTTGCAGCGTCCGGCGTACCCACGGCGGTGCATTACCCCGTTCCGATGCACGAACAGCCCGTGTTTGCCAGTGGAACCTGCATCCTGCGAGCGGGGGAGCTGGGGCATGCGGAGCAGGCAGCGAAACGCGTGATGAGCCTGCCGATGCACCCATACATGGGCCGTCGCGCGATGGAACAGGTCGTGCAGGCACTGGAAGCGGCACTCACTATGTAAAAACTTCTATCCTGCTGGAAACGATTTCATGGAGTGTGAACAATCGTTTGTTTGAAATGGTTTCTGCAGCAAGTTCATCCAAATCGGTCTTGGGTAGAAGCATTTTGAGACCGCACCCTCCTAAAACAACTCCTATTCAGTCACACTGTAACTGTAACAAAATAAACGGTTTACATTTAGCCTCGCTTACTTTGGGAAGAATCTGTTCCGTAAAGGTCTTGTCAGGGCTCCCTCAAAGGCGGTATTTTCTTCTCTGCGAGGGTGGAAGCCGTTCTATGCTTGCTCCGGTCGCGAGGACAAACGATTAATGAGACACACACGCAGGATCGCAATCTTTTCTGAGGCAGCAGTACGACGCGCACGCTACGCGGCGGGGATGGTAGTGATGACCGGGTGCATGCTGCTCCCGGCGGCCCCCTATGCGGCGGCACAAAGCAATTTCGCCGACATTCTCGGCAATGTAACCGATGCGGCAGGTGCGAGTATCCCGAACGCGACGGTTACGCTGACCAACCTCGACACCAAGGTGACGCAGACGACGCAGACCACTGGCGCGGGCGACTACACCTTTACGCAGCTTGGGCCGGGCA
>CAXTKZ010000105.1:0-10386 GCA_964244985.1 uncultured Acidobacteriaceae bacterium
GTCCTTCACTCCGTTCAGGATGACCCCTCTTGTACTAACCGAGCGCGCTCCGCAGCAGCACATTATCGATCAGCCGCGTCGCGCCGATCCATCCCGCGACCGCAAGCAGCGCGAGGTGTTTGCGGGAAAGTCCCGACACGGGCAGCAGCGTATCCGGGTCGACAAGAGCCAGGTAATCCGTCCGGAAAGCCGGCTCACCTCTGAGCACGTCGGCGGCGGCGGCCGTGAGCGCGGCACCCTCGCCCACCCCCTGTCGGGCAAGCTCCTCGGCCGCGAACAGCGCCCGCGACAGCACAAGCCCCTGCTGACGCTCGTCGGGCGATAGATACCGGTTGCGCGAGCTCATCGCGAGCCCATCCCTTTCGCGCACGATAGGGCAAACACAGAGCTCGACCGGCAAAGACAAATCGCGCACCATCTGCCGCAGCACTGCCACCTGCGCGGCATCTTTTTGCCCGAAGTAGGCACGCGTGGGCGTGACAATCCCAAACAGTTTCGCGACCACGGTGGCAACGCCGGTGAAATGACCCGGCCGCGATGCTCCATCCAATCGCGTCGCGACCGGTCCTACGCCAATGGCGGTTGCAAACCCGTCCGGGTACATCTCCCGCGGCTCGGGCGCGAACAGCAGATCTACGCCTTCCCTTTCCAACAAGGCGAGGTCGGCTTCGAACGTGCGCGGGTACTTTCCAAAATCCTCATTGGGTCCGAACTGGGTGGGGTTGACGAAGATCGATGCCGCGACATGATCGTTTGCGGCGCGGGCTGCCCGTACCAGTGAGAGATGACCCTCGTGCAGCGCGCCCATGGTTGGCACGAAGCCGACTGTAGCGGTACAAGTTCGCCAAGAGCGGACTTCCGCAATAGTTTTTGCTATCAGCATGAGAACTCAAAAGCGAGACCACCTATAGCGCCTTGATGAAACGGCAAGCGTCCAGCGGCTCGTTCGTGGCGGGTCTTTGTCATGCCTTCTCCCCCGACGCCCGAGACAGGTGATAGCTTTCGCTCTCATCCGGGAATCGCCTGCCCCGCACATCCCCCGCATACGCGCCGATTGCGTCGCGCATCACCGTGCCCACATCCGCATAGCGCCGCACGAATTTCGCCGGGGGCGTGAACGTGAGGGTTAACAGATCATGGAGCACAAGAATCTGCCCATCGCAGTCCGGGCCCGCGCCGATCCCAATCACCGGGATCCGCAGGGTCCCCGTCACGCGCGCCGCCACCTCGCGCGGCACCCCTTCCAGCACCAGCGCCGACGCCCCAGCCGCCTCCATCGCAAGCGCGGAAGCCAGCAGCTCCTCAGCCGCATCGGGCGTGCGCCCCTGCACCTTGTAACCACCCATGCGGTGTATCCCCTGCGGCAGCAGCCCCAAGTGCCCGACGACCGGGATTTCCGCCTCCACCAGCCGGTTCGCCAGCGCCGGGCGCGCGCCCTCCATCTTGACCGCTTGGGCGCCCCCTTCCTTCACAAGCCGCGCGGCATTGCGCACCCCTTCGGTCTCATCGACCTGATATGTCCCGAATGGCATATCGGCAATCAGCAGCGCCCGACGTACCCCGCGGCGTACCGCGCGGGTGTGGTGCAGCATCTCGTCGAGCGTCACCGGCAGGGTAGTCTCATAGCCCAGCATAGTCATGCCGAGCGTATCGCCGACCAGCAGCAGATCCACTCCAGCCTCATCGGCCATGCGTCCGCTTGGGTAGTCGTAGGCGGTGAGGGCAACGATCGGCACCCCGGATCGCTTTTTATCCCTAAGCAGCGGAAAAGTCATCTTCGCGGGAAGGGCAGGGTCCTCTGTGGTCAGGCTCATGCAAAAGCTCCAGTACCGCTCCCAAACTCAGGATGCGATCTTCAGCTTTCAGAGTAACCTGCGCTCAGGCGGTATGGCCCAGGGGGGCGAAGTGCTCGCGTCCGTGGACCGGGGCGAGGATGCGGTCCAGCAGGAGCTCCCGCTCGGGCTCGCTGTGGACGAAGTCGATGGCGGAGGTGTCGACGACCAGCAGCCGAGAGCCGGTGTAGCGCGCGAAAAAATGCTCGTATGCCTCGCACACCTGCTCGATATAGGCATCGCTGACGCCTTGTTCTTCGGATAGGCCTTTGCGGCGCAGTCGCTCCTGCAGTACGGCGGGTTTGGCCTGGAGGTATACCACCAGGTCCGGCTGGTATGTGATTGGCTCACCCGCGTAAAAGTCCTTGTAGATAGACAATTCCGTATCGGTCAGATTGAGAAATGCGAACAGCTTATCTTTTTCGAGAATGTAATCCGAAACGACCGGGCCGCTGAGCTCAGCCGCTGCCCGCATCTGCGCGATGCGCTCACGCAGGAACCACATTTGCGCGGAGAAGGCCATTCCCGGCTCGCCCGCATAAAAGCGCGGCAGGAATGGATTGTTGTCGGGTTCGGCGACATGCGCGGCTCCCATGCGCTGCGCCAACAGTTGCGCAAGAGTCGATTTGCCCACACGCAAGGGTCCTTCCACTGCAATCGTCCGCGGCACGGGGGGCACCCGAGGCTCGAACCCGACCCGGGCCGGAGCTTTGCGCACCGGTTCCACTGGAAAAAGGCGCCGCTGCGTGGCGGGGGGAAAAGCGGAAGGCTGATCCATGCGAAGCTCGCTTTCTTTTCGGTTCCGTGGCCGTGTGTGCACAGATGCATTCCAGGTTCGTCGCGTCATAAGCATGGGCGAATAATAAGCGAAAACTGGGCAAATGCAAATGTTATTTTTTCGACATCATCGAAAACACCTTTGAGGCGTAAGGAAGGTACACTGTGGGCTATGGCGTGGATACCGGAGGTTGCCGGTGCGGGTGCGGCCGTTGCCGGGGTAGTTGGAGGTTGGCAACGATCGCAATGGTGTACTTCGCAGATCTGGGGCAAGACCCTGGTCGATGGACCGAAGCCGCGTGAGCTGGCGCTGACTTTCGACGATGGGCCGAGCGACCGCTACACCCAGGAAATTCTGGAAAAGCTGGCCGCAGCCAACGTGCGCGCTGCGTTTTTTCTGGTGGGCCGGTATGCCCGCCAGCTTCCCTGGCTCACACGCCAGATTGCCGAAGCGGGCCATATCGTCGGCAACCATTCGCTTTCGCACAGAAATCAGATGTGGATGTCGGCAAGCTCGATCCGCGCCGACCTGAGTGAGTGTTCGGGAATTCTCCAAGATCTGACAGGCAAGCCGGTGCGCTACTTCCGCCCGCCCTTCGGCAAGCGCCGGCCTGCTGTGATGCGGGTAGCCCATGAGCTCGGCATGGAAACGGTGATGTGGAACAGCATGGGATTCGATTGGCGGCCGGGCCGTCCACCCAAGCAGATCATGAAGGCAGTCGAGCGGGGCATCCGGCGCAATCGCGCGGCGGGCAAAGGCTCTACCATCCTGCTCCATGACGGCGGCCCTCAGAGCATCCATACCGAGCGCGCCCGTACTGTGATGGCCTTGGGTTTCCTGCTAGAGCGCGGGCCGGCGGCCAACTACCGCTATGTCGGAATCGACGAGTGGTGGCCGCCCGCGCCCGTACAATAGCCTTTATGGCACACAAGGTTTTTTGCGCGCGCTACAAGCAGGAGATGGAAGGGCTGCCCGAGCCGCCGTTCGATTCGGATTTCGGCCATAAGATCTACAACAATGTGTCCCAAAAGGCCTGGGGCGAATGGGTGGAACACCAGAAAATGCTTCTGAATGAGTATCGTCTGCAGCCCTGGATGCCGCAGGCGCAGGAGTTCCTGGTGGAGCAGATGGAACACTACTTCTTCGGCGAGGGCTCAGGCCTGCCGCAGGATTATGTGCCGCCAGCCAAGTAGGTCATTCCCGTACACCCAAAGCGGTTGATGAGTCCCGGCGCGGCTTTTTCACACAAGAAAAGTTACAGCGCAGAACCCCACTTCCTTTCGCTTGTACGAGAACTGCCGTAAAGGCTGTTGTACACTTTTCAGAAGAGAAGCCCAGTCGGGACGTGGCTCAGCCTGGTAGAGCACTCGCTTGGGGTGCGAGGGGTCGGCAGTTCAAATCTGCCCGTCCCGACCAATCCGCCTTGCGGCTTCTTTTTCAATCGTGTTCCAAATCCGTTTCTGTCAGGGCCTTGCCCTCGTTGGGAGACGTTTGTCCCATGGAACGCAGGTACTTTGCATAGGTGCGGCTGGCAAACACACGCGCCCGGCATTTACGGCAACGCACAGGGAAGCGGAGAAACAGAAGCTGCCAGCGATCGGCCGGGCGGATGCGCGACAGCTGGAACTTGGTGGAATAACAAGTAGGGCAGTGCAGGACGGGTTCTGTGGTTTCGGCCAAGGGTCTTTCCTAGTGGTTTATCGCTGATTGTATCGGCTTGCGCTTCCCGGCACGGTGACTTCCGTACTTCTTTCTTTTGATATAGGGACCCATTTCGGCACAAATGGCGATAAGGTTGTTTGGTACCAGCTCCCAGGCGAGGCTTTGAATGGTTTGGAACGTGATGTTTACCTGCGACATTTGCGGCAAAAACAAGGGAGACGCAAACCATTGGTGGATGGCAGTGCTGGCTTCCCTGGACGGCAAACCGGGTGAGGAGGCATCCCGCTTCACTCTGATGCGATGGTCTAAAGGTAAAAGCCAGGATGCCGACGTGTATCACCTGTGCGGCCAGGGCTGCGCCATGCATGCCATGGAACGCTTCATGACCGAAGGCGCGATCGACAGCATTTAGAAGGCATCCTGTGGAAAAGAGGCGAGTCTTTCCCAGTGACTTTGTGTTTCGGTAAACGTCCTATTCTTTTGAATGGCTGTGCATACGCCGGGCAGCCCGGCAGACGCCCGGAGGAGCAGAAGCTTATGTCCGCATCGGAAACATACCAACTTCCGCAGATAGCTGTACCCGCCGCGCGTACGGCGGCAAAAAAAGCAAGTGCGGAAGCGCTGGCCGATGAAGCGAGCCGTGCGGCTGAAGTCCTGCTCATCCGCGAAGCGCAGGCCGGCTCCCGCGCAGCGTTCGATGCGCTGGTACGTCAATATGACACCGCGGTACTGCGCCTGGCACTCCGGCTTACCGGCTCCGAACAGGATGCGCAGGATATTCACCAGGAAGCGTTCCTGAAGGCCTACCGCTATCTGGGCAATTTCCGCTTCGAGTGCTCGTTTTACACCTGGATTTATCGCATCGCAACGAATCTCTGCCTGGATCACCTGCGCCGCCGCAAATCGCGCCGTGAAGAACAGTCGGTTGTGACCGACGGTCGAGGCGAAGAATTGGACCTGCTCGGCAATGTGTCCGATGACCGCTCGGGTGCCAACCCGGCCCGGGAGCTCGAACGGAAGTTTCTGGGCGAGAAGATACAGGAAGCGCTTGACCAGCTCACCCCGCGCGAGCGGATGGTCTTCGAGTTGAAGCATTACCAGGGATTAAAGCTGCGCGCGATTGGCCAAATGCTGCAAACAACAGAAGAGACGGCTAAAAATACGCTGTTTCGCGCGACGCGCAAACTCCGCTTGCGGCTGGCTTCGCTCCATACATAATATTTAGAGAAAAGCGTCAGCCGTGGCACAACGGCGGCGCACGGAATCGGTCTTACCTTTTGGGGGTTGGCGTGAAGGATCAAGGGAAGCATCCCGGAGGTATGGGCTGCGAAGCGGCACAGCGGGCTATCGCGCTTGCCGCCATGGCGCAGACTGATCGGGACGGCGAGCCGGTTCTCGACGGTGCGGCCTTTCCTTTCCCTGGAGAAGTCCTGCCTGCCGCCGAAGCCAAGACTCTCGAATCGCACCTGCGCGATTGCCGGGACTGTCAGGCGGAAATGGCGGCAACGACTGCATTCTTCCGAGCGCTTGCATCCGATAATGGACCTGAGCCGTCCCCGAGTTTGTTGGCAAGGGCGCGCATGCAGCTCGACGCTTCGCTGGATTCGAGCGAACGCGCTCCTTTTTGGACCCGTTTTGCCCAGCAACTCGCATTTTTCGGTGGAAGGCTTCGCGCCGCACCTGCTCTTTCTTCTGGGCTTTTGCTGATAGGTCTTATCGCAGGCGGCTATGGGGGCTACCGTGCCGGGCGCGCCGCCCATACGGCGGAGCAAACAGCTCTGCTGCTTGCCCCACCTCCGCCGGAAGCCCCTTCCGTGGTGGCCGACGTCAGCTCCGTTCAACAAGATTCCGTAACAGGGCTGGTGGAAATTCGTTACGACCGGTTGGTGCCCGATATGCTGCAAGCGCCGTCCGGCGACCCCGTGATCCGCGAACTGCTTCTTGCCGCCACTCAAAATGGGATTGATCCGCAGGTGCGCAATCTGTCCGTCAATCTGCTTTCGAATGCATGCCCGCCCCCCGCGGCCTGTGTCGGCAGTTCCCTGGCGCGCAATGCTCTTTTGAACGCGCTCCAAAGCGACAAAGCTCCCGAAGTACGCCGTGAAGCCATTCTCGGTTTGCAGCCCTACATCGCCGACGATATGGATGTGCGCGATGCCGTGCTCGGTGCGCTTATGGCGGACCCAAGCGCTTCAGTGCGCATGGGCGCGGTTCGGGTTTTGCAGTCGGTCGATGTGGACTCCAGTGTGCGGCAGGTGCTCCACACTGTTGCCGCCCGTGACGGCGACCCGGTGATCCGCTCGGCTTCGCTTGCTGCGCTTAAAATGGTGCCGCAGGTGCAGTAGGCTTTGCCCGGACAGCATACCTCGCCCCACTTTCAACGTCCAACCATCGATCAGTTGTTTGCCGGGGGAGCCCGCCGACCATTGTTTGCGCAGCCCAGCCCTGCATTCTTTCCTCCGCCGCGCAAAACCCGGCTATTGTGTGTCTGGTTTTTGTGCGCGGGAGCGGCGGCACAGGGTTGGGGGCTGCACGTTCCACCTCGGCATCCTGATCCGCAAAGTACTTCTCAGGCCGAACCCTTAAGTGTGCGGCTGCCGCGCCCCGGCTACCTCGGGGTAAGCCTGCGCGACCTCGACGCCGCGGAGGCGACCCGGCTTCGGATGCCCGCGATCTCGCCCGGAGCTCCCCACCCTACCATGGGAGCATTGATTGTTACCGTAGACCGCGATGCACCTGCCTGGACCGCGGGCCTCCGTCCGGGCGATGTTGTGCTGGAACTGAACGGCCTCGGGGTTGAGGGTGTGGAAGATCTGAGGAAGCGTTTGCGCGAGTTCGCGCCTGGCGAGACCATCACCCTGCGCATGATGCACGGCACCGACACCCGCAGCATAGCCATTCGCTTGGGCGACCAGGATGCGGTCGCGCAAACTGCCTTGAACCGGCATCTTCATGCGCCTCCGGGTGGTACTTTCTCATCCAGCTTCGGGGGGCCGGAGGCACCGCCGCCCAGCGCTATGCTGTCGGCCTCGAAGTCGCGTGGTGTTGCCTCGACGCTCTTTGACGCGTTGACGCCGGGTTCCGGTTCGTACACGGGGCTTGAGGTGGACCCGCTCACCCCGCAACTGGCTGCCTACTTTGGCGTCCACGCGGACGGGGGTTTGTTGGTAACGGCTGTCAACGAAGAGTCCCCCGCCGCGCTCGCCGGGCTGAGTGCCGGTGATGTGATTTTGCGAGCCGGGGCCAAGCTGGTTGCGAGCCGGGGCGCACTCGCTCACGCGCTGCATAGTGGGAAAGGCAAACCCATTTCCTTGACTGTATTGCGAGACCATCAGGAAGTGGTATGCGCGCTGCTGCCGGGCAAGCGGAAAAAACTGTAGCACTTTGAGACACGAGGCGGTAGTTCTCTCAGCTTGTAATGAGGAAAGAGTAAGCTGGCGTACAATGTCTGCTTGTGCCCGTTTCTTTGCTGCCGTTTTGTGTTCTTTGTTGATTCCAGCACGCAGTAAAGCTGAGTCCGCACCCGCCTTTGAGGGTTTCGTCACTTTCAACGCAGGGAGAATGTCACTGTTCGTCGATGGTCGGTCGATGGTCGGCCGCTGCTCCTTTCCTCTGAAACCCGCTATGCCTGCAATTCGCTTGTCGGAACCGTGCACATCAAAAACGGCATACCCGATCTTCCCGTAGGCGCTCGTGTCGGCGTCACCGGCACATGGGACAAAAAAGCGCAGGCTTGGCGAGCGGAAGCAGTTTGTACGCTTGCACTTCCGCCCAAATCGGCCAGCGGTCGCGGAGTCGTCGACAGTGTTACGCATACAGGCACCTCCATTGAGCTGATTGCCGACGGCCGGCGTCTTCGCCTCCCGCAAGCCGCGACGGGCAGCCCGGCGCTCACTTTTGAACCGCCTTTGACCAGCGTCGATACACTTTCTCCGGGATCATGGATCCAATACACGGCTGACCGCCAACCGGACGGCGCGTGGCTGCTCCGGAGCGGTACTGTCCGCGAATACCTCGATAATGCTGCTGCCCGCCGGTTGCGTACATGGAAGCCCGTCGCGTTCACTCCGCCTGCTGGGGGACAAGTCGGAGGAATCAAGCTTTCCCATGTGCTGCCGACAATTGAGCTCACCGGCAATGCTGCTTTGCAGGACCGCATGGCCCGGGTAGGCGCGACAGTGGTCCCCGCATGGGAGAAAAGCTTCGGCGCGCGCTACCCGGATGAGCGCCAGATGCGCTTTTACGCCGCCTCGCTGCATACCGCCAATTGCTCCGCGCTGCCGAACGGCATCGTGCTGATTCCGGAGAAAACAGCGAACCGACTTTCCACTGATGCGGAGCTCGCGGCCTTTCTTGCCGGCTGCGTCGCCGAGATCGAGGAAGAACAAATAGCGGTTGTCGGCGGCGACGTACCCGGGAGCGATCGAGACGTGGCTCTCAGCAGCGCAGCGTTCGCTGCTTTCGGCTTGACCGGCGCAGCGATAAATGGGGCATACCAAAAACACCTGCAAGACTTGTTCGAGCAGCAGAGTGCGCGCGTGGCGCTTACTTATCTTGCAGCCGCCGGGTACCCCCTCAGCGCGGGGCCGCAAGTTTGGGAACTTCTTGAATCCAAACACGGGCAGCCCGACCTGAGCCGCCCGCCCGGCACACGAACACAATTTATGTATCAGGCGCTCTCTGAGGAGAATACGCAAGCCGAAGCAGCCGCCGCATCTATGTTGAAATAAGAAGATGGCAGCCGCCCCGCAAATCGAGCCGAAAACCGCTTTCCGCACCGGCGGCGTTCCCGCCCCGAAGTACCCACTCCGCCGTCGCTGGAAGGCTGTAATCCGGCGTGTGCGGGAGCTTTGGACCGTGGGCTGGGCGCTTGCCTCCACACGGCATCCGGTCATGGCGCAGATCGTCCCGGCGCGGTTCTGCAACCTGAGCTGCACATATTGCAACGAGTACGACAAAGTTTCCGAGCCCGTGCCGGTTGGGGAAATGCTGCGGCGCATCGACGCGCTCGCCCGGCTCGGTACCTCCATCATCACCATCTCGGGCGGCGAACCCCTGACCCACCCCGACCTCGATCAAGTTATCGCGCGCATCCGCAAGCACGGCCGCATCGCCGGCATGATCACCAACGGCTACCTGCTGATGCCGGAGCGGATCGAGCGCCTAAACCGGGCGGGCCTGGACCATATGCAAATCTCGATCGACAATGTGCAGCCGGATGAGACCTCGAAAAAGAGCTTGAAAGTGCTCGACAAAAAGCTTGAAATGCTGCGCGAGTACGCCGACTTCCACATCAACATCAATTCGGTGGTGGGCGGCGGCATCCAGAACCCGCAGGACGCGATTACAGTTGGTCGGCGGGCCGTCGAGCTCGGTTTTACTTCGACCATCGGCATCATCCACGACGGCGACGGGCAGTTGAAGCCGCTGGGCGGCGAGGAGCGCCGGGTGTGGGCCGAGATGCGCGGCTGGAAAAAAACCAATTACTCCCAGTTCAATCAATTTCAGGAAGCCATTGCCAACGCCGAGCCCAACCACTGGCGCTGCCGGGCAGGAGCGCGCTACCTGTATGTGTGTGAGAACGGCCTGGTTCACTACTGCTCGCAAAAGCGCGGCTTCCCCGGCGTGCCGGTGGCGGAATACCGCAAGGCCGATCTCCGACGCGAGTTCATTACGGAAAAAGGCTGCGCCCCGCACTGCACCGTGAGCTGTGTGCACCAGATTTCCTATATCGACCACTGGCGCGCCCCGCAAACCCGCTCCAACCATCCCCCTACGGCAGACCTGGTCAATATCGAGCTGTAGTGTGCGCTTTTGAATGGGTTCTCTTTGCTCAACTGTTGGTTATAAAAGAAAGTTTTCCGGCGCATCAGCAGATTCCATACGGGCAATGGCGGCCTTTGTACGTGGTACGCTTTTGGCAGTGAATCCCAAAAAAGAAGCTGATCCGGGCCTGCCTATCTATCCCTGCGCCCCGCTCGGTTTTTGTTCGTTCCCTTGCCGCTCTAAGTAAGTCGGCTGATTCAAGTTAGACCAAAGATTCAGGAGAACCAACTCTTTATGAGGCAGTCCCGCTTCTTCCGCAACAACACTTCCCGCCATGCGATCGTGGCA
>CAXTKZ010000106.1:0-10350 GCA_964244985.1 uncultured Acidobacteriaceae bacterium
CATCTTGCCCCGGAGATCGTGCGCTTGTTCGCCCGCGCGAAAGGCCCCGAGCGCGCCATCCTCGTCACTGACGCCATGTCGGCAACCGGCATGCCCGATGGGGTTTACAAGCTGGGTGAGCTGGACGTGCGCGTCGCGGGTGGGCGCGCGATCACAGGCGAAGACACGCTCGCCGGATCGACCCTCACGCTCGACGCAGCTGTTTCAAACTACATGCGGCAAGCCGGGGTCCCACTCGCCGATGCGCTCCACGCCGCTACGGGCAATCCGGCCCGCATGAGCGGTCTCGATGCGGGCACTCTCCACGAAGGCAGCCGCGCCGATTTGAATGTGCTCACGCCCGACGGCAAGCTGCAAGCAACGTATCTCGGCGGGGTGCTGGTCGCGCTCTGACGTTCCGCCCGCTATCGGCTCATCCCGAGAGGGTGAGCGAAGTTCGATTGCTCACCTATTCGACCCAAAAACCGGGTCATCCAGAGCCGTAGGCGAAGGATCTGCTTTTTGCGAGTGCGCAAGGCAGAAGCAGATCCTTCGTCGCTGCGCTTCTCAGGATGACCCTCTCAGTGTGATCGCAGTTCAATCTCACACGTACACTCCGGGGCAAACCAACGAAAAACCTGTTCTCCGGGTTCGCGAATAACCCACCCTCACCGCACCACACCCGACAACACCGCCGCGCTCCCATCCACCTTCGGCGCGTCCAGCCCGAGCAGCCCGGCCACAAACGGGTAGACGTTCACATTCTCAAAGAGCTTCAGTTTGACCCCGGCTCGGATATCCGGCCCTTCCGCGTAAAAGATCGCTCGCATCTCCCCAAACTGCCGGGGGTCATAGCCGTCCGAGCCAGCATCCGGGGCGGGGTCGGCCTCGCCCGCGGCAGGCCCATGCGCCCGGATCGCTACCGGCGCGTTCGGTATGATGACCGGGTCGCCGATGCGGGGGTTCGCGTTATAGTGCAGCTCGCGCGGCACATTCGCGCGCCGATACACCTTGAATGCCGCATTCGCGATTTTGAGCCGACTGTACGCCTTTTGCGCGTCCTCCTCGGTTTTGGCGTACAGCAGCGGGCCCACCGTGTCGAAGCCCTGCAGATCCACATACTTGTCGAGATCGATGGAGCCGCCCTCCGTTTTCGCCATGCCGTGGTCGCTTACAACAATGAGATCGACCGGCAGATGCAGCCCACGCAGCCCCGCCCGCAAACGGCCCAGCTGCGCGTCCACTGCCAGAACAGCCGCACGCGTTTGCGGCGCATCCGGGCCGAACCGACGCCCGGCGCGGTCCACATCGGCGAACGACAGCGTGATGAAGTGGGGCCGCTGCCCCTCCGGCAGCTTGAGCCACTGAAGCACCAGGTCCACCCGAGCCGCATCCGGCACGTCGTCGTGGAACAACGAAGGCCGCCCGCCGGTTGCCGCCTCCGGTCCCGAGCAGGAGATACAAGCCGCCCGCATCCCTTGCCGTTCTGCCAGCAGCCATAGCGGCACGCCGCCGTCGGCGATGGAAGGGGGATTGGCGGCGCTGTACTTCCGCGAGCCCTCGTAAAAGCTGTCCGCAACAATTCCATGATGCTCGGGATACAGCCCCGTAACCAGCGTGTACCGGTTGGGAAGCGTCAACGATGGGTAGGAAGGCAGCATGCCGTCGGGTGCGCTCGCGCCGTTCGCCGCCATGGCCAGGAGGTTGCGCGCACCATATCTCTTTGGGTAGTCGGGGCGAAAACCGTCCAGCGAAACCAGCACAACGGAATGTTTACCGAGCTGTTCGGGCGCGTTGTTCCCTGCTTGTGCCCGGGCACTGGCCCAGCACACAAGCAGCCACAGCAGCAGCTTCACCGGAGCAACAAACCTTGCGCCGCAACCAGCAGCCCGAGCACACCGAATCCGATTCCCAGCCCCCAGTACAGCCTTTGCCGCGTCAGCAGTGTGATGGAAGTCACAACCAATCCGATTTCAAGCAGCGCTTCAGCCAGGTCGTAGCGCCCGGCTCTTTTTTCCGCCCGCTCCACCTGTTCCTCAAACCCATGCGCGACTTCCTGCTCTTCCTTCAGGTCGCCGGCCCACTTGCCCATGTGCGCTTTGTACGAGCCTTCAATCCCCTGCGCGGTACGATTGTCGCCGACCGCGAGTGAGCCCAGGAGATCGAGCGCCAGCTGCGTGTCGTTTTGCCGAATCTTCTTCGCCTGGTACTCGCTCCAGTGATCGCTCGCCCTGGCCTGCATCAGCACGGCTTCCGTGTGGGTGCGGTGGCCGAGCACCGTGACCACCGCGACCAGCACCGCCAGCACACTCATTGAAAAGCTCACCGGCTTCAGGCTGATGTGGCCCTCGCTGCCGCCCTCGCCGAGTGCATGCTCGTGCTGCTCATGGAGTTCCTGAACTTCGTTCGCTTCCATGCAGCCATTCTACGGCGAATAAAAAAGAAGGCGCAGGGCACGGAGCCCAGCGCCTTTCGGTGAAACTGTTTGGACGGGAACCTACTTGATGGTCCCGTTCATTCCGCTGGTGAAGAACAACCCCGGCGTGGTCGAGCTGCCGCCGTAGACGATGTCGAGCACCTGCGCGGGTGTGCGGGGCTGCACGCGGGCGCTTGCGTCCACGTCCACAATCGTGGAAGCCTGCCCGGCTGCTGGCCGTGCCACACCTGTGTCGAACACCCCCGACAGCTTCTGACGCAGCGCGGCAGCAGCGAGCGAGATATCGGCAACACCCGGATTGGTCAGGGCAGTCCGATAAATCTGAGTCCGCACGGCTCCGGCGTGATACGCCTCAACCGCATGGATCGCGAGCGCCGAGGTCAGAACCGCTGTGCTTGCAATCAGCGGTGCCGCGCCGAGATACGCCGTTACGCCCACATCCTCGAAGAGGAACGCACCCAGCAGGAAGCTGGTTTCCGTGCCGTCGAAAGGGTCGAACATACCGCCGGGAATACCCGCTGCTTGGGCCAGCGTGTTGAAGCTGTCGAGGAGGTTGATGTTTGGCATAGCTACTGCGTTTGTGCCCAACGCCGAGCGCAGATCCTTGACATGGTTCAGCTCGTCGTTCGCGGTTTCCTTGGCATAGGCCGCGAGCTGCGGCGTGGTGAATGTAGTCGCCTTCAGCCCCTGCTTATATGTGACCGTTCCAGCGGGCGTTTTCGTGTCGCCGCTGGCCAGCAAGGACGCATCGATCGTCGTGCCGTTGACGGCGAGTGAGTAAAACTGTGCTTCCAGGTACTCAAGATTGAGCGCGAAGTTGAGGATATCGTTGTCGTTGAGCGCGGCGGCTTGCGCTTCGGCTTTATGCGTGAGCGCCAGGCCGGCCAGTGCCGCCCCGCCCATCAGCATGGCGGAGCGCCTGCTCCGGATGCCCTGTTCTTCCTGTGTTGCTTCCAATACGTGTTCCATGGAGTTCCTCATAGGCTTGTCTGGATTGCGTTTGTTTTAGGAGTTCGAAGCGGTGATGCTGCCGTTCAGCCCACTCGGGAAAAACCCGCCCTTGGAAACAGCGCCGGCCGTTGCATTCAGGTAAACAATGTGCAGGATCTGATCGGTGCTGCGGGCGAAAGCCAGCGAGTTGGTATCGGCGTTGACGATCTGCCCCGCGGACAGAGTGGTCTCCGCGGTTGCTGAACCGCTCGTGTTGGCTACCGAGCTTGCCTTGCCGCGCAGCGCGGCGATGGCGTTTGCAGTCGCAATCGTTCCCATAGCGGTCCCATCGTCCAGGTACACCAGCAGGTCGCGAACCAGACCCGCATGGTAGGCTTCTACCGCGACGATGCTGCCCGCAGCCGCCAGGTTCGTGGTCTTGTCGGTCAGGAGCGGACCGGCCCCGTTGTATGCCGTCACGCCCACATCCTCAAACACAAATGCACCGAGAACGAAGCTGGTTTCATCCGCAAAAGGGTTGAAAGTCGCGGACGTGTTGCCGCTCGCCGCCTGGTAAGCCGCATTGAAGGCGTTTGTGAAGTCGATCGCCGGACGCGCCACGGCAGCCGAGCCCAGCGCCGAGCGCAGGAACTGCACATGGGCCAGCTCATGCGCTGCAATTTCGAGTGCATAGGCCTGGATCGCCGGAGTTTTGAAAGGAACTTGCGCCCCGCCTGTAACCGCGCCCGCGCCGGTACCCGCGTCGGTGCTGGTCAAGCCCACGCCTGTCGCCGCCCGCAAGTAGAATTCCGCTTCCAGGTATTCGAGGTTCAACGCGAAGTTCAGGTAGTCCGCATCCTTGTAAAGCAGTGTATTCACACTGGGCGGTGCCGCGATTGGAGCTTTGTTTGAACCGCAGCCGGCAGCCAATCCCGCCACTGCGGACATACCCACACCCGCACCGGCACCGCGTAAAAATCCGCGCCGCGAAAGCCTGTTCCTTGTCATCGTCTTCAAAGTATCCATAGTCATCTTTTCTCGCCGCGGCCTCGGGGGCGCAGCGCTGTTTGTAGAACGTGTTCACTGATCTTGCCGGATTCTGTGATGTAAACAAAAAGGGTTGTTCCTCTTCGGAACAACCCTTGTCACGGTACGGAAGTACTCTTGCCGGGAAAGCTACCCCGGCGTACCCACCAGCAGAATCGGCAGGGTAGGACCGGGCGAACCGCCCGCCGGTTCCGCCGTAATGCCGAACGCCTTAGCCGCGGTTGCGCCGGCGATTGACGGCGCAAGGAGGTTGCCGTTGCCGGCCGCATCCGGACGGAAGGTACCCACCCCGATCGGTTTTCCCCCATTGGCCGGAATGATCCACAGCTCATACTCCTTGCCTTGCCCGAGCGGCGGGAGATTGCTCGCCTGCAGCAAAAGAGCTCCGGTCTTTTCGGAGTACGTAGCGCGGGCAGAAGGGGGTTTCGGTGCTTTGGGCATCGTCAACACCACGCGTACCGCCTGGGGATCGTCAAGAGCCCCCAGCACCCGCCGCGCCCGCGCCTCGCCCGCTTCCAGGCGCGTCAATGCCGCGGTTTGCGTTTGAGCGGAAGTCCGCAGGGCATCGCGGTCCTGCCGGATCCCCCACGCGACCACCAGGGCCGCGGCGGCGACCGCCCAGCCCGTCCACGCCAGCACCCGAGCGCTTACCGGCTTGCGTCCCGCCTGCCGCAGGGGAATCTGCTCTTCCGCGAGCAGCCTTTCCCCTTGCCGAGCGGACGTTTCCCGCGATCTTTCCTTTTTCAGCGCCGCTGTAAATCGACCGCGTGCCCCTCCCGGCAGCGCCGTGGGCTCAACCGCCCCGGCGGCGTACCCGCTCAGGTCCGCCCGCACCTGGTGAAGTTCATTACGGCACAATTCACATCCATCGAGGTGCGCCCCGACCGCAGCCATTTCTTCCTCGGGGAGCCCGCGCAGCGCGAACATAACGAGATCTTCCACGGGAATGTGTTCATTCGCGTTCATGTGCGTGCCGCCTTTCTCAGCGTCAGGACAGCGCGCCTGAGCCGTGTTTTCACAGTGCCGAGTGGGCTTTGGAGCTTTTCGGCGATCTCCGAATGGCTCAGCCCATCAAAAAACGCCAGGTGCAAAACCGTTTGCTGCTCTTCCGGCAGCGCTTCCATCATCAGCTTGGTCCGCGCCATCAATATGTTGTGCTCGCCTTCCGCGGCCACATCGACGGGGGACAAAAGCACTACATCCTCGGGCGCATCGGAAGGTTTGCGGCGGCGCAGCTGGTCGATCGCGCGATTGCGTGCAATCACGGCAAACCAGCCCGTCAAACTGCCCGAAGACGCTTCCATCGCCGGAGGTGTTCGCCAGATGCGCAGGAAAATATCTTGCATCACGTCTTCCGCGCTTGAAGGATCGCTTAAAACCCGCAGCGCCACGGCGTACACCAAAGGGCTGTGCCGGTCGAACAGCGACACCATGGCTCCCTGCTCTCCCCCGCGAATGCGGTGGAGCAGGTCGATGTCGTCGCCCGCCCCCGTCAGCTCGCTATCCATACAACGCACCACTCGGCAAAACGGGTTCCGCCTTTTCTTCAATTTCATTGCATTCGCAGAGGCGCGCATGGGGTGCTGCCCTAAAACGATGCAGCCCAAGCCTACACTGGAACGGGCTGCGCCTGCGACCTTTGTGTGAGTAACAATTGGGAGGAAGACGCCATGCGCGTCCTGATCGTTGAAGACGAACTTCGCCTGGCCGAAAACCTTTCCGCGGCTCTCCGCGAGAGCGCCGGCATGGCCGTGGACCATGCGGCCAATGGATTGGATGGCGAGCAAATGGCCGGGGCCGCCGCTTACGACCTCCTCATTCTCGATCTGATGCTGCCCGGCCAAACCGGCCTGCAACTGCTGCGCCGCCTGCGCGCCCGCGGCGCGGGAACGCCCGTTCTTGTCCTTACCGCGCGTGAAGGCGCTGAGTCGGTCATTGAACTGCTGAACGCCGGCGCGGACGATTACCTGAGCAAGCCTTTCGACCTGGGCGAGCTGCTGGCCCGCGCCAAGGCACTTATCCGGCGCGGCAAGGGCAATGCCCACCCCACCCTCCGCGTGGCGGGCGTTGAGGTGGACACGCTTGAGCAGACCGTGCGCCGCGACGGACGCGTTGTGGATTTGTCGCCCACGGAGTACCGCATTCTCGAGTACCTGGCGCACCGCCCCCGCGCGGTGGTGTCCAAGCAGGAGCTGCTGGAACACTTGTACGACTTCAACTGGCAGCATCACTCCAACGTCATTGAAGCGCATATGTCCAATCTCCGGCGCAAGCTGGACCGCGACGAACCCGTGCCGTTGATTGAAACGCTGCGCCATCGCGGCTACCGGCTTGCCGCGCCTCCCGAGCCCGTCCGGTGACCACGCCAAACGCGCCATCCCGATCCATCCTGCGGCAGGCCGTGCTGGCGGTGCTGCTGCTGGAAGGCACGGCGGCTGTGCTGCTGACCGTTTTCGCGGCCGTGCATGAAACGCACGTCCGCTATCGCGCCCTCGACGCCACCTTGGAAGGCCGCGCCGCTGCCCTGCTCGGCGCGGTCGGCGAGGCAGACGACCCCCAAGACAACGTGATTCTCGACCTGCGCGGTATAGCGATTCCGCCCCAGGACCGGTACGAGGTGCGCGAAGAAGGCGGTGCCGTCCTGGGCCGATCACCGAGCTGGCCCCCACCGGCTGTCGGCTATCGCTCCACGACATTGCACGGCATCCGCGTTGTCGACCCCGGCGAGCAAGGCGGCGGGAAGCCGCACCGCATCCTTGTCGAATATGCAAAACCCCTTGGGCCGGTGCGGGCGCAGATCGCCGAAGCCATCCGCTTTTACGCTGCTTCGTCTGCCGCCGTGCTCCTGCTCACTGCTGCCCTGCTTGCCTTTCTGCTCCGGCGGGCTTTCGCACCCCTGCGCGCGCTTACCGCGGCTACCGCAAACCTGTCAGCGCCCGACTGGCAGTTTCAGGCCCCACCGGGTGTGTCGCGTGTCCGCGAGCTCGCCCCCCTGAGCGCCGCCATCGAGGCTTCCATCCAGCGGCTCCGCCGGTCGTTTGAACAGCAGCGGCGCTTTACCAGCGACGCCGCCCATGAACTCAAAACCGATGTGGCCATCATCAAATCGTCGCTTCAGCTGCTTACCCTGCGCTCCCGCTCGGCAGAGGAGTACGCGCGTGGTGTGGCCGTCAGCCTCGGGGATTGCGACCGCATTGAGCAGACCGTGCAACAAATGCTGACACTCGCGCGGGTGGAGCACACCGGCATACCCCCTGTGCAGCAAACAGCGGACCTGGCCGCCCAGGCACGGGAGGCAGTCCGTGCACTCGCCCCTGTCGCCCGCCTGCGCGATGTGCAGGTTTCTGTTCTCGCCCCTGATGCTTGCCCCGTGCCCGTAGCCGCGCGGGATGCAGCCCTGTTGTGTGCCAACCTGCTTGAGAATGCCATTCGGCACAGCGCCCCGGGAGGTGTCGTTTCCCTTACAGTGGGCATGCGGGACGGGCAAGCACTTCTTGAAGTGCGCGACGCGGGCGAGGGTATCCCCGCCCAGGCTCTGCCGTTTGTTTTTGAACCGTTTTACCGGGCCGACAGCGCGCGCTCGCGGGAGCGCGGCGGCACCGGGTTAGGGCTTGCCATTTGCAAGGGCATCGCCGACCGAGCTGGGGGCAGCATCTCGCTTGAAAGTCGGCCGGGTGAAGGAACGCTGGTCTCCGTATGCCTGCCGGCAGTCGCGGCACAGGTGCCGAAGGGTGAGCCGACCGGCGCGAGAAGTTAATCCAGCGGCTTGCGGTCCTGGACGCCCACGCCCTGCTCATACACCAGGTTGCCTCCCAGGTGCGCCGATACACCCAGCACCCCGAAACCAATTGCCGCCACAACCCGCGCCGCCGTGCGCCGGTTCCGCTTTGAGCGCCGTAAAGCCCAGGATGCCCCGTACAGCCCTACCATTCCCACGTTCAGCACGCCGTGAACAGCTCCGATGCGCTTGGCATTGCCCGTGGTGTCGGCCCAGTCGTTCAGCCCCGTTACTGCTGCTCCCAGGGCACCCACCAGCCCGAGCACCAGCGTCGCATCCGCTGCCGCATCCAGGTTTTTGTTGCCGCCCTTGATCGCCGACAGCGCGTCAAACACCGTGGTTCCCACCCATGAGCCTGTCGGCACCTCAATCAGGACGGAGTGAAGCGGCTCGTGGAGCCAGGTGCCATGCAGGATGTTGCGCAGGGTGTGGCCCGTGGGACCGAGCTTGGCCCAGGCGGCGCGCACGGCCTCCGCGACGGGCTCTTCATAGGGCGCGGTCAGGGTTTGTTCTTGTGCAATGCGGGCGATGGGATCCTTGGTCATACACTGCTTCGATGCAGCGAATCCGCACGGCACGGGACCAGTGGCGCGGCTTTTCTTGCACCTTGTGAACGGCAGGCCGCACAGCAGGCAATCGCGCTTAAAGACAACCTATGGCAAGTTGCTGCAATGTTAGGATCAAACGACGTGAACCGTCCGCCGACGGCGAAAAGCTCTGTGTGAAGGCATATGTTCGACGAACCCCTCTCCTTTTCCGACACAAACCTCCACAAACCGTGCAAACCTGCTGCATGGCCGGTGCTTGCAAGCCTGGGTAAGGCCCAGGATGAAGAGTTCAACGAGCTCGCCGAGCTTGCGGCAGCCGTGGTCGGCACGCCCTTGAGCCTTTTGACCCTGTTCGACGACGAGTACCAGTACCATAAGGGGGCGCTCGGCTTCACATCCGCCCAAGTGCCGCGTAAACACTCGCTTTGCGATCACGCATTTGCAGGGGATGCCCTGCTTGTCATCTCGGATGCGGCCGCCGACCCGCGATTCCGCAATTACCCTGCGGTAACGGAGCAGCCGAGCATCCGCTTCTATGCGGGTCTGCCTTTGTATGCGCCTTCAGGTTCAAAAGCCGGAACACTGTGCGTGCTCGACAGCGTGCGGCGCGATCTGAAGCCGTGGCAGGCACGGGCGCTCACCCTTCTCGCCAGGCAGGCGAACACCCGCATCGAGCTCCACATGCGCCGCCTTGAAGCCGAGCGGGCCGTTGCCTCGGCCGCTCACAGCAGCCTGCTTTTCTCTACTTTCGCCAACGAGCTGCCTTTCCCCTGTTATCTCAAAGACGGGGAGCACCGGCTCGTGTTCTACAACCGGCGCTTGTGTGAACTGTTCAACATCTCTCCTCAGGACTGGCTCGGCCGCACCAGCTTTGACCTGTTGCCGGCCGAAATTGCCGCCCGCTTGCTTCAGGCAGAGCAGGACGTTCTTATTACAGGTGAGCAGAGCGAACTCCGCATCCACATCCCCGCTTCGGCAACACGCCCCGCCGCTTCCTGGGTCGTGCACTACTCGCGTTGCCGGGTGGCAGGCGGCCAACCATTGTTGGCTGCTCTGCTGATGCCGCAGAGTTAAACATCACCAGCTGCCGGTTTTCGTGCCCCACCAGTACAGCAAGCCCACCGTCGCGGTGGTTTGTGCGTGCTTCAGCATACCGGCGGTGTCGCTTGGGAAGAACAGCCGATTTGTGAAATCGCGCCGGTATTCCATCCGCGCCGCGAACCCCGGCGCAAGCTGGTGATTGGCGGTGATCGTCACCTCTTTAAGCGCCTGCGTTTCCCCGCTGAACAGCCCGCCCCGGTCGTCGAAGTACTCGCTCCGTGCCGCCAGGTACCAGTTGCGTGGCAGGCTGTACTTGGCGTACACCGCGCCGATCACGGCGCGCGCCGGCGATTGCTCGGCCACCGTGCGGTTCAGCAAGTAATCGGCCTCGCCCGTCAGCTGAAGATTCGGCGTTGCATTCCAGGTCGCGTAGGTGTCGAAGATATGCTCACGCCCATTCGGCGCGGGCGAGATGTTCGCGAGCGGCAGCCCGGGCTGCGTGGGGGCTGTAGGCGCGCCGGGGTTGAGGGTCGGCGGCACATCGCGGGCTTCCTGCCCGAAGTAGTAATTCACGTTCCAGGTCAGGGAGG
>CAXTKZ010000107.1:0-10064 GCA_964244985.1 uncultured Acidobacteriaceae bacterium
CCGCCCTCCGCAATGTCCCGCCCGTCCTCCGCATTCTGTGGGACTCCGGTCCCTCTGTCGTCGTTTGGGGACTCATTCTGCGTTTGCTTGTTGCGGGCGGCCCGCTTCTGGGCGCGTGGATCGCGAAAAACATCATCAACGGGGTCCAGCAGGCCATCAGTGGTCGCGGCATCCCCCCGCACTTTTGGCAATTTGTCGCCGCGGAGGTCGCGGTGGTCGTCGGCACCGGCCTCATCGCCCGGTTCATCGACTACGGCGATGCGCTCCTCGCCGACCGCTACACCCACTATGTTTCCATCCGCGTGATGCGGCAAGCCGCACAGCTTGACCTGACCACCTACGAAAATCCCGAGTTCTATGACCGGCTCGAGCGCGCCCGCGTCCAGGCCACTGACCGGCTGGCCATGATCCAGATGATGGGCCGGCTGATTCAGCAGGTCCTCACCACGCTGCTTTTTTCGAGCGCCTTGCTCTGGTACGCGCCCCTTCTGCTGCTGTTGCTGGCCGTCGCCGTGATCCCGTCGTTTCTTGGCGAAACCCATTTCGCTTTTCTCGGCTACGCGAAAAATTTCCGTCAAACCCCCGCCAAGCGCGAAATGGACTACATCCGTCAGGTCGGCGGATCGAAGGAAGCCGCGAAAGAGCTCAAGCTGTTCAACCTGAGCGACTATTTCACTGACCGGTTCGCCAAGCTGTCCGAGGGCATTTACAAGGAAAATGTCGCCCTGTCCAAGCGCCGCGTGTTCTGGGGCGGCCTGTTTTCGATTATCGGCAACGGCGGCTATTACGGTTCGTATATTTACATCATCTGGCGCGCCATCCACGGCGGCTACGACATCGGCACCTTCACCTTCATCACCGCGGCGGTGCAGCAGGCGCAAGCCGCCCTGCAGCAGGTCTTCTCCATTGCGTCGGGGATTGCGGATCAGGCCCTCTTCCTCACTGACCTTATCGGTTTTTTCGAGATGAAGCCGACCGTGGTTTCGGTCGAAAACGGCAAAAAAGTACCCCGCCCCATCCGGCACGGATTCGAGTTCCGCAACGTTTCCTTCGCCTACCCCGGCACCGCCCGGCGCGTCCTCAAAGACTTCAATTTCCATCTCAGCCCCGGCGAGCGCATCGCCCTTATCGGCGAAAACGGACAGGGTAAAACCACCGTCGTCAAGCTCATCACCCGTCTCTACGACCCTACCGAGGGGCAAATTCTTTTGGATGGGGTGGACCTTCGCGAGTACGACCTCAACGACCTCCATCAGGAAATGGGCGTCATCTTTCAGGACTTCATGCGGTACGAAATGACCGTGCGCGACAACATCGCGGTGGGCCGCGTGGAGCTGCCCCACACGGAAGCCGACATCGCCGGGGCTGCTGAGAAATCGCTCGCCGCAAGCGTCGTCCGCAAGCTCGGGGGCGGCTACGACCAGATGCTCGGCCGCCGCTTCGAGTCCGGCGTCGACCTGTCCGGCGGCGAGTGGCAGCGCATCGCGCTTGCCCGCGCCTACCTGCGCGATGCCCAGCTGCTCATTCTCGATGAGCCCACCGCCGCGCTTGACGCCCGCTCGGAGCTGGAAGTGTTTGAGCGCTTCGCCGAACTCACCCTGGGCAAGATGGCGCTGCTGATCTCGCACCGCTTCTCCACCGTCCGCATGGCCGACCGCATCGTCGTGCTCGCAGGCGGGCAGTTGGTCGAGGAAGGCGACCATGCCCGCCTGATGGCGCACGGCGGTCTGTATGCGGAAATGTTTGAAATGCAGGCTGCGAGCTACCGATGACTCCCGCATGAAAACGGCTTTGCAGGTCCTTCTTTATCTCGGCGGCGTCGCTCTTGTTTTCTTTGTTTTCGTCTTTGCCGCGTTTTTTATCTGGGAAGCGAGCACTGGGCTGCACCGGGAAGCTCCCAGCCCCGACGGCGCATACCAGGCCACCCTGCGCGTGCACAGCGTCCGCGCCGGGCAGGACATTTCAGTAGACGTGCGGCCCCGTTTCGACCTGTTCCGCCATACCGTCTATCACGCGCTCGACCCGAGCGACCCGTCCCCCGCGGCGGCAGCCGCACACATGACTCCGGGGTGGCGCGGACCGAAGGACCTCACGATCTCCTGCTCGCGGTGTCAAAGCTTCAGGGTTCTTCAAAATCAAAGTGCATGGCATACCATTCGCATTACCCTCATAGGGCAGCCCTGAGCTGTGGCCTTTCCAACCCGGAGCAAGCGTGACTGAAGCGATAACGGAACCGAAGTGGCATGAGAACACTCTCCGCGCCGCGGCCCACGCCGACGCGCGCGCGATGGAGGCCAGCCGCAATCAGCGTGGCCCCAGCGGACTCCGCGCGCGCGCCGAAGCCGCCCGCGCCGCGCTTGACGCGCTTGTCCGCAAACTGGACGCGCTGCCCGAGCCCGACTACGCCCGCGCCGCTGAAGACCCGGTCCTTGTGCTGCGCGAAAATCCGCGCCTCCTCCGCTCCGCCTTGAACGAGGTTGCAACTGGCCATAAAATCCTCGACCGCCTTCCCCGGCTTGCCCCCACGGCGGCGGGCGAAGGCGTTCCCCGTATCACCGCCGTCGCCCAGGGCTACTTCCGCGGTACCGCCAACGTTTGGGACGCCAAAGCCCTGCCCCTCTATATCGACGAGCTCCAAAAAGTCAACCCGCTCGAGCTCCAGGAGCTTTGGTCCCTGTCCTCCCTGATGAAGTTCGTCCTGATGGAGCAGGTGGTCGCCGAAGGTGAAGCGGTTCTCGCGGCGGGACTGCCGCCGGGCAAAAACTCCGTCATCGAGCAGTGCATCAAGAGCCTCCGCGAGCTCGGCTATGCCGACTGGGCCATTGTCGCCGAACCCCTCATCGCCTTCGACCATCTGCTGCGCCAGGATCCTGTCGGCGCATACGCCCACATGGACTTCCAGTCCCGTGAAGGCTACCGCAAGCGTGTCGCCGCGCTCGCCCGCTACGCCGACTTTTCCGAGTACGAGGTCGCCCGCGAAGCCCTCCGCTTCGCCCGCGAAACCCATCCGCACCCGGACCCCCGCGTGCAAACCCGCCAAGCCCACATCGGTTACTACCTCATCGACGGCGGCGCGGATGACCTCGCCCACGCCATCGGCTACCGTCCGCCTTTTCGCGAACGCTTCCGCATCAGTGCCAAACGCGACCCCGACCTATTTTATATCGCACCGATCGAGGTTCTCTCGATTCTTCTTATCGCCGCCCTGCTCCTGTGGATTGTCCCGTCCGCGCGCAGCGCATGGCTCCTCATCCTGCCGGGCTTGCTCCTGTTTTTGCCCGCGACCCAGGGCATCGTCGATCTCATCAACAACGCCGTCACCGCCATCTTCGAGGCCCGCGCCCTTCCCAAGCTCAACTACGCCAAAACCGGCATTCCCCGCGAGTGCGCGACGCTGGTGGCGGTCCCCACCCTGCTGCTCAACGAGAAACAGCTCCGCGAGCTGGTCGCCGAGCTTGAAGTCCGCTGGCTCGCCAACCAGGATCCCAACCTCCATTTCGCCCTCATCACCGACCTGCCCGACTCGCTCACCCGCCCCCGCGAAAACGATTCCGACGCCCTGGTTCAGCTCGCCGTCGATCTCATCAACGACCTCAACCACCGCTATCTGCACCAGGGCGGCGGCCAGTTCGCGCTGTTCCACCGCCACCGCATCTTCAATGCGCGGCAGGGCGTATGGATGGGCTGGGAGCGCAAGCGCGGCAAGCTGCTCGACCTGAATAAATACCTTGAAGGCACCTTCGACGCCTTTCCCGTCAAAGCGGGCGGCGTCGATGCCGTGCGCCATGTCCGCTACATCATCACGCTCGACTCCGACACGCAGCTGCCCCGCGGCACCGCCCCGTCGATGGTCGGGGCCATGGCGCACCCGCTTAACCAGGCTGTCATCGACCCTGAGCGCCGCATCGTCACCGCAGGCTACGGCATCCTCCAGCCGCGCGTAGGTGTCAGCGTAGCCTCTGCTTCGCGCTCGCGCCTCGCGTCGCTCTTCTCCGGACAAACCGGCTTCGACATCTATACCCGCGCCGTTTCCGACGTGTACCAGGACCTGTACGGCGAAGGCATCTTCACCGGCAAGGGTATCTACGAGGTCGGGACGCTCCATGCGGTGCTCGACCGCCGCTTTCCCCGCAACGCGCTCCTGTCGCACGACCTGATCGAAGGCGCATACGCCCGGGCCGGTCTCGCGACGGACATCGAGGTTGTCGACGACTACCCATCGCACTACTCGGCCTATACCAAGCGCAAGCACCGCTGGGTGCGCGGCGACTGGCAGATCACGCAATGGATCACAAACTCCGTCCCTGACGAGTCGGGCCGCAAGGTCCGCAATCCCATCTCCACCATCTCGCGCTGGAAGATCTTCGACAATTTGCGCCGTTCGCTCGTCGAGCCCGGCACCATGCTCCTGTTCATCGCGGGCTGGCTGGGCCTGGTCGGCGGTCCGCTGTACTGGACGCTCGTCACGGTCTTTCTTATGTTCCTGCCGACAATGGTCCAGTTCTGCTTTTCGTTGGGTCGCGCGCTGTCGTCCGACCAGGCAGGCGCGGTTGGCGAAGCGATGGAGGGTACGGGCCAGGCCGCGTTTATCACGCTGCTCAACCTCGTTTTTCTGCCCCACTCGACCTTTCTCTCGCTCGATGCCATCGTCCGCTCGCTCGTCCGCCGCCTTGTCACCGGCCAACGGCTGCTCGAATGGGAAACCGCCGCGGAAGCCGAGTCCGGCAAGCGCGTCACCCCGGTCGACCGCTACCTCGCCGCCAGCCCCATTTTCGCGCTCGTCATTGCGCTGCTCGTGGGCCTGCACAGCCGACACGCGCTGGTCATCGCTGCCCCCGTGCTGCTGCTGTGGGCCGCCGCGGGGCTTATCACCGCGTGGCTCAACAAGCCCCCCAGCGAGGAGGCCGCCCCGCTTTCCCCCGCCGACAACGCGTTTCTCCACGAGCACGCCCTGCGCATTTGGCGCTGGTTCTACCAGTTCGGCGGAGCGCGCCACCACTATCTCATCCCCGACAACGTCGAGGAACAAAACCTCTTCGAAGCCCCGCGCATCTCGCCCACCAACCTGGGTCTGCTGCTCAACGCCCGCCAGGCCGCGGTTGCGTTCGGATGGCTTACCGTGCCCGAGTTCACCCAGCTCACCCTCGCGACCCTTGCCACATTCCAAGCCCTGCCGAAGCACCGCGGCCACCTCTACAACTGGTACAACACGGAAACCCTTGAAGCGCTTCGCCCCATCACGGTTTCTTCGGTCGACAGCGGCAACTTCGCCGCGTCGCTCTACACCTTGCGCATGGGCGCGGCGGAGCTGCTTACCCGGCCGCTCATCGACAAAAATCTGTTTGAGGGTTTGCGCACGCAGTATGCCGTCTCGCAGGCCGCCGGTGCCCCCCCGGCGGGCGCTTCGCTTGATGAACTGCTTGCCTGGGCGATCAACCACACTGCCCTGCCTGCGGGTACAACCGACCCAGAAGCCGCCTGGTGGCACAACGAACACGCGAAGCGCATCGCCGCCATCACGACCCTGGTGCGCAATTACGAACCCTGGCTGCTGCCCGAGTTCGCTCCGCTTCAGCTTGAAAGCACCCATCCCCCGCTCGGCAGTGCCGCCGCATGGGCCCGCGCGCTCGATGCGCGGCTTGCCGCCTCTCCATCTCCCCTTGCTGAACGCCTCCGTGCTCTGCTCGCCCCGGCAATCGAAAATTTGCAAATGCTTGCCGCCGGCGTTGGGCGCTGCTCCACCGAAGCCTTCCGCCTCGCGACTGAAATGGACTTCGGCTTTCTCGTCCAGCGCGATCGGCAAATGCTGTCCATCGGCTACGACGTCGAGCGCAACGAGCTCCATCAGGCCTGCTACGACATGCTCGCCTCCGAGGCCCGCATCGCCGCGTTTATTTCCGTCGCAAAAGGGGATCTCGAACAAACCAGCTGGTTCAAGATGGGCCGCACCCACACCCTTGCCTACGGCCACGCCGTGCTGCTGAGCTGGACCGCGACCATGTTTGAATACCTGATGCCGTCGCTCTGGATGCGCTCGTACCCGGACACGCTCGTCGCGCGCACACTGTCCGGCGTTGTGGCCATTCAGCGCGAGTACGCCCGCAAACTCAAGCTCCCCTGGGGCATCTCCGAGTCAGGCTACGCGGAGGTCGACGACGCGGGCCACTACCACTACAAGGCCTTCGGCATTCCCGAGATCGCGCTCAAATGGGACGCGACCGCCGGGCCCGTGATTTCGCCTTACTCCAGCTTTCTCGCGCTCGGTATCGACCGCGATGCCGCCGTCCGCAACCTCCGCGCCATGGCCAAAAACGGCTGGTCCGGCGCATACGGCTTTTACGAGGCGATCGACTACACGCAAGGCCGGGAGCGCCCGCGCCTTGTGCGCGAATGGATGGCCCATCACCAGGGCATGTCCTTGATGGCGCTGCTCAACCTCCTTGCCGGCGACGCCTGCAAACGCTGGTTCCACGCCAACCCGCACCTGCAGGCCACGGAGCTGCTGCTGCATGAAAAGCCGGTTCGGGAGGCATCGCTGAAAGAGGAAGTCAAGCAAACGCCGAACAAGAAAGTGCCGCAGGGGGCGTGAGTACTTCATCGACAGCAGCACAGCTCACTGGGCCATCCCCCAAAAGAACGGCTCATCCTGAGGAGCGAAGTGACGAAGGACCTGCTTTCCTTTGCAGTGCAAGCAAAAGCAGGTCCGTTGGCGCAAAGCGCTTCCGCTGCGCTCAGGATGAGCCAGAGAACAAGCGGCTGGGCATCATTAAACAATGGCCACCTCACCGAAATGCGCCCGGTACACGCTCAGCACCTTCCCCGCCCGCTGGGGATCGGTCGACCAACTCTTGGACACTTGCGCCACGAATTCCGTCCCGCTCGTCGCAAGAAGAGCCGCCCTGTAGTGCGGGTACCCATTCTCAAGCGAGCGCAGCAGCGCCATCCGGTGCGTAAACGAGTCCTGCCAGTCGCGAAACACCACCCACTGCGCCTGGACCGTCAGCCACGCTCCATGCAAAAACTCCCGCGTCGGCAGTGTGAGCGATGCTCCTCGGGCCGGGTGGCACTGCTTCTGCCCGAACAGGTTATTCGCCTCCAACGCCAAGGTCGACCCGCCCCACGACGACTCAAGCGCAGCCTCACACGCGGCATATTCAGGAAAAAGATGCCCCGCGGCGCACGCGGCCTCCGTTGCTTTTTTCAAAAACTCTTCTGGTGTCACTTGCCACTCCTCCGGAACGAGAAAAGGCGCGCCGTCGATAGGCGCGCCTTCTTTCAGTATCCCAACCGGAGGGCAAATGCCCTGCCAGAGCTACAGCACCGGCTCGACCGGGTCCACCACCCAGACGACCAACTCCCCATCCAGAAACGGCTGCATCGCCGTATCCGCGTGCTTAAAATGCTCCGAGCTTTTGTGGGACGCAAACTCCTCAGCGCCAGCCCATTGCTCATTGAACAGGAACTCGCCGCCGTCGGTCGTCTCGTACAGCTCATACAGCTCCACCCCGTCTTCGGCGCGGCTCGCTTTCACCAGCTCCAGCAGCTGCTCGCGCAGGTTCTGCTCCTTGCCGGCCTTTGCTTTCGCGCGCGCAAACACCCGTACACTCGCCATGGCTCCTCCTCCACTTCTCTGATGCGCTTCGTAAACGCAAAAACGGCCCCGTTCGACGGAGCCGTCCGTTTCCGTACTTGTTTACGCTTACTTAACGGACTCCGCCCCTGCCGCGATGCCGCCCGGCAGCCCGACATTGTCGACCAGCATATCTTCCTTGCGCATGATCAGTGTGCTCGCATTCAAGCTGGCAAGCTCAAATCCGTGCCCATGCGTGATCGCGTCCGTCGGGCAGGCTTCCACGCAATAGCCGCAGAAAATGCACCGATTGTAGTCGATGTTGTAGACCTTGGCATAGCGCTCGGCGCTTGAAATGCGCTTTTCGGCCGTGTTCTCCGCGGCTTCAATGTAGATGCAGTTTGCCGGGCAAGCCGCCGCGCACAAGAAGCAGGCGACGCACTTCTCCAGACCGTTCTCATCGCGCTGCAGGAGATGCGCGCCACGGAACCGTTCTTGGAACACAGCACCTTTCAGCGGCCCCGGGCCGTCCGGATAGTTCTCCACTTCCGTCGGCTGAAACATCTCCCCGAAGGTGATGCTCATGCCCTTGGCAATGCCTTTAATGTTTCCCGCAATCGACATGAGGTTAGTATACGTGGTGGCTCCCGGTTCAAACGGGCGTTTTCTGAAAGGTGTTCCCATGCGAAAAAAGCTTCCGGCCTCCCTGCTCCTATTATGTGCGGCAACCGTGGGCGCGGCGCAGCAGCACGGCTCCGGCTGCTCCGTGCAGGTCTTCGTCGCCGATGGTGCCGGGACCAGGCTGCCCGGTGCGATTGTCCAGTTCACGCCCGCGTCGCGCGTCACCGACAAGAACGGCCAGGCCGTCGTTTCGCTGGGGGGCATCAGCAAACTTTCTGTCCGCGCGCAGGGTTTCGATACCAAGGAAATCCCGCTCAAAGCTCCGCTGCCGGCGCGGGTATCGCTTGCCCTCAGCGCCGCGGACAGCGGTGCTGAAACTCCCGCGAGCAGCCCAAACCAGCCCAACACCGATCAGCCCGGCGCGCCGGACCAGCTCAGCGTTCTCGGTAGCACCACCGAAACCCTCACCCCCGCGCAGCTCGCCGCGATGTCCCACATCTCCGTTACTGTCGAAAACGGCCATACCCACAAAAGTGAAACCTACTCCGGCGTTCCCTTGATTGACCTCCTTGCCAAAGCAGGCGCGCCCATGGGGACGGACGTGAAGGGCAAAGCCTTTTCCATGTACGTGGTTGCGACCGGCTCGGATGGCTACAAAGCCGTTCTCGCGCTTGCCGAAGCTGAGCCGGACTTCCATCCCGGCACTGTTCTGGTCGCGGATCAGTTGGACGGCAAGCCGCTCGACGCAAAAGAAGGCCCGTTCAAGCTCGTCGTCAGCGAGGACCAGCGCCCCGCCCGCTCCGTGCACAACCTCGTCAAACTCGAGCTGAAGCAGGCGGAATAGCTCATCGAAAGGTCGTGCAGCCCCATGTTGAGACTCCTGACACTCGTCCCGCTGCTTCTATTTGCAAGTGCCGCTCAGGCGCAAGCCGCACCTAGCTTTTCGGATGATGCTGTCCATTTGAAGGTGACCGATACGTCCGGGGCTGTAATCGGCAAGGCGCAGATTCGCGTAACGGCAAAACCCATCCTGCTTGAAACCGATGCAAATGGGACGGCATTCTTCAATCTGCACTCCTTTCGCTTCGAACTCGAGGTAAAGTCACCCGGCTTTACGCCGCAGAACCAGCTCCTCAACGGAAGTGAATCGCAGCCGCAAACTATTCATCTGACCGTACATTCATGTCCGCCGACCTGCGAACCCTTTCCTCACTCCGCGCTTTACATATACAAATATCCTCAACCGGAAGGCGCCAGGACTGTTACCTACGAACCTTCAGAGTTTGCCCGCCTCCCGCACCAAAGCGTAACCGTCGCCGAGGAGCAAACACATAAGAAAGAGGTGTACTCCGGCGTACTGCTTTCTGCACTTCTGCCTTTAATTGGAGCGCCGAGGGGTGAGGACTTTAGCGGGCCTGCTTTTTTGCAGTATCTCGTCGCAGCAGGCCAGGATGGCTTCAGGGTTTTGATACCACTTGCTGAAACGGAGCCCGCCTTTTATCCAGGTGTGGTTCTTGTTGCCGACAGACTCAACGGAAAGCCACTCAGCGCGAGGGATGGACCGTTTAAACTGATTATCAGCCGGGATCGGTGTGCATCGCGATGGGTCCGCCATCTGAGCTCAATTGAACTCAGGCAGGCTGAGTAAAACCGCACAACAAAGCGCAACACACGGTGTTTGAATGGACAAGTAGGAACTCAACATGCTTGCACCCAAAATCGGTACTTTTCTTCTCGCGGCTGCTTTTTCCGTTGGGGCACATGCGCAGCAAGCGCCTTTGCCGCCTACCAACCAAGTGCCGCCGCCCGGCTTCTCCATGGCCCCGCCGCCGCAGTATGACGCCCTTACGCTTGTTCCGCTCGGCCTTCAGGA
>CAXTKZ010000108.1:0-9893 GCA_964244985.1 uncultured Acidobacteriaceae bacterium
CCCGCGACATGCCGCGCGGCAGTACGCCTAATCAGGTGTTCGCCGGCGAGTTATGCTTCGTGCACCGCAAGGAAGTCGCGATCCCACTTCGCCTGCTCTGCCTGGAAATCATGGAAGCCGAATACCTGCTGCGGCATGGGCGGCATGGTTTGCTCGGCAGGCAGGGCAGCCAGAGCGATGCCGACGGCGGCGATGGAGAAGAGGGCAGCGGCGATGCGGAGGGGCAAGGGGCGGGTGTGCTCCTTTGGCGGGATACGGGCAGTGTATCGGGTTTGAGCCCCGCACAGGCTACCCTTTGAGGGTGCTAGGCAGCCGCGGCCGCAAAAGGCTGGGCACAGTGCGAGCAGCGGCGGGCGGCAAGCGGCACCTCGCTCAGGCACTCCGGGCAGGGTTTTGTGGCGATGGCCGCAGGCGGAGCCTCATGATGCAGGCGCTTGAGCAAGGTATTAAGCGGCAGAACAACAAAGAAATACATCGCTCCGGCAACCAGCAGGAAGTTGATCGCTGCATTTAAAAAGTTGCCGTAGGCGATGTGGCCTCCATGAATGTCGGCGACCAGGTAGCTGAAATCCGGTTTCTTCACAATGGCGGCGAGCAGGGGCGTGATGATGTCCTTCACCAGCGAGTTGACGATGGAGGTAAAAGCGGCTCCGATGACGACGGCAACCGCGAGATCGACGACGTTGCCGCGCAGAATAAAATCGCGAAAACCTTTTAGCATGGGAGCGCTCCGGGGAGAAGTGTATTTCGTTTCGCGGCGTTCGGGGGAAGGTGCGCCGTCATTGCAAGCACTGTAGCGCTCGCTGTGAGGATGGGCAAGTGAAAACCGGCGAGCGTTGGAAGGTCTTAGGTTCGGGAGAGTGGTTTGTGGCAGAACTCACGAGGCGGGTGATCCTAAGAGGCCGTAGGCGAGTGCCGATCTACTTGCGAATTACAAGAATGGCTCATCCTGAGAAGGAAAGCGACGCAGGACGTGCTTTCTTTTGCGATGCGGGCAAAAACAGGTCCTTCACTGCGTTCAGGATGAGCCGTCCTATCCATGTGAAACTCTGAATGCCGCTCAGGCGTTCGCCGGACCTTTCAACATCTGCATTTTATGGTTCAGTGCCAGGGTCGTGCCGCGCAGCTCCGCGACTTCTTCTTTTAGTAGATGGAAGTCCTTATAAACATCGAGCTTCAAATCCAGCCGGTCGAAACGTTCGTCCATGATATCGAGTCGCTCGCTCATGGCGCGCAGCATGGACCGGATCTCCTTCAACTCGATCAAGGCCGGGTCCTGGACAGCATGTCCTTTGTTGGGTTCCGGGGCGGGCGTCTGCTTGGCCATGGTGTTCCTCCATCTTTCCTCACTATATCCCGGCATTTATTTTGCGGGGATGAGCTGTTGCTGAAGCGCGGTGCAGGGTTTGCGGTACTCGGCGATATGATGCGCGCACAGAAAGAATGCCAGCGCCGCGAGTACCGCAGCCCCACCCGGGATGCGCAGCTCACCACCCCCGGCCCGCGCCGACGAAAGCGCGCGGAAGGATACGACCAGCAACGCCGCTGCGCAAACAGCAAGCGAGGTAAGCTGCGGCAGGCGCTCGCAGAAGATCACCGACCGGCTCGGCCAGGTCAGGTACATGACAGCGGCCGCCAAAAACACCGCCAACACGAGTAGAGCAGCATGCGGCACGCGCCTCGCTGAAGCCTTTCTCCATGGGAGCCTCACACCAATTGCGGAGCTTCCGCCATGGCCGCGAGCGATTCCGGTCCGACCCTATGCACGGCCCCACGCTCCGTGATGATGGCCGTTACATACTTTGCCGGGGTCACATCGAAGGCCGGATTTTCAATGTCCACAGCGTGGGGCGTCTGCTGCCGGCCGCCGTGGTGGGTCACCTCACTGGCGGAGCGCTGCTCGATTTCAATCTCATCGCCCGTGGGCGTGCCCATGTCGACCGTGGACCAGGGTGCCGCCACGTAAAAGGGAATCCCGTGCTCCTTGGCGAGGATTGCGACGCCATAGGTGCCGATCTTGTTTGCTACGTCGCCGTTCGCGGCAATGCGGTCCGCGCCGACAATTACGGCCTGGATTTTGCCCTGGCGCATCAGCGTGGCCGCCATGTTGTCGCACAATACCGTGGTCGGGATGCCGTCCTGCATCATCTCCCACGCAGTCAGCCGCGCACCCTGGAGGAACGGACGGGTTTCATCCGCGTACACCCGCAGCTCCGCGCCGCTCGCCACCGCCGACCGCACCACGCCCAGCGCGGAACCATAGCCGCACGTAGCCAGCGCGCCGGCATTGCAGTGGGTCAGCACGCCGCCCTGCCTCGGCAGCAGCGGAGCGCCGTGTGCGCCCATGGTTTTACACGCTTCAATATCTTCCGTGTACATCGTTTGCGCTTCGCGGGTGAGCCCGGCCCGGATGCTCGCCACTGTCGCACCCTCCTCGCCGGCAAGCGCTTGGAAGCGGTCGCGCATGCGGGCGATTGCCCAAAACAGGTTCACCGCCGTGGGACGGGTAGCGGCCAGGGTGCGGCAGATTTCCTCAAATTCGGGACGCAGCGTCGCGACCGTCTCGGCCGTCGATTTCTCCACCCCGAGCGCAACACCCATGGCAGCGGAAACACCGATCGCCGGGGCCCCCCGCACGACCATCGTCACAATGACGTCGGCCACCTCGCGGTACGTTGTGGCGAGGACGTAGGTTTCTTCAAGGGGAAGTTTGGTTTGGTCCAGAAAGCGAACGCCGGCGTCGGTCCATTCAAGCGTGGGAATCATGTTTTCCCAGTGTAATGCGCCGGAAGCAGTCGCCTAAACCCGCAGACTCGGGTGTGTCCCGGATGCGGTTGAACCGCTATTGCTCGCCGTTATCCTCGTCATAGCTTGCGAACAGCTCAGGCAGGTTGAGGAAGATCGGGGTGCCCGGCACTTCAAAGCGCATCACCGGATGCCAGGATGCATCCTGGCCACAGAGAAAGCCGGTCCGCTCCTGCGGATCGATGATCCAGATATTCTCAATGCCCATGGTCTGAAAATCTCTGATGCGCTTCCGCATTTCTGAAAAGGTGTCGGTAGGGGAGAGAATTTCGATCACGATCAGGGGAGGTGTGGTCAGGGTTTGCAGATGAGGTCCAGCATGGTCGATGACCACATCCGGCAGGCGGACCCGGGTTGCAGCAACCCGGGTGCGGCATCCCACGCCGACGACCACTTTCCATTCTTTCTTGTGCTGTCCGAACCAAAGAGCAAGCAGGGCCTGCAGGTTCGAGTGAATCCACTGGACCGCGGCTTTCTCCTTCAACTCGCCATCGATGTACTCCATGTCCGGGCGATAGCTGGTTTTGTTGTATTCCTCAAGGGAAACAAAAGTCGCGGTCGCCATCTCACGGGCCCTCTCGTGCCTGGGCTCAGTATAGGAGTTCGCTATACTGGCCGGGTGCCGGCTGCCCTCAGGTTCGTTTGGAACGCGACACGCGGCCACTGTTTGCGGCCGTGGCGCAGCCCTTACATCCGATGGCGGATCGAAACCTACTCCGGGCTCCATGCGGAAACCATGACCGGGCGCGACGTGCTCCGGTTTATCTGGCGCGAACGGGGGCGCTTGCTCAAGTTTCTGCGCTGGACCGCGGAGATCGACGGGCTGGGCAAGCGACGCGCGCGGGATGCGGGCGATGCGCGCTGAGTTCTTCATACCTCTGCTCCTGTTAAGCGCTTCCGCCTGGGCGCAAACCTCCGAAACGCCAACCCTGCGCGTGAGCACCAGTGTCGTGCTCGTCCCGACACTGGTGGAAGCAGGCAAAGGCGAAGTGGTGTACGGTTTGGGCGCGGATGCGTTTTCGCTGACGGACAACGGGGTACCCCAACGCATCCATGTGGACGACGACCTGGACACCACGCCGGTGTCGCTGGTGGTATGCCTCCAGAAAGGTCGTACCAGCGAGCTCCAGTTCGAGAAGTTCGCCCGGCTCGCCCCCTTGCTCAACCTGTTCCTCGGCAACGGCAATGGCGAGGTCACTCTGGTTGAGTTCGACTCACAAATTGAGTTTCGAGAAGCCTGGACCCGCGATACGGACCTGATTCAAAACGACCTGAACGAGCTCCAGCCGGGGGATGGCGGGGCGGCGCTGCTGGATGCCGCCGGCTACTCGCTCGGTTTGCTGGACCAGCGGCCTCCGGAGCGCCGCCGCATCCTGCTGCTTCTGAGCGAGTCGCGCGACCACGGCAGCAAGCGTGTTTCCGCGCCGCAGCTGGTTGAGCGCATCGGCACAAGCAACACTTTGGTCCTGAGCCTGACCTGGTCGCCCGTCAAGGCTGAGTTTCTCGACCAGCTGGTCAATCCCGGTTCGGGGTCTCTGATTTCCCTTGCCGTGCTGGCGGCCAATGCCCTCAAGTCCAATGCCGCGAAATCCCTGGCGGTGATGAGCGGCGGCGAAGCCCTGAGCTTCACAAGCGAGCGGGCGTTTGAGGAACGGGTTTCCACCATGGCAAGCCACGCGCGCAACCGCTATATGCTGAGCTTCCATCCAACTGAGCTGACGCCCGGCCTGCACCGGCTCGCCGTGAGCCTGAAAGCAGGCACCCCGGGGCAGGTTGTGGCGCGCACCGACTACTGGGCCGTCCCGCCCGCGCCCTGATCTTTGTCGAACCATATTGCATTTCCCGCGTCCTCAAACGTACTCACGCATCTAGTGGATGTCGGGCCCGCCGGAGGCAGGTACCGCGGGAGCATGGATGCCGGGTGAACATGGAAACTGGAAGCCGAAAGCCAATCCTTGGCTCATTGCAGCCACGGTGGCCTTAGCGGCCTTCATGGAGGTGCTCGATACCTCTATCGCAAACGTGGCGCTGCCTTACATTGCGGGTGGGCTGGGCGCGAGTGAAGACCAAAGCACCTATGTACTGACCACTTACCTGGTAGCGAACGCCATCGTTCTGCCCATGGGCGGGTGGGCTTCAAGCGTACTCGGGCGTAAGCGGTTCTTTATGTCCTGCATCGTCCTCTTCACTGTTTCCTCCTTTTTATGCGGAGTCGCGCCTTCCCTCGGGCTGTTGCTCGTGTGCAGGGTCTTGCAGGGCATGGGCGGCGGCGGCCTGCAGCCCATGGCCCAGGCCATCATGGCCGACTCCTTTGAGCCGTCAAAGCGCGGGCTCGCCTTTGCGTTGTACGGTTTGGTGGCCGTGCTCGCCCCTTCCATTGGACCCACCATCGGCGGCTGGCTGACAGACAGCTACAGCTGGCGCTGGATTTTTTACATCAATATTCCGGTCGGCATCCTTGCATTTGTCCTCACTTCCCGCCTGGTGGAGGAGCCGCCGTGGCTGAAGTCCGACCTTAAGAACTTCTTCCGCGTCGACTACATCGGGGTATCCCTGTTGATTTTGTCCATGGGCGCGCTTCAGGTCACCCTCGACAAGGGCCAGGAATGGGACTGGTTCGGCTCGCACGCTATCGTATTTTTCGCCACTGTCTTCGGCATCAGCTTCCCGGCGTTGATCGCCTGGCAGTGGTGGGGCGCGAAAACGCCCCTGATGGAGCTGCGGCTGTTTAAAAGCAGGAATTTCGCGACCTGCTGTTTTCTTATGCTGCTTACGGGCGGCCTCCTGAATGCAACCACTGTTCTGCAGCCGCAGTATCTGCAGGCGCAGCTTGGCTATACGGCGCTCAATGCCGGCCTTTCGCTTTCAGGCGGCGGTATCGCACTTTTATTCATCATGCCTCTTGCCGGGCAGGCAGTTTCGCGGTTTCCGGCGCGGAATGTCATTGCTGTCGGGTTCGCGTTTCTCGCCCTGTCGTACTGGCTGACGGCAACAAAGCTGAACCTCAATCTGTCGTTCTACACAGCATCGTGGCTGCGTGTCTTTCAGATCGGCACGATTCCGCTGGTGTTTATCGCAATCACAACGGCTGTGTATTTCGGATTGCCCCGGGAAAAATCAAATCAGATTTCGGGGTTGATCAACTTTGTACGCAACATCGGCGGCTCCATCCTCATCGCGCTGACCAATGCCGCCGTCACGCGGCGCGGCGCGTTCCACCAGGATCAGCTGACCAAGTTCATCACGCCTTCCAGCGCTCCATACCAGCAGCTGCACGGCCTCTATCAAGGCGCTCTCTCATCGAAGATAGGGCCTGCCAACGCGTCCGGAGGCGCAAACGCGCAGATTCTTAATACACTTACCGCGCAGGCAACGACGCTGGCGTATATCGACGTGTTCTGGATCTTATTCGCGGCCTCGATCGTGATGACCATGCTTGCGTTTCTGCTGAAAAAGAACAACCCTCGCGCAAGTGCCGGCGAACCGGTTGCCGCACACTAGGACACTTATGCCCTTCTGCCCCGTTTGCGGCGCGGCTGCGCATCTACCTTGAAGTGCGTACTCCCCATGCGCTGATCCGTTGAGAAAAACGGCGTGCGCATCTCTGTTGTGGTGGGCGCCGCATGGGGAAACAATGAACATTCGAACTCACGCCGGATTGTGCGCCTGTTTTGCGCTGCTCCTTACCGGCTGCGGTCATACGCAAGCGTCCGGACCCGTGCCGCCGCCGCACCCGGCTGCCGCATCCACGCCCGCACTGAAACAGGCTCCGCCCACGCCCATCGATGTCAAAAAAGAAGAGTTGGGCGGCAAGACCTGGGATCCGCGCTGGGATGCCGCCGTTGAGCAGGCGCTGCCCCCATCGCTGCTGTCCCCCGCCGCCGCACGTGCGGTACGGGGATACTGTCCGCGGTTCGCGCGGGAAGGGGAAGCCGACAAGCGGGCTTTTTGGGCTTACACCTTTCAGGCACTCGCCGGGGCTGAAGCCGGTCTTGACCCGACCACAACCGTCCACCACCTCGATCCCGCGGTGAATATTCCCGACAGTGTTTCCGGACGGCAGCGGCGACAGGAAGGGCTTTTGCAGCTCACCTATGAGGACGAGCGCCGCTATGGCTGCGATTTCGACTGGGGACGCGACCGGAAGCTCGCCTCAAAAGACCCGCGACGCTCCATCCTGAATCCCGACAAGAACCTCCTGTGCGGAATCAAAATTATGGACCATCAAATTATCGAGCAAGGCAAACCGCTGGTGACCCGGACCAGCTACTGGGCAACCCTGAAGCCGGGTACGGCAGGCCACCGTGTGTTCACGAAGCAGATGGCGAACGTGCCCGCGGCTTGCGGCCTGGGCGTGCTGGAGCCCCGCAAACACGCGCAGTCGGCGGGTAGCCGCGCCAAATAGGTTCTAGGAATTTTAAAGGTGTATGGTGCGCCCGGAAGGATTCGAACCTCCGGCCTACTGGTTCGTAGCCAGTCGCTCTATCCAGCTGAGCTACGGGCGCACATGGTGGGACCAACTCAGAATACCAAGCTCAGGGCATCGCGTCTACTGCGTGGGAGGCAGGGAAGCGATCGTGGGCTGCCCGGGAACAAGCGGAAGCTCCTCAACAATATCGAGACCGGTGCGGCGAAGCAGCTGCTGCAGGGTGGCCTTGTTGATATGTGTGACGTCGTACTCGACCCGCACCTGCTGCAGTTGCTCGTCAAGGCGGACGTGGCGGATGCCGTACACCTCGGACAAGCGTCCCAAGGCGATGGCGGTGCGTTCCCGGGGGTGCTCGGCGTAGCGGAACAGGACGTCTGTGGGTGTCATAGCTTATTCAGCATAACAAGGGGAGAGGGTGGAGGGGAGAGGGTGGAGGGTGGAGGGGAGAGATGCAAGGGAAGAGGGTAAGAGTCCGCTCTGCACCGTCGGCCTCCCGAGACATCTGAGAGATCCACCGCTGCCACCTCTCCCCTCTCCCCTCTCCCCTTGCCTTTCCCCTCTCCCCTTATTTTTTCTCCAAAGCGCGCAGGTAGCTTACGATCTCTGGCCCGGTCCAGTCCTGGGCACCGATAAACCGGCGGCGCACAATCCCATGCGGGTCGAGGATCCAGGTTTCAGGGGGCCGCGTGGTGCCGAATGCCTGGTTGGAACGGCCTGTCGGGTCGAGCACGGTTTCCAGGGCCAACGGATGCCGCGCCAGAAATCGCGTATAGGCTTCCCGGTCGGTATCGAACGAAACCGCAAGCACCTTCACCTCGGGCATTTGCCCCTGCAGCGCGGCAAGCGAAGGGAACTCTGCGAGACAAGGCGGGCACCAGGACGCCCAAAAGTTAAGCACGACCACATGGCCGCGCATCCCCTCGAGCGGGTTTGCTCCCGCGATGCTGAGCGCCGGAGCGGGCTTGCCGAGCAGCCCAAGGTGAGCAGTGCCGGTGTCGCAGCCGGGAAGCAGTGCCAGGAGCAAAACGGCTGCTGAGGGTATCGATCGCACCTCCTCATCATAGGCGGCCCGCGCGAGACGCCATCTCATACACTGAAAACAGGCGGAAACGGCATGGAAGAAGCACAACAAACGCCGGGCATCATCCTCAGCATCGTGGTTCCCGCGCACGGCGGCGGAGCCCGCGCGTGCATCGAGTCGCTCCTGGCGCAAAGTGAACCGGGCTGGCGACTGGGCGAGCAATGGGAGCTGTTGATGGTCGGCGGGAGCCCGAGCGGCCAGTTTGCTGGAGTGCGCGCGGTGCCCGAGCCCAGCCCGCTCCCGAAAGGCTGGACAGCCGCGCACGCCGGAGCCCATGTCGCGGGAGGGCACTGGCTCCTGTTCACAACCGCCGAAGCGAGTTTTCCACGGGACGTCCCGGTCAGCCGGGCGGTGGTCGAGGCGGAGCGCTACAACGTTCCGCTGCTGTCGTATGGGGGGCGCATCCTCGCGCAGGATCTGCTCGCCCGGAGCGTGCTGCCGCTCATCTACTCAGAGTTGGCAACGGCCTACCCGGCAGTGCAGGTCAACGACGCGGCCCGGCGCATCGGCTACGCTGATCCTGCGTTCTTACTTGTCCGCGCTGATGTATGTCGCGAGCTGGGCGGGTATCCCCCTTCCCCGATCCCTGAGGTGGACTTCGCCTTCCAGGCCAAGCGCCGCAAGTTGCCCATCCGCTACCGGTACGCGCCGGAAGCGGTCTCGGTCGCCGCTTCGAACTTCAACGCGGTGTGGCGGGAGTGGACGCCGCGATTGGCCTTGCTGATCAACAACGCCCTGCCGTTGGCTTTGTGGCGGCTGCTCGATGTTCTGCTGGTATGGGGTTTGCCGCTGCTTGCGGCATGGAACCCGTCGATGTATCCATGGGCACCGGTTGCGATCCTGCTTTTTTGGGTGCGCACCATGTGGCGCATTTGGCGTCGGGCGGCGCGGTCGGGCTTTCCAGCGGGCGATCTCCTCCTGAGCATCGTGCTGGGGCTGCCTTTGTTTGCGGCCCTGGCTTACGCGAGTTGGCTTCGCGTGCGGGTGTCGCAAGGCCGCAGCCGTTAGGTTTGCGACCCGGAGAAGCAGCACGCATCCCATGCGAGGGAGTTTCACCGATGATTCTGCTGACGCGCAAGGCTGAGTGGAGCGCCGCGCACTACTACTGGGTCGACAGCTGGACCGAAGAGGAAAACGTGCGGCGGTTCGGCCTCTGCGCCAACCGCAACGGCCACGGCCACAACTACACGCTTGAAGTGACGGTGCGCGGCGAGGTCGATCCCGAAACCGGCTTCGTCGTGGACCTGAAATGGCTGAAGGATGTGATAGAGCGCGAGGTGGTGAATGTATACGACCATCGTCACCTGAACCTGGAGATTGAGGACTTCAAGCACGCGCAGCCCACGGTGGAAAACATCGCGATCGCCGTGTGGCGGCGTTTGAACGGCAAGGTCGGCCCCGGCGCTGCGCTGCACCAGGTACGGGTGTGGGAGGCTCCGGATTTGTTTGCCGATTGCATGGGGCCGAACGCATGAGAGTCGCGCTGGGCAGGAGATACAGTTTGGCGGCCTCGCACCGGCTGTTTCGTCCGGAGTGGGACGAAGCACGCAACGGGCGGGAGTTCGGCAAATGCGCGAA
>CAXTKZ010000109.1:0-9725 GCA_964244985.1 uncultured Acidobacteriaceae bacterium
GTTGTCGGTTTAATCGCTAAAGGTTTTTCCAACCGCGACATCGCCAGGCAGTTCGGTCTGAGCGAGGAGACCGTGAAGCGCCACCTATCGAACACCTTTGAAAAGCTCGGCATCTCCACACGCCTGGAACTTGCCATCTTCGCCATCGCCAACAATTTGGCCCCCTCCAAGGAAGGGGCTCACTCGCTGCTTCCGCAGCAGCCTCCCCGCGCGTCCATCAAAGAGCGCTTCGAGCGATAAGCGCCGTACCTGCCCTGCCGGTAGAAACAAGCCTCTCAGAGCTCAATTGCGGCATCTTTTCCATTACGAGCTGAAGATTGAAGTTGCACGCTGCGCCTTTAAGCGCACGGAAGGATTTCACAACGATGCATGTTTTTCTGAAACAAGCTCCTGCCTTGATACTTCTGGGAGTGTCCTTTGCCCACGCACAAGAGATGAACCCCACCGCGACCGACCGCTTCCCGCAACAGCAAAAGCAAGGGGACGGCCAGGGTCCATCATCCGTGCGCAATGGCGTCCCTGTTTACCAAATCAAGGTCGTAGGGCGCGATATCCCGGCTATCAACTACTTTCACCGCAGTGGCTCCACTAAAATTGGCTTTGAAGGCACTGCACTGCTGCCGAATGCCAAGGGCGGCGCAACGGTGGAAAGCAACAAGGGCCAGGCTTCCATCAACGCCCACTTTGAAGGATTGAAGCCCGCGAATGGCTATGGAGTCGAGTACCTGACCTATGTTCTTTGGGCGATCTCGCCCGAGGGTCAGCCGCAGGCGCTCGGTGAGGTGCTGCCCACCGGCGGCAAGGGCGAATGCGATCTCAAAGTGACCACAAACCTCCAGGCGTTTGCGCTGATCGTTACAGCCGAACCATATTTTTACGTCAGCATTCCCAGCGATGTGGTTGTGCTGCAAAACTCCGTTCTGCGCAACAAAACCGAGGGCATCATCGATACGGTGAATGCCCATGCGTCGCTTTTGCCGCGCGGCACCTACGCAAGCACCGAGGGAGCGGACACTGTTGCGAACCCCATCACGCGCAACGACCAGTCGCCTCTTGAACTGTATGAAGCGATCAATGCCGTGCAGATCGCCAAGGCGGCGGGGGCCGATAAGCTTGCCGCCGATACGTATCAAAACGCCGTGCAGAGCCTCCAGAATGCCCAGGCCTACGACACCAAAAAGAGCCAGCGCAAGCAGGAAATCACCTATGCGCGCGCCGCGGTGCAGGCCGCCGAGGACTCCCGCGTCATCGCGATCCGTCGCCGCAAGGAGCTTGATGAAGCCGCATCGCAGCGTGCCCGCGAACAGGCTCAACAGGCCGCGCAGCAGTCGGCGCTTGAAGCCCAGCAGGCCCAACTGAAAGCCGAGCAGGCCGCCGCGGAACGCGCCAAGGCTGAAGCGGAAGCCGCGCAGGCGCAGGCGCAAGCCGCCGCTGCCCAGCAGGCGCAAAAGCAGGCCGTGGATCAGGTTGCCCAGGCACGCGAGCAGCTTCGTTCGCAGCTCAACTCCGTGCTGCAAACACAGGAAACCGCGCGCGGGCTAATCGTCAACTTGTCCGACGTCCTTTTCGACACGGGCAAATACACGCTTAAGCCGGACACGCAAGTCAAACTGGCTAAGGTCGCAGGCATTCTTCTTGCCTATCCGAGCCTGAAAATGCAGGTGGAAGGCTTTACGGACAACGTCGGCAGCCCTGAGTACAACCAGAAGCTGTCGGAAAATCGCGCGCAGGCCGTCGGCGATTTTCTCGTCTCGCAAGGCGTGCCGCTCGCAAATGTGTCGGCGACGGGCTTTGGCCTGAACAACCCCGTGGCCGACAACTCAACCGCGGCAGGCCGCGCGCAAAACCGGCGCGTCAACCTGGTAGTGTCCGGCAGCGCCATCGGCGTGCAGCAGCAGGCTGAGCCGGCCGGCGGCGTCACCGCACCGACAACGGGCAGCGCTCCTTCTGGGCAGTCTCCGCAGTAGATCGAAAAGGGCCATCGCACGGTGGCCCTTTTTTCTGCGCCGCCTGCATCCTAGTCCCCGTATGCGGATTGCATTTCTAGGTTTAGGCAAAATGGGCAGTGCCCTTGCAGCGCTTCTTGCCGCGAAGGGCTACGAAGTCACCGTTTGGAACCGCACCCCTAAAACGATAGAGGGAGCGGCCACAGCTCCGTCGCCCGTGGAAGCCGTGCAAAACGCGCAAGCCGTCTTCACCATGCTGAACGACGACGAAGCCCTCGAATCGGTACTGTTTGGAAGCGGCGTGCTCGATGCCCTGCCGCAAGGCGCGGTGCATGTCTCTCTATCGACGATTAGCGTCGCGCTGGCCGAGCGCTTGGAAGCCGAGCACGCCGCGCGAGGGCAACGGTATCTGGGTTCGCCCGTGTTCGGGCGTCCCAATATTGCTGCTGAAGGAAAGCTGTGGCTTGCCGTGGCGGGCGAGGACGCACTCGTGCAAGAAATGACACCGGTACTCGACGTGTTCTCGCGCGGCATTTCGGTCGTGGGCAGCCGGCCGAGAGAGGCACACGCGCTCAAGCTGGGCGGCAACTTCCTGATTACCGCCATGATCGCGTCGCTTTCCGAAGCAATCACCTTTGCGGAGGGAGCGGGACTCGATGCGTCGACGTTTGTCGAAACCGTAAACAGTGCCCTGTTTCAATCGCCGTTTTATGCCAACTACAGCAAGGTGATGCTCAACCCGCCGGAGCAGCCCGGGGCCACGGTCGCACTGGGCGCAAAGGACATGCGGCTGTTCCGCGAAGCCGCCGTCGTGCCTACCCCACTGGCCGACAGCTTCCAACAAAAGCTCCAGGCCGCAATCGACAACGGCGAAGCGGATACTGACTGGGCCGCCGGCTATCTGAAGCTGGTCCGAAAGGAAGCGGGAGCATGAGCAAGCTGAATGGGCAGGTTGTTCTCATCACAGGCGCAAGCGCGGGCATCGGCGAAGCGTGTGCGTATGCTTTTGCTCGCGAAGGCGCGAAGCTGCTGCTCGCGGCGCGGCGCATGGAAAAACTTCAGCAGCTCGCGCCCCGGCTCGAAGAAGCAGGCGCGGCAGGGACACACCTTCTCGAGCTCGACGTCCGGCACGCCGATGAGGTGGCACGGCGGCTGGAAGCGCTGCCACGGGAGTGGTCCGAAATCGATGTACTGATCAACAACGCCGGCTTGTCCCGCGGCACCGATAAGGTCTACGAGGCCGCGATTGAAGATTGGGACGAGATGCTCGACACCAACGTGAAGGGGTTGCTGTATGTGACCCGGGCGGTGGTGCCTGGCATGGTGCGACGCAGGCGCGGCCATATCGTCAATCTCGGCTCCACGGCCGGCGAAGTCACCTACCCCGGCGGCGCGGTGTATTGCGCCACCAAAGCCGCGGAACGCGCCATCAACGACGGCCTTCGCCAGGATTTACTGGGGACGCCGGTGCGTGTCACTTCCGTCGATCCGGGCGCGGTCGAAACCGACTTTTCGCGCGTGCGCTTTCGTGGAGATGAAGAGCGCGCCGCCAAGGTGTATGCCGGCATCACCCCGCTCACGCCCGAGGACGTCGCGGAGGCGATTGTTTGGGCAGCCTCGCGGCCCCCGCATGTCAATATCGCGCACATCTCCATGACGTCGATCGACCAGGCAAACTCGCTCCTGTTCAACCGGAAAACCAGCTAAATGGGAGTGAGAACAGAAGGAGTGCCCGGCGGAAAGTCACGGGTGTTCAGAGTGACAAGGGTGCGTCCGGTTTCAAGGGCAGTCGCGTAGATGAGTGCATCGGGTGTTTTCAGCCGCATCTCCCGGCGCACCAGCACGGCCCGCTCCGCAATTTCATCCGTGATACCCAAGCGAGAAAAGCGATCGAGAAACATACGAGTCCTCTCTTCATGGATCGGTTTTGTTAAAACCTCAATCCATGTAATGAAGCTGATGTAGAGCGTATAGTCTCCCCCCAGCAGCTTGATGATCTCCGTACTGGGTTTGCCGTTCAGTGCTGTTATGAGAATGTTTGAATCGAATAACAGCCTCAGCGGTCCCATTCGCGATCCCATTCCGAACGCAGCTTGTCCTGATAGGCCTGCGCATCCTGCGTTTCGGCATGTCCTGCCCAAAGTCCGTAAAACTCCGAAATCGGAGATTGGTTCTCCACGACATGCTTATCCAACGCCTCACGGATGACCTCCGCGCGCGCCTTTCCTGTACGTTTAGCGAGAGCATTCAGTGCCGACACTTGCCCATGACTCACATCGACGAGGATTCTCATGGAGACATCATAGCGTGATATATACATCGTTTCTCTGTTTTTCCATCAGGGAACAGCATCCTTCCACACAGGAGACCGCCCTATGAAACTCTGGACCATTCCCGCTTTCGGCATCGACCAGCTCGCCCTTCGGGATGCCCCGATTCCCCGACCCGCGCCGGGGCAGGTGGTCGTCGAAGTACACGCCTGCTCGCTCAACTACCGCGACCTGATGATGGTCACCGGCGACTATAACCCCCGCATGCCTTTACCGCGCATCCCTTTGTCCGACGGCGCGGGTGTGGTGCATGCCGTGGGCGAGGGAGTAGCCGGCCTCCAACCGGGCGACCGCGTCGCGGCGATCTTTATGCAGAACTGGCTGGACGGCATGCCAACCGCGGCGAAGTACAAAGGCGCCCTCGGCGGCGACATCGACGGCATGGCCGCACAGTATGTCGCCCTGCCTGCCGCGGGCGTGGTTCGGCTCCCCGAGTACCTATCCTTCGCTGAGGCGGCAACCCTTCCCTGCGCGGCTGTTACCGCCTGGTCGGCCCTGCACAAGGCAGGCGGCATCCATGCGGACAGCACGGTCCTGATTCAGGGTACAGGCGGGGTTTCGATCTTAGCGCTCCAGCTTGCAAAAGCCATGGGCGCGCGTGTGCTCGGGACTTCCAGCAGCGATGAAAAGCTGGCCCGCGCGAAGGATCTTGGGCTCGATGCCGGCGTGAACTACCGCACCCGCCCCGACTGGGACGTGTGGGCGCAGGAACAAACCGGCGGCGAGGGAGTCGATCTGGTCATTGAGGTGGGCGGCGCGGGCACCTATCCCCAATCGTTGAATGCAGCGCGGATCGCCGGTGCTGTCGCTGTGATCGGCGTGCTCTCCCAAAGCGACAAGCCCACCGACATCCGCGTCATCCTCCGCAAGCAGCTAAGGGTGCAGGGCATCTTTGTCGGCTCGCGCACGGATTTCGAGGTCATGAATCGAGCACTCGAAACCACGCGCATCCGCCCGGTTATCGACCGTGAGTTCCAGCTGGAAGGCCTGCCGGAAGCCTTCCGCACCATGCAGTCGGCTTCACACTTCGGCAAGCTGGTTGTAAATCTGCGTTAAAGTGTTGCGGCCGGCTCCATCTCGGGTACCGGTTCATCGAATTTGCGCGCCAGGTCCACGGCAATTTCCTTGCCGTGGAACCGGCCGTTCTCAATAAAGATCTCATTGGTACGGTTGCCGGCCACAATCACCCCGGCTAAGTAAATACCCGGCACATTGCTTTCCCGTGTTTCAGGGTTGCACACGGGTTCGCGATCCCCGCCTTCCAACCGCACTCCGAGTGATTCAAGGAAACGGAAATCCGGGTGGTACCCCGTCAGCGCGAATACGAATTGGTTCGGCAGCGTACGTTCACCCTCCGGCGTTTGGATCGTGACAGAATCCTGCTCTATCGCAACTACCTGCGAGTTGAAGTACGCCGCGATCTCGCCATTTTTCACGCGGTTGTTGAAGTCCGGCAGAATCCAGTACTTCACGTGGCTGTGCATCTCCGGCCCACGGTGCACAACCGTGACCCGCACTCCATGCCGCCACAGGTCCAGCGCCGCGATGGCCGCTGAATTTTTACCGCCCACCACCAGCACATCCATGCCGTAAAACGGATGCGGGTCGTTGTAGTAGTGCATCACTTTCGATAAGTCCTCACCCGGTACTGCGAGGTAATTGGGCAGGTCGTAGTAGCCGGTCGATACAATCAGCTTCCGCGCACGGAACTCGGCGCGGCGTCCGAACCTGTCGGTCGTATGCACTTGGAAATCGCCGTTCCCTCCCGTCACGGACTCGACCTGGATGTACTGCCGAATGTCCAGCTCGAAACGGTCCGCCACCTTGCGGTAATACTCCAGCGCCTCGGCCCGGGTCGGCTTTTGATTGGTGCTCGGAAACGGCACCTCACCGATCTCCAGCAATTCCGGCGTGGTGAAAAACGTCATGTGGGCCGGGTAGTTGTAGATTGAATTGCACAGGCAGCCCTTGTCGATCTGCACCACGCGCAGGCCGAGGCGCTTCGCCTCAAGGGCGCATGCGAGGCCGGTCGGCCCGGCACCGATCACCAATACATCAAACAGCTCTTGGGAAGAAACCATACACTCATAAGACGCTCAAAGGACTCGCGACGATGCGGGGTGCATCGCGGCGGCGTAAAAACAGCTCGCCCGCCGTGCATCCAAGCCCTTATAGTAGAAGCGCCCAAGTGGAGCGGGTCCGTATGTCGAATGCAACCAACTTGTCGCACTGGATCTGTTTGCTGGCGGGCTTGTACCTGGCGCTCACGGGACTGCTCCTGCGCGATGCGATCCGTGCGCAGCCGCCGGCCATCAGCATGCCGCCGGCCAGCCGGTGGGGACGCACACGGTTTGCCGGCTGGGGACGACGCACCGTATTGATTGCGGTCGGGCTGGGCGCGTTTGCCTACGGCCTTTCACGGATCCTGTAAGTCGTCGGCCCAGAACTCGATCGGCAGGTAAATCGCTACCGTCTCCCGAATCGAAACACGACCCCTACATTAAAGCCCAGGTTGTGCTGGAACTCCGACCCGAAGCGGGTCATCAGGTAGTTCGGCGTCAGCCGCAGCGCAAGCGTCGGGCCCAGGTTGTAATCCACCGGCACGCCCGCGGTAAGGGCGAGTACATTGCCGTCCGGGTACAGCCCTACCGGTGCACCCCGCAAAGAGCCCAGGCCGGTGGAGAAGTTGCCGTGCGCCACGCCCGCCAACACCTGCCCGCTTACGGCCCAACGCTGGTTTTGATGAATCCGGTACTGCGGCCCACCCATAAACGTGTATTGGCTGATCGACGGTTTAAACACCTGAAACTGAAAATTGTCCGTAATCGCCGTGCCGTAATAACCCCGCACATCGCCGGTGATGCCCAGCTTGGGACGGATCCATTCGGTGATGCCGCCATTCCATGCGCCTTCCGTGTTGTGCTGCAGCGATGTACCGGGGTGGAAGCGCAGATAGCCCCCTCCGCCATATACCTCGAACTTATGCGAGTACGTATCCTGCTCGATCTGCTGCTCGCGGATATGGCGGCGCGCCAGAACGCGGCTCTGCGCGTCCCGCAGCACCTGGGCCCGTTGCTGCTCGGTGGAAGGAGGGGGCTGCTGCTCGGGTGTTTGAAGGGGATCGGCGGTCGTTTGCGCCGCGGCGGTCATGGAAAGGGTTGAAGCACTGCCCAACAAAAAACCGGCAGCGAGAAAACGGCGGCGGTACGGAAACAAGCTTGTGTGCCTCCCAACGGGCGAAGGCTCACCCTGTCGGAAGAGCCTTTACCAACCTTTATTAAACCATCTGGCCCGGTATACGGGCTTGCGCTCCTTCTTCAACTCCTATACACACGCTAGAAGGGCGATTCCCCCCTGCGCCTGAGGAGAACAAACATGCGCGGATTTATCCTTGGCCTTCTGCTCGGTCTCCTTGTTCTCCCGGTTGCCGTGGGGGTATGGCTGCGCTACGGCAATCCGCCGGTCGCTGTCCACGATCCGCGGCTCCCCCTGGAGCAGCAAATCGTCAATGTGCCGCTGCACGCCCGCATGGATCGCGAAATGCCCGCCCATGCCGCCATGGACCCGAGCCCGGCCAACCTGCTGCTGGGCGCGCATGTGTACCGGGAGCAATGCGCCGGCTGCCACGGCCAGTACAACCGGCCTTCGCCGTTTGCCGCCACCATGTTTCCCGTAGCGCCGCAGCTATGGGCGCCGCACGGCCAGGGCGTTGTCGGCGTCAGCGACGACCCGGCCGGAGAGACCTACTGGAAAGTCAAGAACGGCATCCGCTTGTCGGGGATGCCCGCCTATGCGGGCCTTTTGAATGAAACACAGATGTGGCAGGTATCCGTGCTGCTGGCCAACGCCGACAAGCCACTGCCCGCCGCCGCGTTGGATGTGCTGAAGCAGCCGCTGCTTGCTGAAACAGCACAGGCTTCGGAGCCGGGGAGCGCGAGCGGCCCGACGACAATCCCCGTGCAACCGCTTCCGTCTCACTGAAACGGCTGTTTACGCTTGCAAAAGCGTGTTTGACAGCCGTGGAAGCAGCGACATATAGTCCGGTTCGCGATCCGGCAAACGATTGTCTGATTGCTCAAAGGATAGGTATGTACAGCAATTTTCGAGGCTCACTCGCCCTGGCGGCCGTGTCGAGCCTGCTCACAGCAGCACCACTCCTTGCCCAGGCAGGCAGCGCCAAGTCCCCCAACTTCGGCCCGAATGTCATTGTTTTCGACCCCTCCATGTCCGAGGCCACGATCGAACAACAGTTGACTGCGATTTCAAAAGAGGACCAGTTCAGCCCGAACCGCCACGCCGTGCTGTTCAAGCGGGGTGCGTACACAGTGCAAGCGCCGGTCGGCTATTACGAGCAAATCGCGGGGCTCGGCGCGCGTCCGGGCGATGTGACGATCACCGGCTTTATTACACCCAACTTCGGCGTACCGGTATACGGCACCTCCACCTGGCCCCAGGCCAACCTGACCGACACCTTTTGGCGGTCGCTTGAAAACATGACGGTAGACCCGGTTGCCGACACGCTGCAAAACGCGCCGCCCAATACCCTGCAATGGGGTGTTTCGCAGGGTGCGCCTCTGCGCCGCATGCAGATCAACGGCGGGCTCGAACTGGTGAACTCCTACTGCGGCAATGCCAGCGGCGGCTTCCTCAGCGACATCGTCGTGACCGGCAATGTGAACCCCTGCTCACAGCAGCAGTGGTTTTCGCGCAACAGCAGCTTCGGTTCCTGGAACGGCGGGGTCTGGAACATGGTGTTTTCCGGCGTGGAAGGCGCGCCGGCGCAAAGCTATCCCAAGCCGCTGCCGTATACCACAGTCGACCAAACCCCGGTCAGCCGCGAAAAGCCATTTTTGTATGTGGACGTGAACGGCAGCTACAAGGTTTTCGCACCGGCCGCCCTGCGCAACTCGCGCGGCACCAGCTGGGCTTCGGGGACTGAGGCGGGACGCTCCATCCCTATCCAGCAGTTCTTTATCGCGCAGCCGACGACCCCGATCCGCGACATCAACCTGGCGCTCGCGCTCGGCAAAAACCTGATCCTGACGCCGGGCGTATACAAGTACAACGAGCCGATCAGCGTGTTCCGGCCCGACACTGTTGTGCTCGGTCTCGGCTATGCAACGCTGGTGCCCCAAACCGGAAAAGCGGCGCTTGAGATTGCCGATGTGAACGGCGTACAGGTCGCCGGTTTGATCGTCGATGCGGGCCCGATCAACTCGCCCGTACTTCTCCGCGCCGGTTCGCCCATCTTCGGATTTCCCCTGCCGGAAGGCGGCTTATTCTCGCACTCGGCTGACCCATCCACCCTCAGCGACATCACCCTGCGGATTGCCGGCGCAACCCCAGGCTTGGCGAACACGGCGCTTGAGGTCGACAGTGCCGATGTCATCCTCGACAACATCTGGTCCTGGCGCGCCGATCACGGCCAGGGCGTGGGCTGGACCGTGAA
>CAXTKZ010000110.1:0-9687 GCA_964244985.1 uncultured Acidobacteriaceae bacterium
CTGTTGTCTCCTCCGACGGCGAGGTGCTGGCGGAGCCGCTGCCCGGCGCGGGCGCGCCGAACAGCTTTTGCCCCAGCCAACCCGCGCAGGCTGACCAGACCGAAAATGCGCGCTCCCTCGGCTTTGCGCTGCAGTGGGGGCAGGCGCGCGTGCTCGATCTTGGCGACCTGACCCGCGACAAGGAACAGGCCCTTATGTGCCCGATCAACCGCTTAGGGAGTATCGATCTGCTGGTTGTGTCGCACCACGGCTGGTCTCAGAGCTCCAGCCCCGCGCTGATCGACGCGATCCAACCACGGGTGGCCGTCATGGACAACGGCCAGGTGAAAGGCGGGTCGATCCCGGTGCTCGACACCCTGCGCGACGCGCCGAGCAAGCCTGCCTTATACCAGCTCCACTTCTCGAAGGAAGGCGGGGCCGCTCATAATGCGCCCGCGCCGCATATCGCCAACCTGCAGGGCACGGCCCAAGGGCCCGACCCCGGCTACCTGCTGCGCGCGACGGTGACCGCTTCGGGGACCATTGCGGTTTGGAATAGCCGGACGGGGGAGCAGCAGGGGTACGCACGTTAATGCGCGCTGAAGGTACGGCATAATAAGGGAAGGGGGCTCCATGCTGTCCGACTTCGAGCAGGACCTAGTTTGGCAGGGAATGCTGGGAGCGGAAATACGAGCTGCCTACTTTGCCGCGCTTGTACAGCGCTATCAGAATTTGCAGAAATTTTTGGTAGTCGGCTCACTGCTGCTGTCCTCGGGAGCTACCTTGACGCTCCTGATTAGCGTTGTGCCTCCTAACCTGAATTGGATCAAGCCGCTGCTAACTGTGCTTGCCGCCGCACTGAGTCTTTGGTCACTTGTTGTGAAGAACGAAAGAAATGCAATTAATTCCGCCGATCTGCATATGTGGTGGAGTATTTTGGCGATCGGCTATCAAGAGCTTTGGGCAAATATCTATGTTGAAGGGATACAGGAGAAGCTTGCTGCGCTCCGCAACAAAGAGGCCGAAGTCTCGAAAAGCAGCACGGCCCTACCGTCAAGGAAGCGACTACTTGCGCGAGTCCAGGACAATGTTGTGATGCACCATACGTCTGCTGCATGAAAGATAGCCCGGCTGCAAAAGAGAGTACTCGCGCAAGTTATCCGCCGCTGCCGAAGCCGCCCCGTCCAACGCCGCCTAAGCCTTCTCCTAAGGGTTAGCCGCTACACTTTTTGAATTGTTTGTCTCCACTCAAAGAGTTGGGTTGACAGCGCCGGTCAAACCCTTACATTCTCGTAGCAGCCTTATGCGTACACTTCTGCTCAGCTTCGCTCTCCTGCTCGCCCTCCAAGCCGCCCAGGCGCAAACCCCTGCCGCGCTCACCGATCCCTCGTTGCCTACGGAGCAGCGGGTGGCCGTGATCGTCCATGCCATGACGCTTGACGAAAAGGTCTCGCAGATGATGAACTCCACGCCTGCGATTCCGCGGCTCGGCGTTCCGTCGTATGACTGGTGGTCGGAGGGGCTGCACGGGATTGCCCGCTCCGGCTATGCGACGGTGTTTCCGCAGGCGATCGGCATGGCGGCGACCTGGGACAAGAGCCTGATGCACGACGAGGGTGCAGTGATCGCGACCGAAGCGCGCGCCAAGTTCAACGCCGCGCAGGGTGAAGGCAACCACGCCCGCTATTACGGCCTGACGATCTGGTCGCCGAACATCAATATCTTTCGCGACCCCCGCTGGGGACGCGGCCAGGAAACCTATGGGGAAGACCCCACGCTGACCGGCACGCTCGCGGTCAACTTTGTCCGGGGGCTGCAGGGGACGGGCGCGACCCCGACCACCATCGCCACGCCCAAGCACTATGCCGTGCATTCCGGCCCTGAGTCCACGCGCCATACGGCCGATGTCGACCCGTCGCCGCATGATCTCGAAGACACATATACGCCGGCTTTCCGTGCCGCGGTCGTTGACGGGGGTGCCCGCTCGTTGATGTGCGCCTACAACGCCGTCAATGGGCTTCCGGCGTGCGCGAGCAAGCAACTGCTCGGGCAGATCCTGCGCGAATCGTGGGGTTTCAAGGGGTATGTCGTTTCCGATTGCGATGCGATCGACGATTTTCAGCAAGGCCATAAGACCTCCCCCGATGCCGAACACGCCGCGGCTGCTGCCGTCCTTGCCGGTACCGATTTGAACTGCGGGGGCACGTACCATGCTTTGACGAAAGCTGTCCGGGACGGGCTGCTGCCCGAGTCGGCGATCGACCAGGCCGTGACCCGTTTGTTCACAGCGCGCGTGGAGCTCGGCCTTTTCGACCCGCCCGCCCGTGCGCCCTTCCGCGAGCTTTCCACGCATGACGTGGACACACCCGTGAATCGGGAGCTTGCCCTCCATGCGGCCCGCGAGTCGATGGTGCTGCTTAAAAATGATGGGATTCTGCCGTTGAAGCCGGTAAAGACGGTTGCTGTCGTGGGACCGAATGCTGCTTCGCTGCTGGCGCTCGAGGGCAACTACAACGCGATTCCCTCCGCTCCGTCGCTGCCGGTCGACGCACTGCAGCAGCAATTTGCGGGCGCAAAAGTTGTGTATGCGCAGGGTTCGCCCTACGTGGAAAACACTGAGCTGCCGGCTCCACGTACCCTTTTCCACACGTCCGCAGGGCAACCGGGCCTAACTGCCGAGTACTTCAAGATGAGCGACCTGTCGGGGCAGCCCGCCGTCACCCGGACAGATCCCGAAATCGACTTCGATTGGACTTACGCCGCGCCTGCACACGGGCTCGACCAAAAAAACTTTTCCGTGCGCTGGACAGGCACCATCACCCCGCCCTCGCCGGGCAGATACCAATTCGGGCTGAAGATCGGACGCTGCGGGGACGGTTGCGACGGCCTGACTGACTCCATGAACCGCGATACGGAGCAGGTCGCCGTGACCCTTGACGGCAAGCCCGTGGACGTAAGCAGGCATACGCCCGGCACCGACCAGTACGACTCGGTGATGCCGGAGGCCGACCTCACCTTTGCCGATGCAAAGCCACACCGCATCACGGTTGAATACCGCCACTTACACCCTTTGAACACCGCCGGGATTTCCTTTCGCTGGCTTCCGCCGTTGGATGCGGAGTTGCAGGAAGCGGTCGCGGCCGCGAAACAAGCCGATGTGACGGTCGCCTTTGTCGGCCTCACCTCCGAGCTTGAAGGGGAGGAGATGCCCGTTCATCTCGAAGGCTTTTCCGGCGGCGACCGGACCTCGCTCGACCTGCCCGCGCCGCAGCAGCGTTTGCTCGAAGCACTGAGCGCGACCGGGAAACCGCTGATTGTGGTGCTTGAAAACGGCAGTGCTCTTTCAGTGAACTGGGCACAGGAGCACGCGAACGCGATCCTGGAGGCTTGGTACCCCGGCGAGGCGGGCGGGCAGGCGATCGCGGAAACCTTGGCGGGTGTGAACAATCCCAGCGGGAAGCTGCCCGTCACTTTCTATACGAGCGTGCAGGACTTGCCCCCATTCGATAATTACGACATGCGCAACCGCACTTACCGGTACTACTCCGGCAAGCCGTTGTATCCGTTCGGCTATGGGCTGAGTTATACCCGGTTTGCTTACTCCAATCTGAAACTTTCAAGTTCTTCGGTGCAGGCAGGCCAGCCGCTTACCGTGGAAGCCGATGTCCGCAACATAGGTGGTGTCGCAGGCGACGCGATAACGGAGCTTTATTTTAATCCGCCGCAGGCCGACTTCTCGCCTAAACAGCAACTCACTGCTTTCGACCGCACGACTTTGCAGCCCGGTGAGGTCGCTCACCTTCGATGGACACTTACTCCCCGCGACCTGTCCACTGTCGACGCGAAAGGAGTCCGCGCCGAACGTCCCGGCACATACATGCTTTTCCTGGGCGACAGTGAAGCTAAGTCCAGTTTTACCATCGCCGGTGAGCAAGCTCTGCCGCGGTAGCGGGCGTCAGTTCCCCGTGGGCTCACGACCTGTGATGGGTGAGCAGCAGGGCGTTTGCCTGGGCTTAAACTCCATGAACTCCACCCGCGTGAGATCCGGGTCGTATAGGTTGAGCTGTACCTTGCCGTCCCGGCCCATCTGTTTGTGCGAATCCGGCGACGGCGTCCAACCGCGCTTTTCGAGCTCGGCGGCGATGGGGTCCATGTCGGCAACACCCAGTGCGAAATGGTCCTGTACCCCCACCTGCTTCGGGCTTGCGTCCGCCGGAATGTGCAGCATGTACTCGACCCAATCCGTGCCGTCCGGCACCTGCAGGGACTGCCAGTCCACGGTTCCGTCCTTCATGCCGCCTGCCCAGTAGGGGTGGAACCCGAGAATGTCCTTGTAGAACCGGTCTTCAGCTGTTGCCGACCGCACAATAAAGCCGGCATGGATGATCCGTCCTGAAACGCTGCCTGGAACACTCCCTCCCGCGTCCGCGCTGCCTTGGACAAACTCGATTCCATTTCCTTCCGGGTCCTTCACATCGAACACACGCTCGCCGTCTCGCAGCATGGTGATGCGCGGCGGCACTGCAATGCCTTTGCTCCTGAGATACACCCGCATCGCTTCCGCATCCCGGGTCCAGAACGCCACATGCTCCAGGACGGATCCCTGTCCAGGATGCACCTCGATACTTTGCCGGGGATCGCCGTAGAAGCGGACGCCGTCGGCAAATTCCGGTGAGGCAACGGCGGCCCATCCTAGCTTTTGTGTGTAGAACGTCCGCTCCGCCGCCATGTTCAGGGTCCGTAGCGCCACATGCGCGATGCCGGTGATCCGGGGGCGCTGGGGTTCACTCGCGAATCCGGACAACGCAGTTCCAAGAAGAAATGCCGCCAAAGCAAACCGCATCGCAAACCTCTCATCCGGCATAGAGAAATCATTTATAGCAGGCCAGGGCTATTTTTCGCGAACCGCCCTAAGCGCAGCCGCAGTACGGCAGTTCGACGATCACTTGTTCAGCAGCCTCGGACTCGCCGATGGGCTGGTAGTAGCGCGCGGATGGGTCAGCACAGCCCCGGCACAGTTTCTCTCCATCGTGCAATACCCAGCGCTCATACGAGATGCCTTCGCCGCATGCCGCGCAGGCAATGCGCTCTCCCTTGTAGCCGGGGAACTCTTTCGGGTCCAGCTTCACGCGGACCCATTGCTCGGTAAACAGATCCTCATCCGGCAGCTCGCGGTAGGCACGCATCTGCTGCTGATTTTTATTTGCAATTTCGGGGTAGAGCGCGCGCGCGCGCTCCTTGGAGCTTTCCGTGGCAGCGAGGCGGAGGGCCCGGCTGTCGGACAGATCCACAAAGGTCGCGGCCATCTTGCCCCAGTCGCGCAGTTTGAGGGCGCGCTTGCCCAGCCGGCAGCCGGTCACGACGCCGATCGCGTCGGTAGCGCAGCGGTCGATCTCGATGAAAGTGACGAGGCGCTTCCGGTCGCGCCCGCGCGGGTCCTCAATGCCGAGCCGCTTGCAGCCAAGCATCGCCATGCGGACGCCGAGAATTTGGCCCGCGCACAGGTGGCCGTGTGCTCGTTCGGCATCGGCTAATAAGGTGTCGAAGGACTCCATATCTCCATCGTAGTCCCCTTAGGATTTGTCCCCTGGGGTCGGCGCGTCCTCGGCATCGCCCTCCTCGACCAACAGGGCGGAGGAGCCGACAAGGTCAAAGGACGAAGGCTGGGCCCCGGCAGGCTGGAAGGTGATGCGGAGCGGCTCGCGCTGCCATGCCGCGGGGGCGCAGGCCGCGGCGGTACGCGGGGCAGCTGCATCCCAGGGTGCGAGCTTTTTCGCGACCAGCGGTTTGCGCGCCGCGACCTGGGCAACGACAGCATACAACTGCTTGCCGCCGGAGGTGAGGCCGCAATACGCGGCGTAGTCGCGGAACCAGCTCACATTGGAGACGGCAGGGTCGTAATCGGGCAGCCTCAACGGCGCGGTGTGGCCCGCGGTACGGTCGACCAGGAGCCAAGGGCCGCGCTGCCATACCCAGTGTTCGGCTTTGTCGGTGGGGAGGGCATCGTTGATGCGCAGGGCGCGGCGCACGGCGAAAGAGCGGTCGGTCACATCGTGCGGCTCGCCCGTGGTCCAGTCCTTGACGCGGCCGTCGACGACAAGCGGGCGAACTTTAAGTTCGGTATCGCCGGGAAGTGCGCCGGCAGGGTCGCCCACTTTCGAGTAGGGAACCTTTTTCACCGCGCCGAGCGCGACCGAGTGGACGCGCGGCGGCTTGGCGGGTTTCGGTTTCTTGGGGTCGCTGTCATCCTTTTTGCCGGCGGCAAAGGATGTGGAGCAGACGAGAGTAAAAAACAGCACAAATGCTGTAAAAGAAAGCCGTTTGCAGGAAAGCATGATTCGACGGTAGCCGAGGCTTGTCCTCTTGTCCCAATGAAAATGGGCAGGAACGCTTTTTTACACGAGTGCCAGTTTCAATATGGGAATTGTAGAGTGCCGCCGGTTACGGGATTTCTTACGAAAAGGCTGAACAGATTTTGCATTCTGCCGAGAGGGGGCGCTGCATTCGGACGCGATTGAGCGTGCACGCCCTGGCTGCCCGCAAACTTCAACACGTAAGTGGCAGGCGTGGTCGATCCAGAAGCACTCCAAAACTTTTAAACATCAGCAACGTTTCTGTCCTATTGTCGGACATATCTTAAAAGATTGTACTTATGCTCTGCATACAAGCCAAACTATGCATCGCATTCGATGGACATGGAACAACCTGCATACATAAGGTTGTTGAAAATGCAAACGGATATTGCAATTTGTGTATTCTTCGTCGCATGTTCTGTTGTTTGGTCAAGTTATAAATGTAAGAGGCGGGCAGCCAATCACATCGAATCTCGAAACCGGATTTGTTAGGTGCGAGCCGCATAAAAATGGTACACGCGGCGTATAAATATGTTCCTTCAAGGAGAAGTAGAATGAATTTATTGCAAGGTTTGGCGAGTATGGGCCGCCGTGCAGCGGGGTTTGCCTTGTTTGCGCTGCCCGCTTGTGTGCAGGCTGCCCCTGTGCCGCCTCTCCTCCCGGCAAACTCTGCTGAACTACAGCGATTGTTGAAGGTGCAGCAGCAGGAAACTGCTGTTTTGTTCAACCATCATGTGCCGCCGCGTGTGCCGGCGGACGCCTTCGACAGGCTGTTTATGTGGAACGAGATTGCGCTCGATACCACCGCGATCGATCACACGCCGGTGCAGCCGGGGCAGGTGCGGGTCTTCGGCGAGCAGTACGGCCCGGCGCGCGCAAGCCGGGCCATGGCGATTGTGCACATCGCTATGTTTGAAGCGGAAAACGCCGTGACGCGGGAGTACACGAGCTACACAAAGCTGCGGCCGGCCGTTGGCGAGGTTTCAGTGGACGCGGCCATCGCCCAGGCCGCGCACGACGCGCTGGTCGACCTGTACCCTTCGCAGAGTGCGCGCCTGGACGCCCTCCTGCTCGCGGATGAGGAACGGATCGCTGTACGGTTTCCCATTCGCGCCGCGGGGAACGCGCTGGGCGCAGCCGCGGCCCGCTCCATCCTTGCCATGCGCGGCGCGGATGGCGCGCAGATTCCCGACCCGCGCGTGGGCGGCTCATTTACGCCGATGGGCGGCGTGGGCCACTGGACGCCCGACCCGGTCAGCAAATTGACGCTTTACCTGGGCGCGTACTGGGGTGAGGTGAAGCCTTTTACGCTGAATGCGGGCGACCAGTTTCGGGCGCCGCCGCCGCCGGGCTTGAGCGATCCTGAGTACACGACGGCTTTTCAGCAGGTGAAGAGCATGGGAGGAGATCCACGTTTTGGGACGCCGACAGGTCGTTCCCGCAAACAGACCGTCGAGGGCATTTTCTGGTCGTACGATGGGACGCCCGCGCTGTGTGCACCGCCTCGGATTTACAACCAGGTTGCGCGCGCCATCGTGCTGGAAGGCGGTATGAACCGGCTCCCCGATGCGGCACGGATGCTGGCTTTGATCAACACCGCCATGGCGGACGCGGCTATCGCGGCGTGGGATTCGAAGTGGTACTACCAGTATTGGCGTCCGGTTACGGCCATCCGTTCGATGGACCAGGGTGGGAACACGGAAGTCAAGCCGGATGCCAACTGGTACCCGCTCGGCGCACAGGCGACCAATGCGCGCGGCCCGAACTTCACCCCTCCGTTCCCGGCCTATGTCTCCGGCCATGCAACCATCGGCGGTGCGCTTTTCCAGATCATGCGGCACTTCTACCCCGATGCCACGCCGTTTGTGTTTGTATCGGACGAGTGGAATGGGCTCAACAAGGATGCCAGCGGGATAACACGGCCGCTGGTGCCGCTCAGGTTCGGCACCTTCAGTGAGGCGGAGCGGCAGAACGCCGACAGCCGGCTCTACCTGGGCGTGCATTGGCAGTTCGACGCGGATCAGGGAATCCTGATGGGGCACAACGTGGCGGATTGGGTGTGGGGGCATGCCTTCCAGCCGGTGCCGAGGCGGTAGGATGAAGCCATGGGAAGCGACGGGGCGTTGCGGCGGCGGGATTCGGCGATAGCGGAAGCAATTGGGTGCGAGTTGGAGCGGCAGCGGGACGGGCTTGAAATGATCGCGTCCGAGAACTTTTGCTCGGAAGCGGTGATGGCGGCGACCGGCTCCGTGCTGACCAACAAGTACGCCGAGGGCTACCCCGGCAAGCGCTACTACGGCGGCTGCGAGTGGGTCGATGTGGTGGAAAACCTCGCGCGGGAGCGGGCCAAAAAACTCTTCGGGGCGGCGTATGTCAACGTGCAGCCGCACTCGGGTTCGCAGGCCAACGCCGCCGTGATGATGGCGCTGCTGGAGCCGGGCGATACGATCCTGGGTCTCGACTTGGCGCACGGCGGCCATCTAACGCATGGGCATCGGCTGAATTTTTCGGGCAAGCTGTACCGCGTGGCGAGCTACGGGGTCTCGCGTGAAACCGAAACGGTGGACTACGACGCGCTGCTCGAAACAGCGGAGCGCGAGCGTCCCAAGGTGCTGATTGCCGGCGGCTCGGCGTACCCGCGCCTATGGGATTGGGAGCGGCTGCGTGCGGTGGCGGATGCGGTAGGCGCGAAGCTGCTGGTGGACATGGCGCACATTGCCGGGCTGGTGGCGGGCGGGGCGCACCCGTCGCCGATTCCCCATGCCGATGTGGTGACAACGACCACGCACAAAACGCTGCGGGGACCGCGGTCGGGGATGATCCTGGCGGGGGAGCGCGTCGGGGATCTCGGTAAGGCGTACGACCGGTGTGTCTTCCCTGGGCAGCAGGGCGGCCCGCTGATGCATGTGGTAGCGGCGAAGGCGGTGGCGTTCGGCGAGGCGCTTGAACCCTCGTTCAGGGAGTATGCGGCGCGGATCGTTGCGAATGCGCGGGTCCTGGGTGCATGCCTCGTGGAACGCGGGCTGCGGCTGATCTCCGGCGGCACCGATACGCACCTGGTGCTTGTGGATGTATGGGCGGCGGGTATGGGCGGTGCCGAAGCCGAGGCGGCGCTGGGCGCGGCGGGGATTACGGTCAATAAAAACGCGATTCCCTGGGATACGCAGCCGCCGATGAAGCCTTCAGGCGTGCGCCTGGGGACGCCCGCGCTAACGACGCGCGGCATGGGCGAGGCGGAGATGCGGGTGATCGCGGGCTGGGTGGCAGATGTGGTGGAGTCGCATGGTGAGCCGGCGGTGGTGGAGCGGGTGCGGGCTGGGGTAAGGGAGTTGTGCGCGGAGTTTCCGTTGTATGC